>CALALQ010000037.1 GCA_937925595.1 uncultured Demequina sp. | reverse complement strand
GTCGTTGGGTGCGCGTGGCGGAGCCTGTGGGAGTGGGTCAGCCCTCGGTGGACTCAGGAGTGGGCTCTGTGGACTCGCCGCCGCCCTCACCGCCGGTGCTGTCGCCGCCGGAGTCCTTGTCCTTCCACTTCTTCTTCCACTTGTAGTCGCCGCCGGACTTCTCGCCGGACTTGTGGTCGTCATAGCAGTCCTTGTCCTTGGACCACTTGTCGCCGTGCTTGTGCTTCCACGCGCTCTTGTTCTTGGCCTTGGCGGCCTTCTCCTTAGCCGCCTTCTCCTTAGCCGCCTTCTCCTTAGCCGCCTTCTCCTTCGCAGCCTTCTTGGCGGCGAGCTTCTCCGCCTTCTCCTTGGCGGCCTTCTCGCGCGCCGCCTCGGCCGCGAGCGAGTCCTCGCGCAGCTTCTCGTAGGTGCTCCAGTGCGCGGCGGGCACCGGGATGGCCTTGGCCTCCTCGATCGCCGGCTTGGTGGGAGTAGCGGGCTCAATGGGAGTTGAGTCGAACAGCGTGCTCGCCGCGGCGTTGCCGCCAACGGCCACAGCGGCGGCGGTCGCAAGCGTCGCGGTGCCGACGGTGCCGGTCCACACCACCCGACCGCGCTTGGCGCGATGGATGAGCGCTGCGGAGTCGTCGGGTGCACCTGCCTCGAACTCTCGGCTCACTCCCTGGGCGATCGCGCCCAGTCGGTTGCTGAACTCGTTCATGCGTACCTTCCCTCAATTACGGTCGCGTGGACGTACTCCACCTTGGCGACCTGCTCCGCATCGTCTTCAATGTGGCCGCGCAGCTTGAGCGCGGCGTTGTGGAGGTACCTCTTCACGGTGCCCTCCGCGAGCTTCATCGCGATGGCGATCTGCGCCACCGTCATGTCGTCGATGTACTTGAGCACCACCACGGCACGCTCCTGAGGAGTGAGCGTGCTGAGGAGGTACTCCATGTAGGCGTCAGAGGTGACGGCGCCCGCGTGACCCACGACAGCGTCGGGCACTGCTACCAGCGCGCGGCGCTCCTGGGCGACCTTGCGGCGACGCGCCCTGTCGATTGCCTCGTTGACGATCGCGCGACGGATGTATCCCTCCGCCTGCGCCACTGACGTCTTGGCGCGACCCCGAGCGAAGGTGCGCACGATCGCCTCTTGAGTGATCTCTTCGGCGTCCGATCGCGAGCCGCACACGAGGTAGGCGTAACCGACGAGAGCGGGGCGGCGCTCCCGCACCACTCGCTCCATCACCTCGACCCACTGACTCATGCAGCCCTACCTTCTCCCCCGGGTTCTACATGGTGCGACGCATGACCACGCAAAAAGGTTGTAGCAACAAAGAATGCCCGACGCTGTGGTTGAGCGCGCGGGGAGCGAGCGCTTCGCGGGGGGCGGGTCTTAGAAGCCGGTGACGGCCTTGAGTTCGCTCAATGACGTGATGCGCACGACGGAGTCGCCCTCGGTGCGCTCGACGGGTCGATGCGCGAAGCCGCGGTCGATCCACACGCCGAGCATTCCCGCGTCCGTCGCGGCGACGGCATCGATGTCGTATTCGTCGCCCACGTAGGCGAGATTGGCGGGGGCGGCGCCGATGCGTTCGGCCGCAAGCGCGAAGACGCGAGGGTCGGGCTTGCCGAAGCCAAGCGTATCGACGCCTACAAGCATGGGAACCCGCGACAGGCCAGCGATCTCGAGCTTGTGCTCCTGATATGCGACGCGTGCGTTGGACAGCGCCCCATACGGAATGCCTGCGGCGTCGAGCGCGTCGAGCACCTCGCCCACGTCCTCGTGAGCCACCCACCCCGCTTGGAATGCCTGCTCAAAGACCTCATCCCACGCGTCGAAGCCCCCGTCATCGAGCTCGGGCCCGCCGTACATGGCGTGGAGCTCGTTGGCGCGGCGCATGCGCTGCTCTCTGTACCCGATCTCCCCGCGAGTGAAGGCGCGATAGTGGCCGCCAGCGTCGGCCCTCCACGTGGTGACCAGGTCGTCAGCGGAGATCTCCGCAGTCAGATAGCGCTCCGCAACCACGGCGAGAGCGTGTCGGAAGGCGCCGCGAGTATCGACAAGGGTGTCGTCGATGTCGAAGAGGACGGCCGTGATGCGGCCGCCACTTGATGCGAGCGTCACAACGTGGCGCGCAGGCGCTTGAGGCGAGCTACCGCGTGGTGCTGGCCAAGGATCTCCATCGACTCGAACAGCGGCGGCGAGACCAGGCGGCCGGTCACGCCAACACGCAGCGGTCCGAACGCGAAGCGCGGCTTGATGCCCATCTGCTCCACGAGCACCGCATTGAGCGCATTCTGCTGCGACTCAGGCGAGAAGTCCTCAAGGCCCTCGAGCACCTCGATCGCCGCGTCGAGCACCTCAGCCGCGTTCTCGGGGAGCTTCGCGAGCGCCTCAGGCTCAAACGTGACCTGCTCGTCGTCGACGAAGAGGAAGCCGAGCATCCCCGGCGCTTCGCCAAGCAGAGTCATGCGGGTCTGCACCAGCGGGATCGCGAGCGCAAGCGTCGCCTCCTCGTGCGGGGTGAGGCCGCGCACCTCGGGAGAGCCGACCAGCCCTGCCGCATGGAGGTACGGCAGCACGCGAATCGCGAAGTCCCCAGGGTGCAGGCGACGCATGTGCTCGGCGTTGATCGCCTCCGCCTTCTTGAGGTCGAAGCGAGCCGGGTTGGGGTTCACGTCAGCGATGTCGAATGCCTCAACCAGCTCCTCGCGAGTGAAGACGTCGCGGTCAGGGGCGATCGACCAGCCCAGCAGGGCGAGGTAGTTGAGCAGGCCCTCGGGGATGAACCCGCGGTCGCGGTGGTGGAAGAGGTTCGACTCGGGGTCGCGCTTG
>CALALQ010000036.1 GCA_937925595.1 uncultured Demequina sp. | reverse complement strand
CTTGAGGAGCTTGAGGAAGAGGGCGAGGAACAGCAGCTCGGTCTTCTTCGTCTTGACGATGCGCTGGAGGTCCTTCGCGGTGGACTCGTAGTCGAGCGACCCGGCGAACGGCGGATTGGCGAGGATGAGCGTGTATTTCTCGGCATCCGCCGCTGCACCCTCGGAGAGGGAGTCGCGATAGCGAATGTCAGGTGACTCGATGCCGTGCATGAGCATGTTCATGCTGCCGATGCGGAGCATGACGTTGTCGAAGTCGTACCCGTGGAACATCGAGTGGTGGAAGTGGCGACGTTGCTCGGCATCCAGCAGCGCGTCAGCGTGCGTGTCGCGCACGTACTCGGATGCGGCGACGAGGAACCCGGCTGTGCCGCAGGCGGGGTCGCAGATCTCGTCCCTCGGGGTGGGCGCGGTCATCTGCACCATGAGCTCGATGATGTGGCGCGGCGTGCGGAACTGTCCATTGACGCCCGCCGACGCGATCTTCGACAGCAGGTACTCGTAGAGGTCGCCGTTGGTGTCGCGGTCGGCAATCGGGATGCCGTCGAGCATGTCGACGACCTTCGACAGCAACGCCGGCGTCGCGATCGTGAAGCGGGCATCCTTCATGTGCTCGCTGTAGGTCGTGCCGTCGCCCATCTGACGCAGGAACGGAAAAACCTCGTTGCCGACGATCGTGAACATCACCTCAGGCGACGTGTTCTTGAAGTGACTCCACCGCAGCTCGGACTGTCCGGGCAGGAAGACGGGGTTCTCGACCGGCGCGCCCGTGACTCGGGCCTTCTTCTCGGCGAGCGTCTGTATGTCATCGAGACGACGGATGAACAGCAGGTAGGTGATCTGCTCGATGACTTCGAGTGGATTGCTGATGCCACCCGACCAGAAGGCGTCCCAGATGAGGTTGATCTTGCTTTTCAGTTCACCAGTGATCACGTGTGCAACCTTAGCCACGGTCGCCGACGTGACCCGCTTCAGCGCGTCGTCGTCTGCGCGAAGCGACCGGGTCCGTCACTTCTTCGAGTTCAAGTCTCCCGGTCCAGCGCACGGACGACGTACAGGAGGGCACTCGTCCGCTCCGCCCGCAGTTCACCGCGCCGAAGCGCCACACGCTGCCGGGAATACCAGTGCCCGAGCGCCCGCTCCTCACGCATTTCAGCGCGTACGCGCGGAGGACGACCATGCGCGTCGATGAAGACGCGCAACTCTTCGGCCCTGGCGTACCACACGCCGTCTCGGGTTCCTTCGAACCAGCCGGGCAGTTGCGCAAGCGCGTAGCGTTGCGCGGGTGTGAGGTTGAGGGCACGGCGCTGATCGGCGATCCAGGCGACATCTCTCGGGCTGATGCCTGGGTCACTGCGGCGGGGAAGGCGTCCGAGTAGCGCGGTGACCTCCGCGATTCTGTCGTACCGCGCCTTCCATCGCGGGGACAGGTCCTCGGGGCGGGGGTCGTTGTAAGGGTATGTGCTCATACCCCCTTCCATGCGCAGTGCGCACGGAAATCTGGGTCACGGCGATGTGAGGACCCTCAGCGGGACTGTTCGCAGTTGTTGGAACGGTGAGGGGCCGGCCCACTCTACGGTTTCTGGGATGAGCACCCATGAAGTGCGATCACGACCGGCAGTCGTCGCTCGCGCGGTGACCGACCGGGACATGCGCGCGCCCGCCCGCCGCGCCGCTCGTGGGGCACCGCTCCGGCGAACGCCGCCTATTGCGCCTGCACCCACTCCTCCCGTAGGCGCTCCAGGGCGATCACGGCTTTGGCTCGGCTGCGGCCCTCCGTGGTGCGGGCGAGGTCCATAGCCACGACGGCCTTCGGCATGTGACTTCCGGCGTAATCGATGGGGAGCGTGTTCGCAAACAGCACGTGCCTACCGCCGATGGCGGTGACCATGCCGCACTCAGCCGCGTAGGCGTGCAGGTCTCCACTCCTGACGTACCCGTTGATGACGTAGCGTTCGCTCTTCAATAGGCGGAGGGTTCCCGCTGCCGCGCGGGCCGTGAGGATGAGTCCCGGTCTCGCCGCGTCGGCGTCGCCCGCTTCGTAGTAGCCGATGCTTGTGCGTCCGGCGTCGGCCCGGATCAGACCTTCCGCGTCTGAGCGAGCGATGTGGGCGCGGACCCGCGAGCGAGTGCTTGCCGGAAGCCAGGAGGGCTTCAGACCGGACAGTTCCCACAGCACGCCCCAGGCGGTCGCGGGCGTCATCATCCTTCCCCGCCCGAGTCGAGTGCTCCGCGCGTAGCGGTCGACGGCATCCGGAGGAGTGATCCACGCGCCGGACTGCAGCTTGCGCCCCTGAATCTTCCCCGCCTGCATCAGGGTCGCTGCTCGGCGCGGCCCGACACCAAGGATCGCGGACACCTCTGGTAACCCGATGACCTCACTTCCATAAAACATACGCACATCGATCTTATCTGGAATTCGTGCGACCGTGCTTCACGCGCCTTTTTTCATTCTGATCGGGACGTCCTTGTGCTGACCCACATTCCAACGCGTACTGCGCACGGGGAGAATATGAACGAAAGAGAAGCCACCCCCGGCAACCTCGCCGCCTGGAAGCGGCACGGCAAGGTGAAGAGCGCACCGCTGGACGCCGGCCTGCTCAGCGCCGAGCTGTACCTCACGGAGCCGGTCCGACAGGGCGCGGCATACCCGCGGCAGAAGAACTATCACGGCTACTACTGGATGGCGTCTACCGGCGCCCATGTGTGGCACGAATCGCTGCACGAGCGGGACTGGCTGATGATGCTCGACTTCGCCGGCGACATCGTGGCCCTCGCTTCGCAGCCGATGAAGCTCACCGACAGCGACGGCATCACCCACTACCCGGACTTCCTCGCGCTCGACGCGCGCGGCGTCCAGACCATCTACGACGTCAAGCCCGCCGCCCGTATCAACGCCAAGGCGCACGCGCAGTTCGAGTGGACCCGAGACCTATGCCAGGACATCGGCTGGGACTATCACGTCCTGGCCGACATCCCCGTGCAGGAGCGCGTCAACGTCACGTTCCTGTCGCAGTTCCGCCACCCCAACAACCACCCTGGCGCCGAGTCCGAGCAGGAGCTTCTCGCGGCGGCGCAGCCGGACTGGACCATCAACGACGCCACCCGTCAGCTGCCTGCCTCCAGCACCGCTCTGGCTCGCCGCGGACTGTTCCACCTGATGTGGACGCGAGCGTTCACCACCGACCTCAACGAGCGGCTTTCCGGCCGCACCCCCCTCACACTCGGCGCCCGCGCCGCCTGACCAAAGGGAGCATCACCATGGCATCGCCCACCAAGAACGCCGCCGTCGCCATCGACGGAGAAGTGTACGAACTCGAATCCGCCACCACCGCCGCCGTCACCCTCGTCCACCGACTCACCGGGGTGCGGCGCACGGTCACCCCTGCCGAGCTCGCGACCCTCGTGACCTCGGAAGAGACGCGTTCCCCACGCCTACTGGACACCCTCCCCAAGCCCGTTCTGAAGGCGGCTTCGATGATGGCTGCCGACATCGACGAGGTGCTCACCGGGGTTGGGCGCAACAACATTCGTCGCCCCAAATACGACCTCGCGACCTACTCCCAGGAGCAGCGCATTTCCCACAAGCTCGACGAGCTCCGCGACACCGGGCGCGGCATGTACCGCTCGACCTTCTTCGCGAAGATGAAGGCGTACCAGCGGAACGGCCTCATCGGACTCGTCGATGGCCGGTCACTTCGTGAATACGGCCGCCTGGACCTCATCGACGGGCGCATTCTGAACGTTCTCATCGCCGTCATCGACGAACAGCCAGAGGAGTCCACTCACACGATTGCGTACCTTCTCAAGCAGACAACCGAGCGGTTGAAGGACCAGTACGGCACCATCAAGCTCCCCTCCCGCGCAACGCGCTACCGCATCGTCGCGGCGCTCGGTTACGACAAGCACCTGAAGGGCTCTGCGAAGACCCGCGCTTCCCTCGCGGGCCGACCCGACCTGACTTTCACCAAGAACGAGCAGCTCCTCCCCGGCTCCCAGGTGCACGTCGACACCAATCTGATGGACGTCGAGGTGCAAACACCCGATGGGCGCGCTCGGCCGCATCTGACCGTGATGCTGGACGTGTACTCGCGGACCATCATGGCCTACACCATCCGTCTGACCGCGACCAAGGGCGTCGACCATGCCCTGCTGCTCGCGCAGGCCGTCACTCCCCGCCAGAACAGGCCCTCCCGCGAGTCGCTTCGTGACACTCTCCGCCGCAGGGACCCCGGTATCCGGCTCCTGACCGAAGCACAGTATCTGGAGCACGCGCATGCCCACCCGCACATCTATCCGCGGAGCATCACCATCGACCGGGGACGCGACTACGTGTCGACGACGTTCCGTTCCGCCGCCCAGCAGATGGGATGCTCCATCCTGATGTCCCCGCCGCACACGCCAACCGCCAAAGCGCATGTGGAGCGCCTGTTCGGCAGCATCAACTCGTTGTTCACTCAGGCCCTTCCCGGGTACATCGGCCGAAGCCCCGACCACCGCGGTAAGCCCACTCCGACGGAGAAGCTGCTGACGGTCGAGGCGCTTCGGGAACTGTTCGAGGACTGGGTCGTGTCGGTCTGGCAGAACCGGCCGCACGCCGGCCTGCGCGACCGGCTCCACCCGTCCCGACAGCTCACGCCGAATCAGAAGGCGGCGCAAGCGGCACTGACGGTGGCGCAGATGCCGGTGGTGCTCTCCCGCGAGGACTACATCCGGATGCTTCCGTCCGAATTCCGCGTCATCGGCCGCACCGGATTCAAGTACGACAACCGCCAGTACGACTCCACCGACCTCCACCCCCTGCGCGGCACTCCCTCCGGCCAGCAGCGCCACGGCGGCAAATGGGAAGTGAAAGTTGACCCGTACAACCCGACTTGCGTGTGGGTCGTGGACCGCGACAACAAGCTCATCGAATGCCACGAACGCGGCGCAGAAGCCCGGCTCTACGAGCCCCACTTCGGTCCCGTCGACGACTACCGGCACCTCACCGCCCGCTCCGACGCCGAAATCGCCGGCACCCCGTTCCCCGAACCCGAACGCCTCCCCATCTCCTTGCCTTCTTACACCGCCGACGACTTCCTCGACGACGACGACTACATCGTCGACGTCTTCTGAAAGGCCCCCACCATGACAATTCCCCTCACGTTCATCACGCAGGACGCCGAGTCCACCGCTCTCAACCGGCGTGAGTCGCTGTTGCACTACCTCACCCACCCGCTCGCAGCACCGACCGCCCTCCCCGACGGCGCCACCTACGCCGACCTGGTCGCCTACAACCAGCAGCGGATGGACTACCTCTCCGGCGGCATCGTCCTCGGCACGAACACCGTTTTGCAGGGCCAACTCCTGCTGACGCGAGCCTTCCAGGAGAACCGGGCACGGAACTCCGGCCACTCCGGTGTCATCCTCTCGGGTAACTCCACCCTCGGAAAGACCACCACCGCCAAGCGCCTCATGCGGTGGGTGCTCGACGAATACAGCAAGCAGGTACCCGACTGGGCCGCGTATGAACAGGTCCCGGTCATGTATGTCGAAGTGCCCGCAGACAGCAGCGCGAAAGGCTTGTTGAAAGAGTTCGCTGCTTTCTTCGGTCTCCCGGTGCTCACCCGCGACTCCACGTCCGACCTGCGCACCAAAGTGGTCGCTGCCATCCGCCGCGCTCGGACGCAGCTCATCGTCGTCGACGAACTGCAGAACCTCGCCGGCCGCGGCACCGGTGAGGCGGTCGACCTGCTCAAGGGCCTTCACAACGACGTCGCCGCCACGTTCCTGTACTGCGGCATCGACGTCATGGACTCCTCCCTGATGAACGGGCCGCGCGGTCAGCAGCTGAAGAACCGGTTCACCGCTCTCCATCTCACCCGCTACGAATGGAGCAATCCCGAGCAGCGCAAGCAGTGGGGCGGGCTCGTCCAAGGGTTCGAAAAGCACCTGCTCCTCCGCAACCACCCGGTCAAGACCCTGGCCCCGCACTACCACTACCTGTGGGAGCGCACGGGAGGGTCCATCGGCTCCCTCGGCCGTCTGCTCACCGGCACCGCCATCGACCTCATCCAGAACGGCGCCGACGACGAAATCCTCACCCGGGAACTGCTGGACGCGTACACGCTCGACCACGCCGCCGAAGAGTTCTACGCCAAGGTCCGAAGCCGCCGTAAGGCGAGCACGATGACGGCCACCGAGAAGGTGATGTCGTGAACCACGAAGACCTCACCCGCCGCTTCCCGTTCACCGTCCGTCCCGGGCACCGCGAAACGCTCGAGTCGTACACACGCCGCACCCTCACCGCCAACGGCGCCGCGGACACTGTCCCCCGCGAACTCCTCAAGCTCGCGCACACCACCGACCCCACCGCCACATGGGAAACCATCCTGTCGGCGAAAACCCGGCGCGACCTCTCCCGGTTGACGGCGCCCGCCTCACGCGACTTCCACCGGGAGTCAGCGACGTGCGCGCCATGCACGTCGTTGCTGACCGAACGGTGGATGTGCCTGCTGTGCAGCCACGGCGAGCACATCCAGCAGCACCCGCACCTCGACGACTTCCTCTGCGAGCGCCACCACCGCTGGACAGGTCCCGACACCGTCCCGACCACCCAGTCGCCAGTGTCCACCAAGACCGTCGCCGCCCACCGTCGACTCCAGAAACTGCGCCACGCTGGACGGGCCGACCTCCAGCTGCTCGTCGACGTCATCGATGCGCTCACCGCCGACCTTGTTGAGACCGCACCCGCCGTCTTTCCGGCGGCAGTCGCCATCACCGACTGGGTCACCCAGCCTGACACCATGCGACGCCTGTTCGACCCATCCCACCCGTACGCGGACACCTTCGCCTGGATGACTGAGGCCCTCGCCTCTCTCACCATCCGTCCGGCACCGGCCGCGTCACGAATCGTGTGGCTGCGCTTGTGGCCCGCGCACCTCGCATTGCAGACCGCGCTTCGCGGATACCGCAGCTACCACCCGACCCACTCGCACGACTTCACCCTGCCGGCCGACGCGACCGACTGGTACCCGCACCCCGACACATTCCAAAGCCACGGCGACTATCTCGCCTGCACCGGCGACACAAACCTGTCCGCGGTCGCCCAGCACCACCAGAACACTGATGCCGAGACGGCGCCGAACGTGCGGAAGGTGCTCTGCGCCTTCGGTCACGAGTACAACGACGTCATCTTCGACCAGGACGGCGAACGACACCCCACCGTGTGCCCCCAATGCACCGGTCGTCACGTCGTTCCGGGTGTCAACGACCTCGCCACCATCTCGCCGGCCGTCGCCGCCGATCTGCACCCCACCCGCAACGGCACCCTTCGCGCGACGGGCATCGCCGCCTACAGCGGCACCACCGTGTGGTGGCAGTGCCCCGAGAAGGGGCACCCTTATGCGGCCACCCCTTCCAACCGCACGCTGAACTCCAGCGGATGCAGCGTATGCCTCAACCGCGTGCTGCTACGCGGCGTCAACGACTTCGCCACCACCCACCCGCGCCTCGCGGCCGAACTGCACCCAAGCCGCGCGAACTCCCAGTCCGCCACCCACTTCACAGCCGCCGACACACGACGCCTTCTGTGGCTATGCGCACGCTGCGGACACGAATTTCGTGCGAGCGCCGAGGACCGCGTCAAGGGCCGCCGGTCGTGCGAGAACTGCAAGAAGCAGCGCACCCGAAACTCTGGGCGGAGCATCGCCGCCAAGTACCCAGAACTCGCGAAGACATGGCTCCCCGAACTCAACGAGGGGCGTCGGCCGGACGAATACACCAAAGGCTCGGGGGTGGACGTCATCTGGTGGTGCGAGAACGGGAAGCACCCGTTCAAGATGCGCATCGAAGCACGCACCCGCGGATGCGGATGCCCATACTGCGCAGGCCGGCGCATCCTGCCCGGATTCAACGACCTCGCCACGACGCACCCCACAATCGCGGCCGAATGGCACCCCTATCTCAATCGCAAGACACCGTCCGAGGTGATGGCTGGCTCTGACGCGAAGTTCATGTGGGAGTGCCCCAGCGGCCACCGCGTCCCTCAGCGGGTCCCGAACCGCATCAAGTCGGGCGGCTGCACCGAGTGCCCCCGCCACGAGCGGGCCCTCCACCGACTGGAGTCGTAACAGTCCGTGGAATAGCGGTCGGGGCGTGGCGTTCTGGAAGGCCACGCCCCGAAACCCACACAGGCCTAGACCCACTCCGAGGTGTCGATTCCAGCTCGGGCAAGCAGTTCGTCGTCGTGGTCGCCGGACATCTCCTGCACCGTTCGGAATACGGACTGAACCGCGTCGTGCAGGACGGGCTCGCCGCGGTCAAGGTAGTCGGCCGTCCGCACATAGGTCTCGGTCATCACCACCAGACAGGACGCGACATACGGAACGCCCATGGTCCAACCGAGGCCCTCTCCAGAGAGGTCAATGGAACCGCGCCCACCGACGAATTCCAAAACGGAGCGGTCCCGGGCGTGGACGACAGAAGACGCGAGCCGCCATATGGCCTCACCAAAACCCTCCCCGAGCGCGAGGTCCGCCATGCGGCCAGTAGTGATGAGACCAGGTGCGAACCGCGGTTGAATTTCGCCCTTCCTGCTCACAGCCCGAGGAATGCCGTCCGCATCCCCAGCGGCCAGCAGTGCTTCCTGCTGGCCAAAGAGCTCCTCCGATTCACGCTGATCGTCCGCACCGAGATCGTTCAACTCCTGGCGAATAGCGTCCAGCTCCACGTTCGCCGCACGCACGACGCGCTCACGGAGTCCGACCTCTGGGTCAAGTAGATAATGCGTGTGCGCGCCAGCGTCAAGCAAAATCCGACCAGTCGCAAGGAGGGGACGGAACGGCGGATCGGACGACATGAGAACGCTCATCGCCCAGAGGTGATCAGAGGTCGCGACCAGGTACTCACTGATGAGCTCCATGAGCAGGTCATTGTGGGTGTTGAGATTGGCACGAGCTTGAGCCTTGCGGTCTGCCGCGGCGCGAGAGGCCGCGCGCGGTTCTAGCAGCCGACGGGGAGCGAGATGCGCGCGGTCGCCCCCGTCGAGCAGTAGCGCATTCCCAACAGTTCGCAACGCGCCGAGGGCGCGAGCAAGGTCGGGCCAATGAGGCCGGATGCTCGACCTGATTACCGCTTGCGCCTTCGATCGCTTGAGGTAGAGCAAGGTCTTCAAGGCATCGATATTGCCATCACCGTCGTACATATCCGGCTTGCGTCGACGCATTTTCAGCCCCCATCTGTTGTGCTCGGCGGCCCACCCTCGATCCGCTCGACTTTGTGAGCGTAGACACCGCCTCCGACACTCAGGCTGGAAGAAACGTCATACGACCTTAGTGCTGACTCTCGACGCCGACCTGCTGCCCCGGGGGTCGAACCCGGTCCGCACACACCTCTTACTCCTTGCTCTCCTCCGCCGGCATCCTGTGCGTGACAGGGCCGAACGGCTCGAGAGTGAAACCGTAGATCTCTTTCGCGGCAGACACCGTCGCCGCCATGATCGCTGGCACGAGGCGTCTCGGAACACCCCGCGCGATGAGCCCGGCGCGGAATGCCCGCTCGGCGGCGAAGATGTCCCAATGACGCCTCATGACCACAGCCGACGAAGAATGGGCATCGTGCGCACCGAGGGGCGCGTCGCCCTCAGCGACCGAGCTCGAGTTGATCGACACGATCGCCTAGCCCGTCCCGCGGACTGCCCGATCGGCTCGCGGCAGCCTATCCACGTCGTCACACCCATCGCCGAGCCTTCTGCATCAACCCTGCTGCGC
>CALALQ010000035.1 GCA_937925595.1 uncultured Demequina sp. | reverse complement strand
GGCTGCTGCTGACGAGCGCATCGAGTTCCTCGCGCCTGGCGGCGAGCTTTTCCTTGCCGAATCGGGCGAGTTCGGTGGGGTCGCTCGGTACGGCCCCCTCGTCGAAGAAGTCGGTGCAGAACTTCTTGAACGCGGCGACCTTCGCGTGGTCATATGCCTTCTGGGGTGCGACGACGACATACGGGTGCTTGCCGGTGTTTCGGATCAGGCTCGCTGCTTCGGTCCGCACGACCAGGTTGGAGTCGACGCTCAGCGCCACCTTGCCCTCGCCGACGAGCCATCCCAACACGACTTCGATGGATCCGAGGTCCCAACCGTAGGGTTTGGTCTCGAAGCGCTCGGCGACCTTCTTGATCGTCACCTTTTCGCCGAGACCCGTTTGGCTGATGATCCAGGATTCCATCTCGGTGCCCGGCGAGTTGAGCGCGCTGAGCGTCCCCGCGTCGAACAACCCCATTTCGCCTTGGACCGCACCAGCGACTTGCTGCTCGGGGTAGACCTTGCCGCCGAGCAACCCGAGGTTCGTGTAGGTCCGGCTAACGAGCTCCTGGAACCCGTCCGACACGCGAGTCACAGCATCCTGGGAGCTGGAGGGGATCTCGGCGGCGTTGATGATCAACTGCGCCTTGCCGACTGCCTGGCGGAGGCGCTCGATGAGCTCCTTCTCGCGGTCGGCGTTGAACACCTGCTTCGACTGGAGGATCGCCTGCATAGAGGGGGTCGCCCCTGAGTTGGTGCGGTGTTTGGTGTATTTCTCTGTCTTGAGCAGCAGACGCAGGTCAGCGAGCAGCCGCTTGTCACGACCGAGGAACACCCGCAACTCGTCCCGACCCATGCTTTGCGCCGCGATCTCGGAGTCGCTGTAGCTCGTCTCGGGCGAGATGAAGTGAATAGTCAGCTCACGCTGATTTCCCTGGGGTACATCATCGAGCTTGTGGCCGAACGAGAAGTCCTGGCCGTTCTTCGCGTACTTGAGCTTGTTGGTCTTGAGGATGTCGGACGAGAGGTACCGGAAGAGCTTGCTGGAGACCTCCGAGGAGTCGACGTCGACCGCCTTGATCTCCTTCTCAATCTCCTGCTCCTCGTCGGTGAGGTACTCGTAGACGTTCCCATTGCGCTGGACATACGACTGCGCCTCCAGCAGGTTGAGCGCCTCCTGCACCTGCTTGCCCAGGCCGGTGAGGTCGAGCCCGAAGCGGTCGTAGACCAGCACGGCGAGGTTGCGGGGCGTGGCCTTGAAGGTGTCGACGTACTTGACCAGGAACAGCGCCTTCAACAGCCGGTTGGCGAGGATCGTGACCTCGGAGCCAGGGTCGGGCAGATGCCTCTCGGCCTGAAGGATTGCGCTCTGGGCGGCCGACTTCAGCGCGGCACTGATGCCCGCGAACATCTGGTCGAAGGTTGCGAGGTAGCCCACCTGCTCGGTGCCGATGCGCTTGGCGACCTCCTGGACCACGCCGAGCATCGAGCGCTCACCGACCGAGCTGTTCTTGCCCTCGAACATGTTGTGGTCGGACAGACCCTCGATCGCCGCCTGGAACATCGGGATCTGGTAGGTGACGAACGGGTACGTGCTGATGAACCTTCCACCATCCACGTAGTTGCGATACGTCTTCGCGCCGTCGACGAAGTCGAAGATCGTCTTGAAGTTCGCACTTTCCTTGGCGTGGATGGTCATGAGTTCGGCGGCGCCCGCGTCGTTCTTCTCCAGCAGGCGCTTGCTGATGACCTCTTCGACGTCCTGACTGGTCAGTTTCACCTTGGCGCTGAATCGAGCCTGGATCTTGGAGAAGTCGTTGCCCTGCCGCTTGGTGCGGTCGCCAATGACCTTGTCCATGTCTTCCTGTGAGGTGACGAAGACCCACGACTGTCCCTTGCACTTGGTGTTGAGTGACTCGGCGATCGTCTGAAGGTTCAGCATGAGCTTGACGTCGTCGGCGATGAACTGGCCGACCTCGTCGACGAAGAAGTTGAGCCGGAAGCCCGGCTCCTGCTTGTCGATCCATGCCTTGACAGAGGTTGCGAAGTCCTCGATCGAGACGGCGTAGGACTTCTGGTACTGCGCGATGATCCCGGGATTCGCCTCACCGTTGACCTCGGCGAACGCCTTGTCGATGTTGTGGCCTTCCAGGGCCGTCTGTTCACGCCCCTGCGACCAGTCGATCCCGGCATGCTTGGCGAACGCAGACTTGAACGACTCATACTGGCCGCGCTTGTCGAGGTCCTCCTCGAACCGGGCGACAGCGCCATCGTTGCCAAAGTAGCCGCGGCTCTCGTCGAAGACCTTGACGAAGACCTTAAGCAGGGCGTCGGTCTGGTCCTTGGCGATCAGGGTTGCCTTCTGGTCGATGTTGAACAGCAGACTCTTCGCCGGGATGGCCGCGGCCTTCTTCAGCGAAGCGATAAGCATCGCGTCGTCGGTCTTGCTGAGGAAGGCATCGCTCACCTCCTCGCGGGGGAACGCCTGACCCTCCACGTTGCCGAGCAGGTGGGCGAGCATCTTGAGCAGGTGGGACTTACCGGAGCCGAAGAATCCGGAGATCCACACGCCGTTGGCGTTCGTGTAGTTGGTGTACTCCTCCAGCAGCGGCGCGACACCCTTCGCGGCGTCGTTGGTGAAGACGTATTCCTCGACCTCGATGCCCAGGTGGTCGACGTCGTCGGCCTTGACAACGCCCTCGATCGAGCGGGTGACATCTTTGAGGAAGATCTGGTTGAGTTTCATCGGGTCATGCTTCCTGGTCGAGAATGCGCTTGGCTCGGTAGAAGGAGTCGTCCTTGAGCTGACCGAACAACACCAATGCCGAGCCCTGCGTGGCTGACACCTCGTACCGCCCGGGGAAGAACATCAGCATCGGCTTGTCGGACACGACCGTCTGCAGGTTGTTGAGAACCGTGTGCGAGCGAACGAATGGGAACACCTCACCAATGCCAGTGAGGAAAAGGATCTGGAACGACTCAGCCGCGATGTGCTCCTTGATCGCCGGCGCCAGGTGCATTTGCGGGTCGAGCATGTTCTGAAGCATCTTGAGGAAGTCGGGTTTGTCCATCGTGGGCTCCGCGGCGAGAACGCGCTCCCACACGTTGCGCTTCTTGAGCAGCTCGACGCACAGGTCGTACAGATTGATCTCGAAGACCTTGATACCCCGCTCGGTGCCGAGCTTGGTCTTGATGCGCTTCTTGGCTTCGGCGACGTCGAGCGCCCATGCAGGGTCGTAGTCGTAGATGAAATGGGCGACCTCGTTGCCGAGGCCCTCCATCTTGAGGAAGCGTTCGCTGCTGAGCACCTTGAACAGGTGCTCCTCTTGCTGTGCCAATGTGGGCTTGGAGTGCAGGGGCATCAGGCCACCCTCGTCGGGAAGAAGCGGATGTCGCTTGGTGTGCGTTCGTCGAGGCACTGGGCAACGCGGCCGGAGAGCATCGCGGGTTCGATAGCGCCCTTGGCCGTCAGTAGCCCTGCCTCGACCATCATCTTGAAGAGCACCTGCCGGAGCTTCTTGTACGTCGCGGGCGAGACGGCGTCGAGTTCGTCGTGCCACATCGCCTTGGTGCGGTAGAAGGAGTCGTAGTCCTCGTAGGAGACCTTGCCTGCCAAGGTGAGGAAGCGCTCACGGAGCACCTCCTCGGCGAACTCGCCGATGAGGTCGTAACAACGACATGCGGCTGCCCACATAAGGTGGCCGCGTTCGGAGGCAGGGACGTCGGCGAGGATATCCACCTCATGATCGGAGAGTGCCGACATCCTCTTGACCGT
>CALALQ010000034.1 GCA_937925595.1 uncultured Demequina sp. | reverse complement strand
GGTGCCGTAGGTGTCGCTGTTGATCCAGGCGCCGTTGCGCACGACGGCCTCGCCCGCGACGATCCGGCTGCTGCCGGCAGGCCGCGACACCGCGGTGACAATCGTGACGCGACTTGGAGAGGAGACCACCCGCCTCGCCCTCACGGGCGAAGGGATGGTCGCCACCTCAAGTGCCTGAAGCGTCGGGCCCTTACTCGCTGAGCACCAGGTCCGCGAGCGTCGACAGCGGAACCATGCCGTGGGCAAGGACCCGCTCATGGAACTCGGGAAGCGGCAGCCCCGCGTCCTCGCGAAGGCGCAGGATCTCGAGCCGACCGATCATGTAACTCAGCGCCTGCGCAGGCATCGCGATGTAGCGGTCCACCTCAGCGGTGATCGCGCCGAGCGAGTTGGGCGAGTTGTTCATGATGAAGTCGATCGCCTGCTGGCGGGTCCAGCCCAGCGCGTGCATTCCGGTGTCCACCACCAGTCGGCACGCGCGCAGAGAGTCGTTCTCGAGCATGCCAACGCGCTGCAGCGGTCCGGAGTACAGGCCCATCTCGTCCGCGAGGCGCTCGGTGTACAGCGCCCAGCCCTCGAGGTAGGCCGTGACGCTCATGCGCTTGAGGACCATGTGCAGTCCGTCGTCCTCCTCATGCAGCGCGAACTGCAGGTGGTGGCCAGGGACGCCCTCGTGGAACGTGGTGCCCTCGAGGTCCGTGCGACTCCAGTCGTCAGGGCGCTCGACGTTGAAGAAGAACTCTCCCGGCTTGCCTGTCTCGGGCTCCGGCGACGAGTAATAGGCCTGCGCGCCACCCTTGACCGCATTCACGGTGCAGGGCGTCGTGGGCAGCTTGCTGAATGCGGCAGGCAGGGCGGCAGTGGCTCGCTCGAAGGCGGCCTCCGCGTCCCTGACCAGCGACTCGGCGTCGTGGTAGCGCAGCGAATCGTCGCTGCGCAAGCGCTCATAGATCTCCTGCAGGTCCGTGGTGCCAAGCAGCGGGCCGGCGATCTCGATGTACTCCTCATTGAGTCGCTCCACCTGCTGCAGACCCAGCTCGTGGATCTGCTCAGGAGTGAGGTCGGTCGACGTCATCGCCCACACCAGATCGCGGTAGTGCTCATCGCCGCCAGGCAGGTGGCAGTAGCCGGGGTGGTCGTCGTCACGGCCGCGCTCCGCGAGCGCTCGCATTCGCGCAGAGTGGTCCTCAAGCGCTGGCAGCACCTTTTCGCGAACGATCGCGCGCAGCTCAAGCTTCCACGTCTCGGCGTGCTGCGGCTCAAGGCCCGACGGCGGGGCCTGGGCGGCGAGGCGGTCAAGGGCGTCGGGGGAGGCGAGCAGCGCATCGATTGCGTCGGCCGTGCCGTTCACATGCCGCGAGAGACCCACGATGCCGGTGAGGGCATGCGCCTCTGCGGTCGACGCGAGGTCATCGAGCGCTCCCGGCAGGTTGCGCATCTTGGTGAGGTACTGGTCCGCGTGCTCATCGGTCACGAGGTTGAAGCGAGTGGCGAACACCTCGAGCATCCCAAAGAAGCCGAGCGCCGGGTTGGTGCCCTGAATCGCCGCGTTCCACTTGAGGTCCACCGCCTGCGATCGGGCCGTGAAGACGATCGCGTCGCGCAGCGCTCGCTCTCGAGGAGTGGCAGGCGTCAGCTGCTCCGCCCTGTCCGCAAACTCACGGAACTTCTGCTGGTGCTCAGCCACGGCGTCGGGCGAAAAAGCGGGCCACGTCTCGAGGTAATCGGTGGAGGAGTTCCACAGCAGCGAGTGGCCATCCGCGGCGCGTGCGTACTCGTAGTACTCGTCCGCGAGGGAAATGAGGGTGTCCATTCCATCAGCCTAAGCGGCTGGGAGTCATGCAAAGCGCGCCCGGAGGGATTCGAACCCCCAACCTTCTGATCCGTAGTCAGATGCTCTATCCGTTGAGCTACGGGCGCACGGTTGGAAAACCGAGTCACGAGTATACCGGCTGGCGGACACCGCGCAGTACGCGGTCTCGTGACCACTTCACGCACGTCAGTGCGCCAAGAGCGGAGACGGTGGGATTCGAACCCACGGAGGGCTTTAACACCCTCACGGTCTTAGCAGGACCGCGCACTAGGCCTGACTATGCGACGTCTCCCGGCCAAGAAAGGATACCCGACGCTGTGGCCGGGTCACCCTCGCGCGGAGAGTGTGGGATTCGAACCCACGGTGGCTTGCGCCACAACGGTTTTCAAGACCGTCACCTTCGGCCGCTCGGTCAACTCTCCTTGTCGGCAACAGCCGACGGCCTAATTGTGCCAGCCCTGCGGAAGGCCAGGACTCAGCACCTGGAGTTCGTACAAGACGGCCGCCCTCGCGAGCTCGGGATCGTAGGTGACCACCGTGTCGATGGCGGCGTGCGCGACGGCCGCACCAAGGTGAAGGGCGGCGAAAGGGCGCAGCACGCTCGCGGCGTGGGTCGACACTTCAACGTTCTCGTCTCCGAAGCGCACCACGGGAATCCGGGCACGCACCTCTTCGATGACGCGGAAGGCGTTGTCCTTCTCTTCGCGCGGATACAGCGCGGCGGCCTGGCGCAGCTCGGTGAGTCCCAACTGGCTCGTGGCGAGCTCCTCGAGGTGGGGCACCGCCCAAGCGGTGAACTCCTCGTAGAAGCGGACGCCCGGCAAGAAGCGACACAGGGCCGAACCGTCCAGATACTTCACGGCGTCAAGGGTAACGCTCGGGAGAAAGCGCGACGGCGCGAACCCCCCGACCGGTGGGGGTCCGCGCCGTCACTCAAGGAGGTTCTGCGTTTCTTACTTCTCTTTGATGCGGCGCATCGCGAGCTGGACAACCGCGACAAGGGCCTGCTTCGTTGCAGACTTCTCACGGGCGTCCGTGTACATGAGCGGGGTGTCCGGGCTGAGCCCGAGCGCCTCGCGCACGTCTTCAAGCTGGTGTTTGGCAACTCCGTCAAAGCAGTTGACGCACACCACGAACGGAATGCCGCGACCTTCGAAGTAGTCGACGGCAGGGAAGCACTGGTCGAGGCGCTCGGTGTCGACGAGCACCACGGCGCCAATGGCACCGCGAACCAGGTCATCCCACATGAACAGGAAGCGGTCCTGACCGGGAGTACCGAAGAGGTACAGCCACAGCGAACCCGGAAGCGCAATGCGGCCGAAGTCCATGGCAACGGTCGTCGTCGTCTTCCTATCGGTGACGCCACCGGCGTCGTCGACGCCAACCGAGTGCTCGGTCATGGCGGCTTCGGTGTTGAGCGGATCGATATCGGAGATCGACCCGATGAAGGTGGTCTTGCCCACGGCGAAACCACCCGCGATCACGATCTTGACGACCGTGGGGGCAACGTGAGACGGCTGGGTCGCTGTAGCGACGGGCGCGTCAGAGGGCTGCGATGCCATCGAGGACACTCTCCAGGAGACTTAGTGAAAGACCGCCGGACTCATCGTGCGTGGACGCATCTTGAGCGGTTCCGCCGGTGTGGATTCTCAGATAGTTTTCTTCAGCGAGGTCCGTCACGAGCACCCTGACCACACCCAGCGGAAGGCGGGTGTGAGCAGAGAGCTCAGCCACGGACTGATATTGACCTGTAGCGAGCTGCAGGATCTTCTTCTTTTCGGGGGTCATTCCCCTCAAAGCCTCGGGGCTCGATGAAGACTCGACGAGAGCCTCCATCGGCAGATCGGCACTAGCGGCACGCACTCGCCCACCCGTGACGGCGTAGGGACGCACCGCGTAGGTGTCGTCCGCGTCGCCGTCGACTTGCGTGTAGAGATCAGCCATCGTGCGACCCTAGGACCTCGTCTGCCCGTCGGTGGGCAGGTTCTGACGCATCTCGGTGATGAGCTGCGGGGTCAGAGCGTTCTCGGTGCGAGAGACCAGGAGGGTCATCTCGTAGCCCACAAGACCCACGTCGCAGGTCGAATCGGCGGCAACGGCAAGCACAGAGCCGTTGGAGACGCTCATGAGGAACAGGAACAGCTCATCCATCTCGATGATCGACTGACGGACTTCGCCGGCGTTGAGCTGACGCGCCGCGCCTCGCGTGAGGCTCGCCATGCCAGACACCACTGCGGCGAGCGTGTCGCCACCGGTGCGGTCAAGGTTCTTCGACATCGCCATGAGCAGACCGTCCGCGCTCACCACGAGCGTGTGGCGAGTGCCAGGAACGGTCTGGACGAAGTTGTCCAGGAGCCATCCGAAGTTGGTGGCCTCAGTGCTGAGGGTGGTCACAGCTCCTCCTTGAGAGTGGTGATTCGGTCGGTTGTCATGCGGTTAAGTCCTGCCATTGTCTCTACTCCTTCGCCGCCGCGCTCTGGGAACGCTGTTCGAATTCGGCGACGTCGTGCCGCGCACGCTGGGTGCCCGAGTAGAAGTTGGAGAACCGGTTGCGGATCTCTTCGGCGTCGCGTTCCTTGTGGACGATCTGCACCTCAGACTCAATGGGCTTGACCTGCGGTGGCGGGGCATTGGAGGCGCGCCGACGCTGGAGTCCGGCACGCGTGGTCTCCACCTTGGGCCGCTCGGCAGCGAGCGAGCTCAGCTCCGAGAAGACGGCGCTCGTGATCTCCGGCTCGGGCACCGCGGCGGCACCCTCCGGGTGGATCTCGACGATGGGCTGGTACTCGGTCGCCACCTCGGGCTGGGTGGCGGCAAGGGCCGACGCTCCGGCGGCTTCCCAGCCGAGCGGTGTCGCGAGCTCATCCGGGGTGAACTCACGGCCGCTCGTGGGCTCAGCGGAGGGCGCCTGAGCGCCGCGACCGTCGTACAGCGCGAATGCGCCGCCCGGGTTGGGTGCCTGCTGGAACTCGGGAGCCGGAGCCATCGGGTATGCGAGTCCCGACTCCTCCGGAGCAGCCGGCTCGAAGGCCGTCGGCGCTGGGGCCGCGTCGTACGTCGGTGCCGGCTCGTAGGCGGGGGCCTCCTGTGCGGGCACCGCGCCGTACGCGGTAGCCGGGTCGTAGGCGGGAGCCTCCTGAGCGGGCGCCGCGCCGTACGCGGTAGCCGGGTCGTAGGCAGGCGCCGCGTCGTACGTCGGGGCAGCGTCATAAGTGGGCGCGGCGTCGTAGGTGGGCGCAGCGTCGTCGGTGGGCGCAGCGTCGTACGTCGGAGCCGCGCCGTATGCCGGCTCCTGAGTGGGTGCCGGCTCGAACGCCGGTGCGCCACCGAATGCGGGCTGCGCGGCGGGGGCTTCAGCTGCAGAAGCGGCGGG
>CALALQ010000033.1 GCA_937925595.1 uncultured Demequina sp. | reverse complement strand
CCTGCGAGCGAGGTCAGGATCACCGCCCGGGGCCCGAGCCTGTCGTCGAGGACGCCGACGGCGACGGTCGCGGCTCCGGCGACGATATTCGAGGCGACCGCGAAGATGATGACCTCTGCGGGCGAGAAGCCGAACACCGTCGACGCGAGTACGCCGCCGAACGTGAATGCGCTCGCAAGACCATCCCGGAAGACGGCGCTGGCGATCAGGAAGCGGACGAGATTGCGCTCCTCCCGCCACAGCGCCGCGATGTCGCGGACGAGTCGCGCGTACGACGCGATCACGCCGGCACGTCCCGCGCCTTCGGGCCTGCTCGCACGCGGGTTCCCCGGGACGACCAGGAGGACGGGGAGGGCGAACACCGCGAACCAGCAACCGGCGATGAGCATCGCCACTCGCACGTCGAGCCCGTCGTCGCCGGTGACGCCGAAGAGTCCGACGTCCGGCTGGATGAGCCCCACGTACACCACGATGAGCAGTACGATGCCGCCGACGTAGCCCATGCCCCAGCCGAAGCCGGACACTCGGCCGATCGTGGTCGGGGTCGAGACTTGGGCGAGCATCGCGTTGTAGTTCACGCTGGCGAACTCGAAGAAGACGCTGCCCGCGGCGACCAGCGCGATCCCGAGCGGAAGGAACTCGGGCGCCGGCTCCACGAAGAACATCGCGAGCATGAGTGCGACCACGAGCCCGGTGTTGACCGCGAGCCAGCGTTTGCGATGGCCCGTCAGGTCGCCGCGCTGACCAGAGATCGGCGCCAGCAGGGCGACCACGAGACCGGCACCGGCGAGACCCCATGCGAGCTCCGGCTCGACCGTGCGGTCAGGGCCGAAGGACGGGCCGGTGAGGTAGATCGTGAAGACGAAGGTCGTCACCACCGCGTTGAAGGCCGCCGAGCCCCAATCCCACAGCCCCCAGGCGAGGATGCGGCGAACGGGCACGGCCCCGCGAGTCTCGGGCGGAGGCGCGAGTTCGGGTGCGTCGGAGGGCTCACGCGGCACCTGCGCCGGCGGACGGTGGGAATCGGGGTATTCGCTCATATCGGAGACGTCAGAGAACGTGAGCCGGGCTCACTACTGTCGACCATTGTGCTGCGCGCACGCGTGGAAGTCGAGTGCAGTTCGGCGGATTCCGGGGCCGGTCCAGACCGGCGAGGGCGACCTGCCGAGGCGGTCGGTGGCCTCATGAAACCGCCGAATGGGATGCAAGCCCCGCCGTGTGTGGGTGGAGGCGGGGCTTGCATCCGGCAGCGTGACTGCCAACACGACGATCGCCTGCCCTGGTGGTGTGGAGGGAGTGACCGTCGGCCCGGTTGAACCAGGCGCCGCAAACCTATCAGGCGGGATAGTAATACGCAACTGCCTGTCATCCTCTATGCGGCAGCATCGGAACCTTCCGAGCGGCGCGTACGCGTATTAATATGCTCAATGGTTGCGCCGATCGAGCGGGTGGACTGTCTCGGCCGTCTGTTCGGCGCACGCACCGACGGGGGAGGGGCGATGACGCGGCATGCTGAGCGCGATGACGAGCCGGGCGAAGCCCTGCTCGCTCACTGGGAGATGATCGGCGTCGAATCTATGCGAGCGGATGTGTGCGTGTCGGCGGTGAGCGGAAAGTATCACCTCGGCCGGCGGGAACTCTGCGGCATGCTCCTTGCTGAGACCAGCCGGATCAGCGCAGCACTGCGCACACAGCGCGAGGGTCTCGTCGCCGAGCGGTGGATCTTCGCTCCGAGCTCCTTCGTGCTGGAATGGCTCGGCGCTCCACCGACCATCCCCGCCCTCGGTGCCGCGTGGTGCGACCTGGTGGTCGACGCCGCGCCGGAGCACGCGGGGGAGGAGGCGGCGCTGGAGCATCGATGGCACCTCTCCGAGACGGGCCGGCCCATTGCCGCGGGGCGCCTCGCGGGACGCCTGACGCCGGCGCCGCGACCCAACCCCGTCCGCTCGAGCCATCGGGAGCGGAGGATCGCGCCGGAGGCCGTGATTGATGCGGTGCTTCAGGCGATCGAGTCGAGAGCTCCCGACGCCCAGATACAGCTGCTCGACATCGCATTCATCGCGCGCGCTGAAGGGGCTGCCCAGCTCACGGTCGAGCTCGAGGGCGATCCGGACCGGCGGCTCACCGCGTTCGCGATCCACGAAGACGACGGCCGGACCCTCGCCCGCGCGCGTGTCGGCTTGGTCGACCTGACGCAGTGGCGGGTGCTGACGCCACGCTGATGCCCGCGGAAGGCCGGTGGGTTGCGCGCACCGTGTCGTCTACCAGCCCAATGGTTCACCGGTCAGCGCGCCGCCCCAGGT
>CALALQ010000032.1 GCA_937925595.1 uncultured Demequina sp. | reverse complement strand
CGTGTCGCTCGAACCGACCCCAAGCCGCCAAGCATCGGTCGCTTCGAGATTCAGATGAAAACCCCTAGCAGAGGGGCATTTGGTGTGCCCGAAAACCGGAGGTGATTGCATGCTAACCCGAGTCGCAGACACAGTGACAGATGCACTCTCCGGCGTGTCGCCATACACCCGGGAAGACGCGTGGGCGCTCGCCGCCACCCTCTCTCCTCGCGCACGCATCCGTGTCGCCTCCGCAGCCGCCGACGGCACCGTCCTCAACAGCTACGACACCCTCTGGCCACTGACCGGGCCCGCCCCTGAGACCACCTGGGCGATGCTGCTCGCAGGTGACGACCAGCGGTTCCGGTGGCTGGTGTTCGACTTCGACGCCTCCCAGGGCAACGCCGTACGCGACAGCCAGCGGATGAGCTACTGGCTGGACGAGCTGCGTGTACCCCACCTCGTCTGCGTATCCGGCCCGTCCGGCGGCCGCCACATCTGGGTGCGCCTGGGCGACCCCGCAGACGCCAAGATCATCCGGCAGGTCGCAGAGCTCTCCCGCAGCCTCCTGCCGTCCCTGGACATCAAGCCGCTCACCAACCCTGTCGCCGGCTGTGTCCGTCCGCCCTACGCCCCGCACCGAAACGGCGGCCAGTCCACGCCCATCGGCGACCTCGGCCCCATCCTCCACCAGTGCGCCGGCGAGGAGTTCCTCGACGAGCTCATCTCGATGCTGTACGAGCTCGGCGCCGAAGTGAAGGTCGCCAAGACCGCCCCGTTCAAGGGTGTCGTCGACGACGAGGACGGGTACCCGCGCCTGCGCGGCACGAAGCGGGAACTGTCGATGAAGATGGCAGACGCCCTGTACGGACCCCATGGCCCCGACGCGTCGAAGACGATGTTCGTCGCCCTCACCGCCTGCGCCCGCGCCCGCTGGGCCTTCCGGGACATCCTCGCGATCGCCACCACCGCAGGCGGCCTCGAATACGCCCGGTCGTTCAAGGTCGGCGGCCACCGTGAACGACGCCACCCGCAGAAGATGCGCCGCGTGCTCGAACAGCAGTGGGCACGGGCCGTCAACTGGGTCGCAGCCAACGGGGACACCACTCCCGCAGACGACGCCGAGTACCGGGAACGGCTCACAGACGTCGTCAGCACCGTCCGCCGCGCCCAGGAGGTCGCCGACCGGATGCCAGGCCTGTGGCAGACCCACAACCGCCGGGTGCCCGGCTCACACGCGCAGCGGGCCGTCCTGGACGCGCTGTGCCTCTACATGCTCCAGAGCGCCCGCCCCGTCGTCGAAGCAGACATGCGACGCCTCGGCATCGACACCGGGTACAGCCGGATGGCCGTCCACGCAGCCATAACCGCGCTCGCCGCCGGGGGCTGGATCGAACGGGTGGGTGTGGCCTGCGGGAAGAACGGTCAGCGTTACAGGCTGGCAGAGAAGTTCTCCACAGGCGAATACCTGCACGAACGGACACAAGCGCAAATGCGCGCGGTGCCCCTGCAGCCCACCACCTACCAGCAGCAGATGCTTTCCGCACTCAGCACCAAGCTGGAACTACTCCGCCACGACGTGTTCTGCTCCCCCGGCAGCCTCGGCAGAATCTCAGGACTGGTCTACCGCGAGCTCGCCGACGACGGGTCCGTCACCGTCGGCGAGCTCGCACGGGCCGTCGGCGCAGAGCCCCACATCGTCCGCGACAGGTTGCGACGCCTTGTCGAAGCCGGGCTCGTCGAACGTACCGCAGGCGGTTGGCAACGACGAGACCGCACCGCACGGGACTTCGCAGCACGCGCCCTCGGCGTCGACGGGTTCCTGCAACGGCGGGCGGAACGGTATGAGTTCGAACGGCTCATCTGGGCGTGGTGGCTGAAAGAGCTGGAATGGATGAACACCAAGGGCAAGCCCCGGCGTGGGAAGCGTGACGCGAACGCCGGCCTGTTCAAGAACCCACTCGGGAAGATGCCACCGTTCCCCCGAGGCCCCGACAAGAAGGCATCTTGGTGGCGAGCCGCCCGGATGGCGTCGGCCGGCTACCTCGACGACCTCCTCGGCGACGTCGCGGCGTGACGGACCGTCAAGATTGGCAGGCCGCAGAGTGCGGCTCTCTGGCCTCCCGGCTACCGAATGGCTACCGGCGCTGCCGCTCCTCCTCGAGCACTCCCCCCGACGACGTCGGCTTCGGTGTCGTCTTCGAGGACGCCGTCGAATACCTCGGGGATGAGCCGGTGCGCTTCTCCCCCGATGTCGGCTGTCAGCAGCCGGTGGATGGCAGGGAAGTCCTTGCGGGCGAACAAGTCCGCCCATGTCGCCGGCGCCTCAGTCCCCCACTGCTCCTGGTCGAGCCGGCTTAGGTTGAACAGCCCGCGGGCGAGGACGAAAACCGGCTCCACGTCGAGTCGGGCCGCGACAGCGCGGCCGAGGGCAAGGGCGATACGGTCGTCTCTGTCCATGTCGGCACCATAGAGCCTCGATTACAGGCCCGCCAGCCTCTGGGCGATCTCGTCTGCGATGAGTTCGGAGTCCTCATTGTGGGTGGTGCCCGGTGGCGGGTAGCCGACCCTGCCGAATCGCTGGCGTGGCGAGACCCATCGGATCGGTGTGTGGAGCACGTCGATGCGGCGGCCGGCCCGCTCCCCCAACGTCTGGACCTTCTCGACCCCTGCCTGCACATCGGTGAGCCCGGTGACACCGTTGAGGGCGACGATCACATCTGCACCATTGGGCGCTTCTGCGACGAGCCGGTCCAGTCCAGGTGATCGTCGGGACCGCACATTCATAACGGCGACGATGAGGTCTGAAGCGAACAGCGCTGCCGACCGCAGCTCACGATGCCGGATGGACGCGGACGTGTCGAGGACGGTGAGCTCTCCCCCGTCATCCAGCAGTTGCCTGAGCCCTCGCGGGGTCTGCACGTCGACAGTCCTGAACCCGGAGCCGGCGCCGACGGTGACGATCGCAGGATGGCCGTCCGGCTCCCCTGTCGCGTTGACGAACTGGGTCCGTGTCCGCCGTTGGAAGGCTGATGCCAGCCCGAGCGAGGTCCATGTCTTACCCGCGCCACGGCCGCCGATGACGGCGATGGTCTCCATGCAGTCTCCTTCCGCGAAAAGCCATCTGATGCGGGGAAGCGCGAAGCAACGCGATGACCTCGGGCACCGTGTCCGTATGAGTGCCGAACCTACCCCCGGATCCAGGACCGGTCCAGAGGCTGGACGACCTCTCTATCAGAAGTCTGTAAGTCTGTACCTTACAGAGTTACAGACCGACAGACTTGCGAAGCTGATCCTCGTCAGCGCCGCGGAGGTCCCCCGCCCTGGCCAAGAGCATGTCGATGGCGACACGGATCAGAGTGTTCTCCGTGATGCGTTCGCCACCGACGCCTTTGAGCTTGTTGAGGCGTCGGGCGTGAGTGACCAGATCCTCATACTGGTCCGTCCGCATACGCGCTTCTTTGCGGTAGAACCCAAGGTAGGCGGGTCCGGCCGCTGGCGCCGGGGGCGCCAGCTCCTTGGCCCGCTTCCGACCACTCCCCCGTTCCAGCTTCTGCTGGCTCGCAGCGGGCTGGGGCTCGGAATCCTGTGGGGCGTCTTCTACCGAGCCTTCTTGAGAGCGAGTCATTTCTTCCACCACGGCGTCAGGCAGGTCGACTGGCTGGAGCATCATTGCCGCAATGGCGTCGATGTTGTCGACTCGCGCCATCATGCACCTGCCTCAATCGCGACTCGCTTGGGCTTGAAGCCCTCCTCCGGCGCCTGCTCCCCTGCCAGCAGCGACCGCAGCTCGTTGGCGACGTACATGTAGTCGAAAATCGCGTTCGCGTTCGCCCGGGTGTCTGCGTACTGGGTGACGACACGGCCGTGCAGTGGAGCGTTCGTGTGCGTCTTGTACAGGCGGATGCACTGCTTGAACCGAGGCAGTTTGATGTGCTCGTCCACGATCTTCTCCCAGTCCTCGAGCTCGCCGGCGTTGCGTCGGTCGATCTTGCTGAGGAGGATCCGGTGAGGGAGCCTCCGAGGTTCGATGTACGCCTTAAACGTGCGGATGAGCGGCGGGGTGTTCAATGGCTCCGGGTTCAGCGGAAGGATGACGAAGTCCGCAACGTCGAGGACGGCGCTGAGAATCGCGTGGGTCTCCAGGTTCCCGGGCGTGTCCACGAAGATGAAGTCGTACGGCAGCACCTTCAGCTTCAGCAGTGTCTCCGGCTTGATCTCCGGTGCGAAGTCGAACGGCAGGTCATCCCCCGCGTTCTCCGCCCACCACGTCGTCGACTTCTGCGGGTCCACGTCCACGACCAGGACGCGTGAATGCTTCGCCATGACGGCGGCCAGGTTCATCGTGGTGGTCGTCTTCCCGACGCCACCCTTCTGGTTGACGATTGCGATGATCTTCATCGGCTCCCCATTCCTGCTCAGTAAGTCTGTTTCTACGTGAGTTTGTAACTCTGCAAGTCACGTCCTCTGTAAGTCTGTTACTGCGTGAGTCTGTGAGTTCGAAAGTCTGTCAGGTCCAAACTCTGTCAGTCTCAAACTTTGAGAGTCTGTCAGGTGCAGAGTGAAAGACTTGCAGACTCACGCAGTTTGAGACTCTGCAAGTTACAGAGTCTGTCACTTCGAGGGTTTGGGAACTAACGACTCTGAACCTCTTGTCAGCTGCTCCCAGCGCTACCTCGGCCATAGCCCCATTCTGACCCTGGCAGCGCAGCGCGACCCAAGCGACACTCCCAAACTCTGCAAGTCACAGAGTCTGGCAGTGACAGAGCCTGACAGTGACAGACTGACAGAGTCCGGGAGAAACAGGGAAACAGAGTGACAGAGTCGCGGAGTTGCAGAGTCTGTAACTGCGAAACTCTGGAAGTGACAGACTCTGGAAGTGACAGACTCTGGCATTCAGCAAAGTACGGAGTTGTCATTTCAGCCTTTAGCTGCCGATTCCAGGGGGTAGGTGAAGTTGATTCCCGCTCAGGGAAGCGCTCAGCGCCCCGTAGGCGCGATTACGGTGGTTGGTAGGTACCCATGCCTACCCGGGGCTTCCTCGAGCGCTCAGAATGCCGTACGCGAGGCCGTCGTTACCTGGCGATGAACTCGTGCTCGCGTTGCATGAGGCCGTAGAGGGTCTCCTTCGCGGCATCAATGTCGAAGTCATCGACGCCGGCGAGGGTGTCGAGCAGCTCCTGCAGGATGAAGACGTGAGTGTGCCCGTACCTCGCTGAGTAGATGCCGACATGGTCTATGGAGTAGGCATCGGAGTGGTCGAGGAGCGCGTAGGCCACCAACTGGTGGAGCGCGTCGGGTCTGACGGTGTTCGGCCGCGTCCCATTCTTGAGCTTGGCACCCATCGTCGTCTTCACGTCGATGAGCAGGCCGCCGGCGATGAGGTCCGCCTCGGCCGCGAGCCGCTGTTCCGGACCGACATGGGTGAGGTCGAATGTCGCGCCGTGGACGTACGGCGGGTTCAGGCGGGGGAGGAGCCTGCCGATCGCGAGCTGGCGCAGCTGGATGAGCTCGACCACAGCGTTGCGCGGAGCGTCCTCGAGTGCGGCCTCGACGGTGAAGTCCCCTTCGAGGATCCTGCCCTTCATCTCCGCACCCCAGGCGCCGGCACGGTACGCGGCGACCGTCTCGGCGAGGGCGTAGGCGGCGCGTGCCTGCACCTCGATGTCTCGGTCTTCGGTGACCAGGCGTGCGAGCTCACCTACGACCTCGTGGTAGCCGGTGTTGAACGGGAACAGCAGTCGCGAACTGGCGGGCGCTTCGCCGGGGGCCAGGAGCAGCGCGACGATGATGTCCGTGGCGGTTCCGACTAGGCTCGAGGTGCGCTGTTCGCCTTCGACCAGCAGCGGTCCGGTGTTCTCCTTGATCCAGTCTTGGAGGTGCTTCGTGTTCGGGAAGGTGGTCCGAAGGTAGGCTCCGATGGATGTCTCCGGCTTCTTGATGTCGCCGGTGAGAGTGCCTGTGGTGATGAACATGGGACGACCGTAGCGGCCGCCACCGACCTTGCCACTGAGGCAAGGAAAATAGATACCCGGTATGCGCTTCCCGAACTAATACATACTCGGTATGCAATTACTTACCGCAGACTGACTTGAAAGTGGCAGGATTCCTGCGCCTGGCAGTGTTCCTGCCACTTTCCTGCCAAGGTTGGCAAGCTCTGCCAAGGTGACCTTGGCTGGAGAGAGCCCAGTCGGCAGTAGGGCTCGGAGGGGGCTGGCAAGGGTGGCAAGGTATGTATGTATTACGTAAGAGAAAAAGTAGTAGTAGTAGGTAGTAGGGCACACTCTCCAAAAACCCTATATATAGCACCCCGCACTTGCCCACCTTGCCAGGTTTCAGGATTCCCGTCCTGACCTGGCTTTTTCACGATTTTCGTGCTTGCCACGTCCTTGCCATCTGGCAAGCTATGCGCTCGCATACCTTGGCAAACCCCAGGTCAGAAGTCAAAAACGGGCACCTTGTCACCTTGGCTTGAGGAGAAACAGGTCGCAGGGAACCTGCGCGGGGGAGTCGCCGCAGGGTAACGGGTACACGTGCCCCAACCCGAGAAAGCTCTCCCATGACAAGCACCGGAGTCAAGACCTACCGCCCGTTCCTCCTCGAGGATGGTGAAGCACTCCTCCTCAGCCTCGACGCCGTCGAGCACACTCTCCGATTCGCCGAGTTCCTCGAAACGACCGGCCTCACCCCGACCGCCGTCGTCTCCGAAGCCCTCGTCGGCGTCCCGCTGCCCATCTACGAGACCGGGAAGCGGTTCTCCGACGTCAACCCCGAAGCACTGTGGAACCCGCTGTTCTGGCTCCCCGAGGACATCGCGCTGCGCTTCCGCATCAAGGAGACCCCCGACGGTGAACCGCGTGTGGAGACCGACGTCGAATGGGCCACCCGCATCGCGTTCGAGCTCACCAAGTCGGGCCTGTACGACCCCGAGCAGGGATGGCTGGACGTGTTCGCCCTCTACGGCATCGACACCTCCAACCCCGAGGACATCGCCGCCATCACCAACTGGCAGTTCTTCCTCCCCGAAGAGCGACTGGACCGCATCGACATCCGCGACCACGTCACGTTCAGCGAGGACAACGGCGCGTTCTTCGACTCCCAGGAGCTGCTGCCGTTCCTGCTGCCCGCACAGTGGGCGCACACCGCAGCGAGCATCCTCGCCGTCATCGAGGCCGACCAGAACAACGTCGGCGGGTACGCGGAGCTGGCCGCAGGCCTGCTGGACACCATCCCCGGAGACGAGCCCGACACGCTCTACGACGCGGCACTGTCCATCAAGGACGGGGGAGACCTCGCTGACTTCGGCCCGACCATCGTCGAGGCCCTCGAAGCGGTCCTCGAGCAGTACGCCGACGGTCCCGCCCTGCTGAACGAGTACATCGAAGCGTGACCTGACGAAAGCCCCGCCGACACCGGCGGGGTTTTCGCGTGCGCCGCGCACATAGGGGGTATGACCCCCAAGCAGCCCTACCGCGCAGTCACCGGCCCCGGCACCAACCCCGGCTCGTTCGCCTCCCCGCCCGACCCGGGCCCCGGCATGAGCCTCGTCGAGAACTTCACCGGACCCGACGGCGAGTTCGACATGCACGCCTACTACGACGCCGAAGCCGACTCGACCTTCGAGACGTTCACGGCAGACGCCGGCCTCACCGGCGCGGAGTCCACAGCCGAGCAGGAAGCGCTGTTCGCCGACTGGCTCGAAGAGCAGCGCACCCCCGAGGTGATCGACGCCTACTTCGCCCAGTTGGAGCCGGAGTTCGCCACCGCAGGCCCCACGGCCGCGGACCCTCGCGCATGGGGGAACGAGGAGACACCGTTCTGAGGTCACGACGTGAAGGAGGCACATGAGCGGCATCAAGCCTGAGAACCTTCGGCGCGTCGTCAACGCCAGCAGCCAACTCGCCCAGCCCGCCCCGACCGGTGCGGCAGACACCACCAAGAGCATCGCCAAGGACGCCCTCAAAGGCGCAGCCAAAGGCGGTGTCGCAGGTGCCATCCGCGGCGCAGCCGTCGGATTCCTCAAGACCTCCGCTGGACGCAAAGTCCTCGCCGTCGTCGCAGCGATCGCTCTGCTGGTCGCAGGGGGACCGCCGCTCATGGCGGTCTCCATCACGATGGCGATGACGGGCACTACCAGCGCCGGTGTCAACACCCTCGGCGGCCAATCCGCGATGGCAAGCGGGAAGACCGAGGACGAAGTCTCCGAGGCCATGTCCATCACCAACGGTTCCGGGATCCCCTGGCAGCTGTACCTGGCCCTCACCGGCTTCCAGGAGCGGGACGACATCGACCTGCAGAAGCTCCATTCCGCGCTGTCCAAGCAGGGCGTGAACCGCATCGGCGCCGCTGGCGTCATCGTCTCCGGCGTCGGATACGCCCAAGGGAGCAGTGACGCGTCCAAGTCCATCGCCTCCCGGGAGCGAGACGCGTTCATCGCCGCGCTCACCGAATACGGGCTCACCAAGTCGAAGGCCAAGCAGGTCTACGAGGTCGCTCTGAAGTGGACGTACGGGGAGCAGGCGGACCAGTGCGCGTCCACGACAGGCTCGGCCGTCGCCATGGAAACGGCCGCGACCACCGAGTTCGAGCTGCCCGACGGGAAGACTCAGACCCTCGACGAGCGGCAGGTCTCCAACGCTCAGGCCATCGTCAAGGCCGCCTCCAACATCGCCGGCGTCAACCGCGACGCTCTCATCGTCGCCATCATGGCTGCACTCCAAGAGTCGAGCCTTCTCAACCACGCCAACTCGAACGTCCCCGGATCCGAAGACTTCCCCCACGACCGTGTCGGAAGCGACCACGACAGCCTCGGCTTCTGGCAGATGCGCGTCGGCTCCTGGGGAACCGTCGAACAGCTCATGGACATCAAGTACCAGACCCGCGCGTTCTTCGGCGGTGACGACAGTCCCAACGGCGGCAGCCCCGCAGGCCTCTTCGACGTGAAGAAGGGCGGCAAGACCTGGGACCAGATGACTAAGGGTGAGGCAGCCCAGGCCGTCGAGGTTTCCAAGCACCCCGACAAGTACGACAAGTGGGAACCGCTGGCCACCGCCGTGGTCGACCGGTACTCGTCCGGCGTGAACTTCTGCGGCGGCGGAAACATCTACACGTCCGGTGTCGCCCACCCCCTCGGACCCGACGGGGAGAACATCAAGCTCACCAGCCCGTACGGCGACCGCGCCGCCCCGTGCGCAGGCTGCCCGACCAACCACCGCGGCATCGACTTCGGGGCCGCGTGCAACCATCCCGTGTACGCGCTCGCGGCCGGTGTCGTCACGTTCGTCGGCGACCAGAACGGCGGGTGGGGCACCAACGTCGTCATCGACCACGGCGAAGGCTTCAAGACCCGCTACGCGCACATGCCGGTGTCAGGGCCGACCGTCTCCGTCAGCGACGTCGTCGCAGCCGGCGACCAGATCGGCGTCGTCGGCAACACCGGTATGAGCTCCGGTTGCCACCTGCATTTCGAGACCCTCATCGACGGGGTCCGCGTCATCCCCGACCCCATCCTCGCCGGCATGGGCATCACCCTCAACTACGTCCCCGGCCGCGAGCCGACCGGCGGGCGCAAGGCGGTCTAAGGAGACCTCATGGACAAGAACCGCATCATCACGCTCCTGGTCGGCATCGCCGCGATCGGGGGTGTCATCGCCTACGTGCTCACCATCGGGGGAGGAGCCCAGGAGCCGGAAGCGACGGCGACCCCGAAGCCGGTGGTCACCATCGGCGTCGGCGGGACACCCGTCCCCACCGAGACCGGCGACCCCGACGCTGAAACGGACCCTGACACAGGCCCCGACCAGGCCGAAGACCCGGACGCCCAGCCGGAGGATGAGCCGAGCACCGACCCAGAGGGCGAGGTCGTCGTCCCGGAGATCCCCGAGGTCGTGGAGTGCGACAAGTTCGAAGGCTGCGACGACGAAGCCGGCCAGTACCAGGACGGCGACTTCGAACGTGAACCGAAGCTGCGCAAGGCCACCGAGAAGTTCGTCAAGGCATGGTTCACCGTGGACCTGGAAGAGCCCGAGAAGGACCGCGCTGCACGGCTCAAGAAGGCAGGGGCCGCCGGTCCCGTCCTGACCCAGCCGAGCGTGTTCCAGCGCACTGACACCGTCCACGCGAAGCTGACAGGCACCGCGACCACCAAGGGCGCCCAGTTCACCGCCGGGATGGGCCGCGTCGGGGAGTTCTTCTCCATCTTCGCGAACGTCCCCGTCTCCGCCCAGTACCGCCTCGCTGACGGCACCGGAAACGACGTCGCCACCACTGGGTCCATCCAGGTGTGGTTCGACGAGAAGGACCGCATCGTGAAGGTCAAGGAGAACTTCCCGACGGTCAAAAACCTCAAGTGAGCAAGGAGGACCCGCGCTGCTGGCCCTTCGGAGTGCTCACCCGTGCCGCCGGCGAGGAGTCCACGTACGTCTACTCCGACCCGGCCAAGTGCGAACCGTGCCGGATCCCCGGCCACGACACCTGCGGCATGGTCCACGGATGCCCCTGCTGCGCGGACGTGCTCGAAGCCGCAGACGACGCGTGACCTGCCACTTCCCGGGCCGCTGCGCATAGCGGTAGTGAACCCTGCTGCCCGGCAGGGTGGGAAGGACACCTCATGGCCGCGAAGACCCAGGTCCGCAAGACCATCCGCCACAACACGGAAGCTCCCGAGCCCATCCAGGCTGCGCAGATCGCGCTGGTGCTGATGACGGCCGCGAAGACGAACACGTGGGCTGGCGTTGTCAGCGACTCGACCCTTCATGAGCGTGTCGAGCTCTCCGACGAGCAGCAGCGACTACTGGAGACGCACCGCGGCATCCTCCCGTACCTGTCCCGCGGCGGCCGCGAAGGCACCCTCCGCACCCTCATCTGCTGCCCGGCGTGCAACCGGACCATGTTCACGTCCACCGGCGCCGCCCCGTCGAAGTGCCTGATGAAGCTCGGCTGCGAGGGCGTCCCGGTGAAGGCGAAGTCCACCCAGGAGCCCAGCCCGAAGGGCACCGCTGAAGCCGCGTGACCTGGAGGACCGGTCCCGGCTGCGCATAGGGATTCTATGCAGCGAACCATCATCCCCTTCTTCCTCATCGTCGCCGTGCTTTTCGGCTTCAACCTGTTCTTCCAGAACAGCACCGGCGACAGCATCGTCGACATCGTCAAGCCCGCGTTCGAGGACACCCCGACCGCCGCCCCCGACGACGACGCAGAGCCTGAGGCGCCCGCCAAGGGCGAGAAGGACTCCGGCAAGAAGGCCGAGCTGAAGTCGCAGAGCAAGCGTGTCGCCGCCGCCCTCGCAGGCCTGGACACCATCAAGGCGACACCTGCCACCCGCGTCCCCGACTACCGTCGGGACGAGTTCGGTCCCGCATGGGCGGACGTCGACGGCAACGGGTGCCGCACCCGCGACGACATCCTCGCCCGCGACCTGACGAAGGTGAAGACCGAGGACGGCTGCAAGGTCCTCTCCGGTGTCCTCAAGGACCCGTACACCGGCAAGACCATCAAGTTCACGTTCGGTGAGAAGACCTCCCAGGCCGTCCAGATCGACCACATCGTGTCCCTGTCCGGCGCCTGGAAGGGCGGCGCGTACAAGTGGGACGACGAGCGCCGCGAGCAGTTCGCGAACGACCCGGCGAACCTCCTCTCAGTGTCAGGCGCAGTCAACGCGTCCAAATCCGACAAGGGGCCCGCGAAGTGGATGCCCCGTAACGCCGGCAACCGCGGGTTCGACTGCGAGTACGCCATCCGGCACACCCACATCCTCGCCAACTACGGGCTGACGGCCCCCTCTGCAGACATCGAGATGCTCCGGGGGACACTTGAACGATGCAGCTGAGGAGGCGTGGTTGGCCTCGTACAGCCACCTCAAGGCTGAGATCGGCACCGGCCGGCTCAGCCTTGAGGCCCTCTCGGCGAATTCGCGGCGCTGGGTCTCCAACCAGGTCCGATTTGGTAATCGCGGCACCCTGACTGAGCAGCATCGTCAGATGCTGGACGCAATACCGGGGTGGGAATGGGCAACCTTGCGCGACCGCCAGTGGGCCTTGCGCCTGGAAGAACTTCGGGCGAGGTCGATTGACCGTCAGCAGATCAGTGACGAGCTGGCGAGCTGGATTCTACGCCAGCGGAAGGCTTATGGGTCTGGATCACTTACCGATAGCCGGGCTCGTCTACTTCAATCCGTCGACGGATGGCAGTGGCGGCCCGGAGATTTCGGCGAAAGAGACATCCTCATGGAGCAGGGTAGGCAGAGGCAACGCCGGACAAATCGGGACTGGGGAGAAAACCTTGACCGCCTTTGCGCGTTTCATACCAAGTTTGGCACCGCGAATGTTCCTCAGCACTTCGTGGACGTTGACGGGCATGCTTTGGGCCAGTGGGTCAGCAGGCAACGGAAGAACTATGCGAAAGGAAAGCTATCCCAGGAGCGTGTCGCTATGCTCCAGGCCATTCCTGGGTGGCAGTGGAAAGCTCCTGCGAGCGGCCGGAAATCGCTCATTGAGGCGTATCTCGCTGGGGCATTGAGCCGGTCGTTTGGCGACTTCAGATGTCGCATCGGGCGATGGGCGGTGGACATGCTCTGGGAGGACCACAAGCTTGTCGTTGAGTATGACGGCGCTTACTGGCACTCCGGCCGTGAGGAGCACGACCAGAAGAAGTCCATCGAACTAGCAGCACTCGGCTACGAGGTAGTCCGAGTTCGGGAGGCGCCGCTTCAACCGTTGCTGGGAGGCGACCTTGTTGTGCCCGAGTCTTCCTCAGCCGTCGAGGTCGCGGTCCTGACGGCGGCTCATCTACGTTCTCGCGGCTACCCCGTCTCGGACGACTTCGCAGCACCCCCGGTCTCAGAGATGGCTCCGTTAGAGATGGACACAGACAAGGAATGGGAGGCGATGGCTTCGAGAGTTCAAGCTCTCATCGCCGCTGGCGAACAGCTCCCAAACGCCTATGTCGACGACTCCGGCGCCCGCGTTGGAAATTGGGCATGGAGGCAACGGGATCTCTACCGTCGTGGGCTGCTGCCGCGGACTCGCGTCGATCGTCTCCGCCAGATGCCAGGGTGGGAGTGGGAACCGCAGTACAACCTGGCTCGGTATCAGCGCAACTTCTACGAGCGGCTGGAAGACGTGGCGGCGCATCTACGGGCCGGTGGTGACCTCACGGCCTCGTCCACTGGGGTCGGTAACTGGGCCGCGACGATGCGATCGCGTTATCGGTCTGGCACGATGCCCGCTTACCAAATTGCCGCCCTGGAAGCGACGCCCGGTTGGCATTGGGAGTCTACCCGCGCCATCGCGGACGATGCGCGATGGGCACGAATTGCTGACATAGCGGAATCTTACGCACGAGACGAGGGCCTAGTGCCCAGTGCGGCCATTGTCGGAGAAGTCAATCTGGGGGACTGGGCGTCGAAACAACGGTACGACTACCGCCGTGGTCGCCTGCGCGCTAGCCGAGCGGAGCGACTCCAGAGGATTCCGGGGTGGCAATGGAACCCGTCCGAGGCGCTCCGCAACACCCTCGAATCCTGCAAGTAGGGACGCACTGTTCCACTTCGCGGCCGACCGGCCAGGGCAAGGCCCTCGAAGCGGGGGCCCTCCCGCGATAGCGTCCGGGCATGAACCCTGCCAGCACGGTCCTTGCGCGCCCCACGCGCTCGTTGCCTGCTGGGGGCGCGCTGCCCGGCGGCTGCCGGTATGAGCCGAAGTTCGATGGGTTCCGCGCTGTCACCCGTGTCGCCACCGGGCAGGCGACGATCTGGTCCCGCCATGGCACCGACATGACCGCTGCGTTCCCTGAGCTCGCGGATGCCGCGACCGCGCAACTGCCCGACGGGGTCACCCTTGATGGGGAAGTGGTCGCCTGGGCTGACGGGCGCCTCGACTTCGACATCCTGCTGCGCCGCCTGAACGCGGGGAAGGCCCGGCAGGCAGCGTTCGCGGAGCGATCGCCAGCGTCGCTGGTGCTGTTCGACGTGATGGAGGTCGCCGGCCGTGACATCCGCCATCACCCGTTCGATGTCCGCCGAGCGCTCCTTGAAGAGCTCGCGCTCGACTGGCGGCCGCCACTTTCGCTGTCCCCGGTGACGCGCGACCGCGATGAGGCGGTCTCGTGGATGGAGGACATGGCGGCCGCCGGCATTGAAGGGATCGTCACCAAGGGTGGCGCGCAGGCCTACCGGCCGGGGGAGCGGGACTGGGTGAAGACGAAACGGTGGGAGACCGTGGATGTCACTGTCGGTGCAGTCACCGGGTCGCTGTCGCGGCCGCGGGAGCTCATCATCGGTCAGGTCGTGGACGGGAAGCTCCGCATCGTCGGGAGGACGACACCGCTGACGCCGGCGCAAGCGCGGACGGTCGCAGGGCTCATCCGCCCACCCCGCCGGGCGCACCCGTGGCCGGAGGTGGTGTCGTCGTCCGTGGTCAGCCGGTTCAGGAAGACCCGGGAGCCGGTTGTGCTGACCCTCATCGAGCCGGTTCCGGCGGAAGTGTCCGCCGACGCTGCCCGGACCGGGTACTCGTTCCGGCACCCGGTGAGGTTCGTCAAGCTCCGGACGGACCTGCCTCAGTCGTCGTCTTCTTCGGTGTCCTCGTCGTAGACGAGTGCCTCACCGTTCAGCCACTTGTCGAACATCCCGTACACAGTGAGTTTCCGGCCTTCGACGTACCCTTCCGTGTCGGCGAAGTAGACGCCGCCGTGCTGGTCGAGGTACTCCTTCGACGGCCACACCTGCTCGCCGTTGACGAGCACCTGGAACCCTGACTCCGGGTAGCTGCAGGTCGTGCAGCCGCCGCCGAAGTCCCATGACTGCTCCAGCACCTGAACGTGCCCGTCGTCGAGCCCGAGCCTGTCGAGGATCCGGCGGGTCAGTGTTCGGCCGATGTCGTAGGAGGTGTCGGCGAGCTTAGGCATTGTCGTCCTTCTTCGGGTGGGGGATGAGGTGCAGCAGCGACTCGTCGACCGACGAGACATCGGCGCCGGCGGCCGTGAGCACATCCCGTACGGTGAGGCCGGCGAAGTCGAACTCGACGTTCCGTTCGATGAGGGTCTTCACGGCCTCCCGGAATGCGGTGTCACCCTTCCACCTGTGCGGGTAGACCGGCTTCTTGATGGTCTTCAGGTGGCCCTCCCAGAGGGAGATGTCACCGAAGTCTTCTACGAACCGGGCCTTCATCCGCTCGAGCTCCTCGTCCTCCCACGCGTGCTCGATCTTCATGAACTCGACCATGGCGCGGTCACTGCGCGCTCGGCTTTCCTGGTATTCCGTGCGCGCCGCTTCGAGCATGGCGGTCGCGGCGGTGAGTCCGGCGTCGTCGGAGTAGATGACGGCGTTCTTGTTCGGGTCGCCCCAATACTGGGTCTCCCAGTACGGCTCCCGGTCCCCACGCATGTCCACCTTGCGGGCATTGTTCCAGCCGACGCGGACAACCATGTCGCCCTTCACCCGGTCGACACCGAAGATGAGGCTCCGGATCTCGTCACCGTCGGAGATCATCGCCTTCCCGTGCGCACGCTCACCCTCCTTGTTGGGGGACACGACGATCCGGAAAGTTCCCGGAGCGTGACCGGTGATGTGCCGGGCGACGTGGCGAAGCTCGTCATCCGTGTAGTGCTGACGCATGTCCGGGTTGAACGGCCAGTCGTCCCAGGTGTCAGTCTGGTGGAGCACGGACCAGCGGGCGACCTGCGCGCGGGTCAGCGCCGTCCACTCGCGGGTCTCCTTCAGCTTCCCGGCAGGTGTGTAGAAGAACAGGCGCGTGAACACCTTGTCCCGGGCGGGGAACTCGCTCACCTCTGGGACTGCGACGACGAAGTCCGACGACCGGCGGGCGACGACCATGGCGTCCGGGTGCACGGCCAGGAGGGTTGCGACAGTCCCCGTGTCCTTGTCCTCGCCGCGGGCGCGGCGACGAGCTTCGGTGAGGATGAGCTTCGCAGCCTTCGACTCGTCCTCAGTGAGCGCACGGTGGACCTGGTTGGCGGTCTTGTACCAGCGGATGAGGTCGTCGGCCAGCGCTTCGGTGTCGACACCCTCGGCGTCCGTCTCGCGGGTGAGCGCGTCGATGAGGGCGGTGCGGAACGGGGCCTCGGCTTCACGCTCCGCGGTCTTCACTTCGAGCGCGGCGCGGAGGGCGGGAATCATGTCGAGGTACCCGCCGTCACGCTGGCTGCGCGCGGTCAGGTAGTAGCGGATCTCGTCCTCGGTGATGGTGTCCAGCGGCAGCCACCAGTCGGAGGTGTTGTGCAGGTACCCGGTCGCCTTCTTCTTCGCCGGGCGGTACTCCCACGTCTTCTGGTCGAAGATGTTGCCGCGCTCGAACGAGAACTCCCAGTCGTAGTAGGACCGGCTGGTAGCCCGGACCGTGTACGGGACGTTGTTGTCGGGTGTCGAGCCGGTGGGGCGCACGTCCGCGGGGTAGTCCCGGCTGTTCAGGGTCCGCATCCGCTGCGCGAACGCTCCGATGACCCGCATGCCGGGATGCATCTGCGCGACCCGCTCCTTGCGCCACTCCTTGAACGGAAGGCGGCCGTCGGTCAGCTGGTTCTCCCCGTCGAGGATGACCCGGACGAGCCCCTGGTCGTAGTGGGCCTGGTCGAGGAAGCTGACACCGGGGTGCGGGTGGAACACGGTCGTCCGGTCCAGGAGTCCTTGCAAGAGGAGAGCGACCTTCATGTAGTGGCGGGTGCGAGCGTCAGCGGTCTCCTCCGCCTTCACCCACTCGGGGCTTCCCGGTTCGAGCTTCCGGTCCGGGTCACCGAACCGTCCCTTCTTGACGAACAGGTCGGTGAAGTCTTTCGCGGACGGGACGGTCGTGTTCCCGACGGTGAACTGGGTCGTCGTCAGCCACACGCTCTCACCGTTGCGGATGACCCACCACGTCTGCGCGTTGAGCCTGTCGGCCTCCATCGCCTTCCACGGGTCCGCGTACTTCTTCTCGGCACGGCGGGGGATGATGGCGACGACCGCTTTGGTCTCCGGGATGATCTGGTCCAGGTTCTCGTCGGACCGGGCAAGCCAGTCCACGAACGCGTCGATGTGCTGGAAGTCCATGCCGTCCTTGTCCACAGCGATAAGGGACTCCTCCGCCATCGACAGCACCTGCTGGCGAACACAGATGGTCTCGGACTCCGGCGCACGCTCACCTTCCCGGACGACGATGATCTCCTCGTCACGGCCCAGGTAGATGTTCATGGCGTCCACACCGTCTTCGAGGAGCTTGAGCTGCTTCATCGCCGGTGCCAGAAGCGCCTGCTGCTCAGCGAGCTTGCGCTGCAGATCCTTCATCTGCTGTTCGATGAGCGCTTTCGCCTCAGCCGTCGCACGCTCCACCTCCTGCTTCTGACGCAGCAGCGCGGCACGCTTCTCCACCATCCCGGCTTTCACGATGGCGGCCTGGTCGGCGCCAGCGGGGATGATGGCTGTGCCCGGCTCAGCGGCCAGGCGCGCAGCTTCCGCCGCGAGGTCTCCGACGCGTGCGATCGCGTCGTCGGTGTTCTCGATGTCGATCACTGTCCGGCCTCCGGGGTGTAGATGACGGCGTACAGGGCGTGCTCGGAGTGGACCTCGCTGTCGGACCACCGTTCCCACTCGCCGTATTCGGCGGCAGCGGAGGTCAGCATCCCCCACCGCGGTTCCCGGGCGCTCGGCTGGCAGCGGAACAGCTCCGGCTCCGGGTCATGCCCCCACGTCAGCGCGAGCACGGTCCCTTCCGGAAACGCCTCGATCTGTTCGAGGGTCATCGGCCGGTAGTCGAGAGTGGTAGCCACGGTCAGTCCTTCGGGATGTACACGACGGCGAACAGAGTCTGGGGCACGAGGACGACCTCGTCGATCTCGACCCGCCAGGTCTGGCCGTCTTCGGGGAGGTCGGTCAGCACCTCCCAGCCGTAGCCGGCAACCCGTCGAAGCACCTCAGGGGTCGGGTCGAAAGTCCACGTCCGCAGCATTACGGTGCCGTCGGGCAGTGACTTCAGTTCCTCGAGCGTGAGCGTCCGGTATTCGATGGTTGCCACGGGCGTTCCTTTCGTGCACCCGCGGGCGCGAGCGTCAAGGACTACATGCGCAGCCGACGTCGGGTTTGCCGGTCACCCCGCGTACATGGATGGCATGACACACGACAACACCCAGATGATCCGTGGGGCGTCCGGCAACGGCAACAGCGGCTCCTTCCTCGGCAAGGTGAACGGCGACGCGACTAAGGTCGCAGCCGACCTCGCCGCCAACGCCGCCGCAATGGAGGAGATCCCGATGAGCGAGCGGACCCCCGAGCAGCTCGTCGACACGATGCGCGGCCTCGTCCCCGCCGGCGCCACCCTCATCTTTGAGGAGAACTACGACGCCGGTGGCGGGTGGCTGACGGTCCGTCGCGTTCGCCTGGAAGACGGGACCGAGCTCGACTTCGACGACGCGACCGACGAAGGCATCGACATGGAGACGATCGACTGGGCAGCCTCCAACGTCACCGGCTACCAGCACGCCGACTTCACCGAGACGCCCCGCCGAAGCGGCAACTGGGTCCTCGCCCCCGCTGCTGCGCCCGCACCTGCCGTTGAAACGGCGCCCGCACCCGAGGCGGACCCGCTGGCGTTCCGCGCCGGACTGGACGCCGCGCTCCAGACGTTCTGGGACGCGCAGGAGGCGCTCGCGAAGGCAGACAAGTCCGACAAGGACACGCTCAAGCAGCTGGAGCAGGCCAAGCGCGACGCTGAGGCGGCCATCCAGCCCGCCGCGATCGACGCGATCCGCCGCGCAGTTCCCGCGGGCTCATCGGTCATCCTCGTCGAGCACCCGGACGGCGAAGAGGGCCTGCACATCGAAGAGATTCGCCTCGCCAGCGGCGCGGTCATGACAGATCGCATGGAGCTCCGGGTCCCCGGCGAGCGTGCCCGCAAAGAGCCCGAATACCCGTACCTCCTCTGGGGCGCGGGCGAGGACGAGGCCGAAGCGCACAAGCAGAAGCTCGCACAGTACGAGAAGGACAAGGCCGAGTTCGACGCGCGGGTCGAGGCGGCCGGCTTCGGCGGCATCGACTGGGACGAACTTCCGATGGTCGCAACGGACATCCGTGACTTCCGCGACCAGGAACTGTCCCCGCTCGGCACTGACCGCCTCGAGCTGAAGGCTGACGTCTGACCGAAACATCCACATATTGAGAACGGCCGCGGCTCGACCTTCGCGGCCGTTCTCGCGTTCTCGGGGCACTCACGTTTCCGCTCGCCGCCGCGCACATGTGAGGCATGGCACTCATCGACGCAACCTCCCGTTTCCAGGCCCGCCGTGACGCGCACGCCGAAGCGACCCGCCTCTCGAAGATCGAGCAGTTCCGCAGCAGGGGCAACGGCCCTAAGAAGGCGGGCACGTTCGGGGAGCAGCCCCGTGACCTTCGCGACAGCGCCCACCTCACTGTGGACACCGAAGACGATGTGCTGACCCTCGAGGAAGTCTTCGAGCAGATGAACGAGCTCGGTGAGCTCGACGACGCGGTAGCCGAGACGGAAGCGGTCCTCGCCCGCGAGACCGTCGACACGTACACCGGATCGCCGGAGGAGCAGCACCACAACCTCACCATGGGGCAGTACACCGACCTGCTCCGCCGAGCAGGCCTCGACTACGACGCCATCCCCGAGAAGACCCGCGCCGAAATCTGGAATGGCCTCGAGCGGAAGGAAGCGGAGCGGGTCTCCCGTGAGCAGTGGCTGGCGCGTCAGCCTGTCGAGCCGGAGTACCGGATGCCGATGGCGAAGACCGCCGCTGACGTGGAGAACCAGAAGGCTGTTCGCGACATCCTCGAAGCTCGCGGCGCAACCGTCGCCGAGTATGGCAAGGAAGGCACCGAGTACCTCCTCGATTGGGCGAACCAGCTCCGCGCCGAGGGGAACTTCGCTGAGGCCATCGCCGAGGAGATCGCTCGTTCCCGCGAAGAACATGAGGACAGCATCCGCTGGGACCGTGAGCGGCAGGATGCGCGCCTCGGACCTCTCACCGAAGCGGTTTGGGACGAAGCGCTCGAAGAGGACCGCCTCCGCGCGCTGCAGCAGATCCGTGCTCTCCGCCCCACTAAGTACATCCCGCTGAAGGAGACGAACGCGCTCATCCGAGGTGACCTGAAAGCCGCGTTCCCCAGCGCGAAGTTCTCCGTCCGCGGGAACTCGTACGCCGGTGGCGCGTCCACCGACATCTCCTACGTCGACGGCCCACCCCTGTCCGAGGCTGAACCGGTCGCGAAGGCATACGCCAGCGCCACCTTCGATGGCATGACCGACATGAAGAACTACGTCCAGAAGTCCGGGTTCGACGCAGACGGCATCCCGCAGTCCATCAGCTACGGGCCCGACTACGTCTTCGTCCGCCGCGAGTTCTCCGACGAAACCAAGCAGGACGCAGTCGCCCGAGCCGTCAAGGCGTTCAAGGACGCCGGCGTGGACTTCGACCCGAACGTGCAGCTCGTCGACGAGATTCCTCAGGCGCTCATGGCGAGCGACAAGATCCGGTCCCTGTCCTGGCGTGGGTACGCCGTCGGTGGGTACGAGATTGTCAACGCGCTGTCTGAGGAGATCGCCGACGAGAAGTGGGCGGCTCGTACCGCCAAGTGACCGTCACGGGCAGAAAGCCGACGGTGCCTCCGGCCGTCGGCTTTCTTGCGCCGTGACCCGGGAAACGGTCGCCGGCTGCGCATAGGGAGAAGGTGACTACCGCCCTGATGACGTACGTCGGCACTGCCGAGCTGACTGGAACGATCCGTCAGCCGCTCCTGTATCTGCGTTTCGCGATGGGGATGCGGCACGCGCAGACCGGCCAGTCCCTCGTCGACTGGTGCAAGCAGCTGCCCGGCCGCCGGTGGAACCCGGACGTGTCCGCATGGGAGGTCAACAGTGTTGGCCCGAACCCCGATCGGATGCTTGCCGCCGCCGGGTTCGAGGTCATCTTCCCCGACGAGGGGGAGCTGGCAGGCATCGTCAGTCTCGAACAGCTCTACATGCCGGTCACGATGCTCGCCTCCAACCAGCGGACTGTTCTCGTCCGCCCCCGTTTCTGCGGGTGGGAAGGTACCCAGAAGCTCATCGACAACGCCGGCACCTGGGACAAGGAACGCGGGCTCATCAAGATGCCCGTCCTAGACGTCGTCAACGGCGCCGCCCCACGCCCGGGCATCCTGTGGGACCAGGCGTCCATCGACCGGTCCTACGAGATGCGGTCCATCAGCCCGCTGCTTTCCCCCGAGCTCGGCCCGCACGCTTCAGCCCTGTCGAACGCGCTGGACCCGAAGACGGTCGTCCCGCACCTGAAAGCCATCCAGGACAAGCTCGGAGGCCCGGTCGGGAAGTTCGGTGTGGACCTGTTCCCGTACCAGGTCATCGGGGCGTACGGTGTCGCCGCAGGTCACACCCTCCTGGCCGACAGCCCCGGCGTCGGCAAGGCGCACCCGCTGACAGAGCCAGTCCTCACCCCGACCGGGTTCCGCCCGATGGGTGACCTGCGCGTCGGCGACAAGGTCGTCGGGTCTGACGGGCTCCCCACCACGGTCCTTGCCGTGTACCCGCAGGGGAAGCTCCCCATCTTCAAGGTCCACTTCGACGACGGCACGTTCTCCCGCGTCACCGCCGAGCACCTGTGGCAGACCGTCCGCTTCAACGGCGCCACAGACGCGGTCCTCTCCACCGAGCAGATCGCTGAACGCCTCAAGACGTGCGCCTCGCATGAGCGTCCCCACATCCCGCTGACCCGGCCCGTCCGGTTCGAAGGCCCCGGCTTCCTCCACGACATCACCGACGACCACGCCCGCACCCTCGGGCAGTGGCACGCGCACGAGCTGGACACCGTGGCGATGCCTGCCGACCCGGTCGCCCGTCTCCACTTCCTCGACGGTGTGCTCAGCAGCGTCGGCCACTTCGACTGGAACTCCGAGTACGACTACACGTCGCTCGAACCGGTCAAGCTCAGCGTCCGCAGCGCCGACGCGTTCGTCGAACTCGTCCAGTCCCTCGGCGGCACAGCCGAGGTCCGCGCCATCCCCGGCAACCCGTTCTTCGTCAGCATCGAGGTAGGTGTCCCCGCCGACCTGTCCGACCTGCACCGCGAGCCGTACCACCTCGACGACTGCACCTGCGACCCCGGCTACTTCTGCGAATACCCGGAGGAGGGGCAGGTCACCTGGCCCGCCCAGCACCGCACCATCGTCGCCGTCACCCCCGACGGGGAAGAGGAAGCCCAGTGCATCCGGGTCGAAGCGGCCGACCACCTGTACCTGACCCGCTCGTACATCGTCACCCACAACACGTTCCAGTCCCTGGCCGCAGCGACCGCGCTCCGGTCCGAGAAGCTCCTCATCGTCTGCCCGCCCGTGGTCACCACCAACTGGGCCCGTGAGGTTGTCAAGTCCGGGTTCGCGACCGACTCCGAGATCGCCACCTACCGGACAGGCCGGAAGGAGCCGAAGCTCGACGAGGCCCGCGTGGTCATCGTCGCCGACTCCACCCTCGCCGCCCGCCGCCACCTCATCCACCACCTGAGCAACTGGATGAACACGTCCACTCTCGTCTGCGTGTCGTACGACGAAGCGCACCGCATGAAGACGATGGGCTCCAAGCGGTCCGACGCGGTTCTCGACATGGCCGCCCTCAGCCCGCAAGCCCGCCGTATCGCCATCACCGGCACCCCCGTCCTCGCCGGCCCCCACGAGCTCGTCCCCATCCTCGAATTCACCGGCCACCTCGGACCCGTCTTCGGCGGCGCCGGCCCCTTCCTCGAGAAGTACGTCCGCCGAGACAAGTTCGGCGGATTCCACCCGAAGAAGGCCGCGCTCCCGCACCTGCACCGCATGCTCAACGAGCACGTCTGGATGCGGCGGGCGAAGAAGGACGTCCTCCCGTTCCTACCGGAGAAGCACATCACCTCCATCGAACTGGACGTGGACCTCAAGGAGTACAAGCGCACCCACTCCGAGGTCATCGACAACCTCGTGAAGATCCTCGAACAGTTCCGCAACCAGGAAGGCCGCTGGCCGAACCCGGACGAGATCGAAACCCTCTCCGGCGAGAACATCCGGTTCGCCTCCCAACTGCGCATGGCGGCCGGGCTCACCAAGGTCCCCTACGCGATCGAGATGGTGTCGGAATGGGTGAAGGGAAACCCTGACGAGCCCGTCCTCGTATGGGCACACCACAAGGAGGTCATCGCCGCCCTCCACGAGACCGCGAAGAAGGCGAAGGTGCCTACCGGCGTCATCGCCGGAGGCATCTCCGACGGTGAGCGGATGCGCCTGGTCGACGACTTCCAGGCAGGGAAGATCCCCGTCCTCATCTGCTCCATCACCGCCGCCGGTGTCGGCATCACCCTCACCCGCTCCTCCAACGCCATCTTCGTCGAGAGTGACTGGACCCCCGCGCTCATGCTCCAGGCAATGGACCGACAGCACCGCATCGGGCAGCAGCGTGACGTTCACGCCGAGATCCTCCTCGCCCTCGGCACCCTCGACGAGCACATCCAGGGAACCCTCGCCAAGAAGGGGGAGACCCTCGCCGCCATCCTCGGCGACGACTCCAACAGCGTCGCCGTCGGCGCCGACCGCGACCTCATGAACCTCGCCCAGGTCATGGAAGGCCTCATGGCCGAAGCCTGCAAGCGAGTAGGGCTCGTGCAGGCGGCCTGACCCACCTGCACGAGCGACACCACCCACCACGAAGGAACACCACCACATGAAACGAATGCCCACCCTGACCGCCGCCGCGCTCGCCGCGGCCCTCACCGTGTCCCTGCTCACCCCGACCGCAGCGACCGCCGCACCCGAACGCCCCGCCGCCGTCGCACCCGTCGAGACCTCTGTCACCGAGCTCGACGAAGCGCTCGCCGGGTACAAGGACGCGGTCACCGCCGCCAAGGCCGCCCTGACTCGCGCTGACGGTCGCGGCGGGGCGAAGCGCACCGCCCTGCGGACCGCACTCACCGAAGCCGCCGCCTACGTGAAGGACGCCCCCACCGTCTCCGGCGTCAAGAAGCACACCCGCATCATCCAGAAGGCGACCGGCAACCTCAGCCTCGTCCTCGACAACATCGACATCGCAGCGGTGCCCCTGGCTAAACAGGTCACCCAAGCCAAGAAGCTCCTCGACGAAGCCGGCAGCCGCAAATCCACGTACGTCTCCACGCTCAAGAAGGAACTGCGTGCTGCCCGCGCGCTCCTGAAAGACCCGAAGATCACCTACGCCCGCGCCGACAAAGCCCTCGACCGGATGAACGAAGCCAACTACGCCGTGTACCGCGAGAACGAGGAGATGGTCAAGGCCGTCAAGTGGGCGAAGAAGGAACTCAAACGGGGGAAGTCCTGGCTGAAGAAGGTGAAGGGGAAGGCTCCCACCAAGGAGCTCCGGCACTACATCGACAAGGTCACCAAAGCCCTCGCCTCCAAGAAGACCAACCCCATCCAGCTCAACAAGCTCAACGGTGAGCTTGACTTCCGCTCCTTCCTCGCCAAGAAGCACCTCAAGCAGTACAAGAACAACCGCAAGCAGCTCAAAGGCTGGACCCGCCCGTACCGGCTCCTCATCGACAAGCACGCGTACGGGTCCACCCGCCTCCTCCACGACGCACGAGCCGCGTGCGGCAGCATCGCCTGCGCCGACGAGGGCACCATCTGGATCAGCAAGGCCATCCTCAACTACTCGCCCGGTGACCGCACCTACGTCATCCACCACGAGCTCGGCCACTTCAAGCAGTTCGCTGTCGGCATGGGCAAGCTGAAGAAGAACAAGACGTTCAAGAAGCTGTTCGGCCGCGACATCGAACGGATGGCTGACTGCATGGCACGCGCCATGGGCCACCCCGGCTACTCCATGCCCTGCTCGTCTGCGCAGCTCAAGTTCAGCAAGCAGGTCTGGAACGGCAAGCTCCCCTAACCCGACCAGCACACACTGCGGGCGTCGCCGCAGGGTTCAAGGCATCAGCCGAAAGGACCCTGCGGCGACGCCCGCGCCTTGTCACCGCAGCCCTCCTCGCCACCGCCCTCTGCCTGGGTGCTGTCCCAGCCCCCGCATTCGCTGCACCCGCCGCAGCCTCCGTCACCTCCGACGCGTACGAGACCGCGCTCGCCGCCTACCGTGAGGCGGTCACCGCGGGGGAGAAGGCACTGGCACGGGCCGGCACCCGGAACGTGACCGGGTTCGACGACCTGCACAACGCTCTGGCCGTCGGGCGGAACAACGTCGGGCAGATGGAGCTGACAGCGACCGACGTGAACCTGTACGCGACCAGGATCCGGAACGCGACCGCCACCGTCAACAACGCCCTCGACGCGATCGACCGGGCGGCCTCCGCGCTCGCGAAGGCCACTGCTGACCTGAAGGCGGCCGTGACCAAGGCGAGCAAGGCCCTGAAAGCCGCGAAGGGTCGTGACTCGTACCAGGTCACTGTCCTGGCCCGGAACACGAAGGCCGCGCAGGCTCTCCTCACCAACCCGAAGGCGGCCGCGTTCGACATGGCCAGCTATGCCCGCACCCTCACCACCTGGACCGGGTACGTCGCCGACGAGACGAAGAGGATCGCCGACCAGAAGGCGGCGGCGAAGAAGCAGGCCGCGAAGGAGCGGAAGAAGGCGGTCACCACCTACAAGAAGGTGTACGCGAAAGCTCAGGCCGCGGTGAAGAAGGCCAAGGGGAAGGTGGGCTCGGCGGACCTGCGGAAGGCGATGAAGAAGGCGAAGAAGACCGTCGCGAAGACCTCGTCGAAGGCCGCCTCCATCACGACCGTGACGAACACGGTGCGCAACCAGACCGCCATGGTCAACGCTGACATCAAACGGTGGAAGAAGCGGCAGCCCCAGTACAAGGGTTGGCTGCGTCACTTCCGTCTCACCATCGACAAGTACGCCGGCAAGCACATCGAGATCCGTCACGACTCGTACGCTGCGTGCGGGTCGGTGGCATGCGGCAGCATCAGCACCATCTGGCTGAACAAGTCCCTCGCCAGCAAGTCCCGCGCGTACCAGAACTGGGTCATCTTCCACGAGATCGCGCACGTCAAGCAATTCGCAGTCGGCATCGACAAGGTCCGCGCGCACAAGAAGTTCAAGTTCCTTTACCGCGGCGACATCGAACTGATGGCGAACTGCATGGCCCAGGGGATGGGGAAGACCCAGGGGGTGCTGCGGCTGCGCTGCTCGCGTTCGGGATGAAGGTCTGGAACGGGAAACTCCCCAAGTAACGGAACGGTCACGGCCGCAGCTCATCTGCCGCAGGGTACAGAGTGCCCGCCCGTGAAAGGACCGTTCCCGTGGCCAACCCGTTCCTCGCTCTTGGTGCAGTCGCCGCCGTCGCCGTAGGCGCCGCCGTCGGCTTCATCGCCGTGCCCGGATGGGTCGCGCAAGCCCAGGACTCCCTCGCTATCGGCGACCTCGGAGCGATCCGCGACGCCCAGTCCGCGTACTACGACATCAAAGGGGAGTGGGCTCTTGACCTGCCCACCCTCGCCGCTGACCCCGAATGGGGCACCGCCGTCGAGCTCTCTCAGGGTGTCACCCTCCGGATGGACGTGACCGCGAAGGGCTGGTGCGCGGCGACCCGTTCCGAGTCCGGCAAGTTCTTCGGCACCAGCACCAACCACCTCGCCATCAAGGATGGGGCCAGTGAGGAAGACGTCCTCGAGGTCGTCTGTGACGGCATCGTCGACCTCGTTGACCCGACAGGTGCGACGCTGTCGATCGCACGGACAGGCGACCACCCGAACATGGCTCTGACCGCGACGGTCAGTCAGGGGGTCTGCCAGTACGGCACAGCTCAGTACCGCATCGCCTCCCGTTACACGGACACCGCCGCCGAACGCGAATGGGGTGGCTGGGGTTGGAGCACCGAACGGACCCTGACCGTCCGCCCTGCGTTTGCCGGCGCCCTGTACGAGTTCAAGGCGCAGGTCAAGTGCGTGCGTGGCGCGGACGAGTCGGCGACCATCGACGTCGCCCCGAAGACATACCTGACCCCTATCCCTACCCCGGCGCCGACGTTGGATGTGAAGGCTCAGGGCGAGGGTCTTCGCGCGACCGCGGCGGCCTCCTGCTACGCGGATACCACCCCGCAGTACGGGTTCCGCTACCGCAGCGCGATCAGTAAGACGTTCCCTGAGTACGGGGCGTTCTCAAAGTGGGACACGAAGAACACCCTCGATGTGACCTCCCTCACTCCCGGCGCCCGCTACCAGGTGGAAGTCCAGGCGCGCTGCGTGACGGAACGGAACCAGTCCGAGGCAGGGAAGGCCTCCGGCTACCTCGACGCGGTCATGGACAGCGTCTTCCCGACGACCACGATGACGGTCACCGTCTCCGGCTCCAACGCCGTCTCCAAGCTCACCACCACCTGTTCCGCACCGCTGACCACGGCATACCAGCAGCAGCGTGACACCCGCCTCACGGGTGATGCTGTCGCCTGGGGGACCACATCCACCACCGCTTCGGTGTCAGCGGCCGTCGACCAAGGTGCCCGCGTGGACGCCCGCGGGCGCATCCGCTGTGAGTCGCCGTGGGGCATGAAGAGCGGCTGGTCTCCCTGGGCCAAGGGGAACACCGTCCGTGCCATCACCACCAAGCCGACGGTGACGAGCCCGAAGGTGGCCCTGGTCACCACCAACGACGCGGAGCTGACCGCGTCCCTCGGCGCCTGCCCAGCCGGCACCGGCTACGTCGCCCAGTACCGCGGCAAGCTCAACGGCACCGGCTCCTGGATTCTCGGCGACTTCAAGGCAGCGAAGGCCGGGTCCAACACCTGGAAGTGGGCAGCGAACATGTACCAGGGCGCCCAGTTCCAGATGGGAGCGACCGCGTACTGCTCCACCCCGTGGGCAGACGGCCCGAAGACCACCGCGGACGCGGCACCGAAGGTCCGCCCCATCGACACCGTCCCGTCCGCCGAAGCGATCGCCAAGCTCGACAAGACGGACGGGCAGGTGACCGCGAACATCAAGGTCATCGACAAGTGCCCCACCGGGACGACGTTCTACTGGCGCTACCAGTCCATTGAGACCGGTGGCGAGTACAGCGCGTGGAAGCCGACCGACGGCACCACCCTCGACAAGGACGGCATCCTGTCCTGGTACAGCGCCACCGGCGCGAAGAACGCCCGCAAGATCAAGTGGGAGAACAAGGCAACTGTCAAGGTCCACTACCTGTGCGCCACCCCGTTCGCGAAGTCCGCGTCCGACAAGCAGAACGCGACCACCCCGGTCCGTGAGATCCCGACCCCGAAGGCCGAAGCCGTCGTCAAGCTCGACGACCCGACCGGTCAGGTGACCGTCGGTGTGAAGGTGCTCGAGAAGTGCCCGGACGGCACCACGTTCCGGTGGCGCTACCAGTCGCGGGAGAACTCCGGCGACTACAGCGCCTGGAAGCCCAACAGCGGCACCGCCCCCGGCGCCGGCGCCATCGGCGACTGGTACACCAGCAGCAAGACCGTCAACGCCCGGAAGATCGGCTACGCCGACAAGGCCACCGCGAAGGTCCAGTACATCTGCGCGACCTCGTACGCGAAGGGTTCGTCGGCGACCGTTACGGCCACCACCGCAGCCCGGGCCATTCCCGCTGCGTCCGCGACGGCTCTGGCGACCCTGAACCAGAGCTCGGGCGCGATGTCCGGTGGTGTCTCGGTGTCCACCGCCTGCCCGACCGGGACCACGTTCCGGTGGCGTGTGACCGGCCAGCAGGGAAGCGGCACCTGGACGGCGTGGAAGCCGAACACCTCCGCCGCCTCCGACTGGTACTCCGCCTCCGGTTCTTCCAACATGAAGTACATCCGCGACATCGGCTACGGCTACAACGGCCGTGTCGAGGTCCAGTACGCCTGCGCCGTGGGCGACAAGAAGGGCCCCGTCAAGGAGGCGTTCAAGACCACCAGCACCCGCGCCCTCCCGAAGCCTGCCGCACCGACCAGTGTGAAGATCACCAAGCTGTACGCCGGTGAGAACGGTCGCGGTATCGCGCAGGCTGCGTGGAGCTCGGGCAAGGTGACCTACGCGAGCAAGTACCAGAGCTACGCGCGAGTGTTCTTCTCCGGCGGTTACACGAAGGACAAGACTGTCCCGGACAGCACCAGCCCGTCCTTCGGCCTTGGATGCTACGGCGACGGCACTCGTGGGCTGCTGGCCCTCCAGGTGTACGTGAAGGCGGTGAACTCGACTGGAAGCTCCGCCTGGTCCGGCTCGGCCAAGAAGGAGCACAACGGCGATAACAACGCGAGACTCTGCTCCTAACCAACGGAAAAGCCCCCGGTCTGACCGGGGGCTTTTCGGCGGGTGCTCACTCCTCGACGATGAGCGCCCACTCGTCAGGGTTGGACTCCTTGGCGATACGGGCCTTCGCCTCGGCGATGACGGCGCTCTTGCTCGTCCCGTAGGGGATCTCGTAGTCCACAATCGGGCAGCCAGCCGCGACCCACAGGAGCGTGGTGCCGGGGCCATTCGGGTTGGCGTACTGCGCTTCCATCACAACGCAGGTGCGCTTTCCTGTGGCGAAGCCGGCTGCGGAAACCGCGGAGTCGAGCTTGTTGAATGTCTGGTCCTGCTCCGCGTCCGAACCGCCCGTGGGCATGTCGACGGCGGCGAGCTTCTTGGCCTCAGCCTTCTCGACGGCCTTCGGGAGCGGCTTGTCCTTCTTGACGAGCACCTTCTCGCCCGAGGGGAGGGTGTACGCCTTGGCGGTCTTG
>CALALQ010000031.1 GCA_937925595.1 uncultured Demequina sp. | reverse complement strand
CGGCAGCGGTCGCGGCTCGGGAAGATGCGGGACCGGCGCAGGCCAGGGCTCGCTCATCAGATCGCGCGGCAGTTCGATATGGACCGGTCCGGGTCTTTCTGTCGCGAACAGTGCGAAGGCGTCCGCGAGGGCATCCATCGTGGAAGAGGCGCACGTGACCCGGCGGCTCCAGGTCAGGACGCTGCCCGCCGCGCCGACCGCGTCCTTCGTCTCGTGCAGAGCGCCGATGCGCGCCGCCCTGGCCGATCCGCGCGGTTCTCCGGGTGAGAGCAGAAGCAGCGGTCGGGACTCCGCCCACTCCATCGCGGCGGCGGAGAGCGCGTTAAGGAGCCCAGGGCCGGACGTGGTGATGACAACCCCTGGCTTGCCGGTGGTCGCCGCCCATCCATCGGCGGCGAACACCGAACCTTGTTCGTGACGGGTCGTGACGACGCGGAAGCCGAGCGGTTCAAGGGGACGATACAGCTCGAGGTTGTGCGTTCCGGGTATGCCGAAGATGGTGTCGATGCCGTGGGCGCGAATGACGCTCATCACGGCGTGCGCGAGCGTGGTGCCCGCCGCCGGAGGTTTCATGACGCGTGTTCCAGCTCACCGTCCGACAGGCGGCGCACCACCTGCTCGAATACCTCGAGGCCGCGCAGCATGTCCTCATCCTCGGTGAACTCCCGCTCGTTGTGAGAGACGCCGTCCACGCTCGGGATGAACATAAGCACGGTCGGCACGAGATCCTTGATGTTCGTCGCGTCGTGCCCGGCCAGCGTCTTCACGCGCGCGTGTTCCAGAGCGCGCGACGCGGCTTCCTCCTCGACGAGCCGCACGCCCGCCTCCAGGAACGGTCCGCTCTGCCAGACTGATCGCGACCGGATCTCGATGCGGGTCCGGGTGCGCTCCTCGACCTCGCGCAGGCGTGCCTCCAACAACCCGTAAGCGCGGTCGAGAAGGTCGGTGCTCTCAGCGCGCAGATCGGCCAGAAGCTGCACCTCGCGCGCAATGGTGACAGGGGAGTTCGGCAGGACGGTGAACTCGCCCACCGAGGTGTGCAAAGCGTCGGCGGGGAACTCGCGGATGAGGTCGTTCACCGCAGTGACGATATGGGCGCCCGCCAGCAGTGCATCCTGGCGATCGCCCATCCGCGCGGAGCCAGTGTGGCCCTGTTCGCCGTGAACGACGATGTCGTACTTGTACGCCGACCACGTCGCCGCGACGGCGCCGATCGTCGTGCCACTCTCGTGCATCGACCGGCCCTGCTCGATGTGGATCTCGCCGTACGCGGCCAGCTGCGGAAACGCAAAGTCACCCAAGAACCCACTCGCGGCAAGGGCATTCTCGACAGTGATTCCGTGCGGGTCGAGTGTGGCCAGCGCCTTCTCGAGCGGCAGCTTGCCGCTGAACACGCCGGAGCCCATCATGCTCGGCTTGAACCGAGCACCCTCTTCGTTGAACCAGTCGACGACCGCGATGTTGAAGCGCGGTGCGGTGCCGCGCTCTCGGTGCTCGGCCACGACCGTCGCTGCGGCATGCACCGCGGCCAGCACGCCGTACGCGCCGTCGTACTTGCCGGCCAGCGGCTGGCTGTCGGTGTGGGAGCCGAAGAGCACAAACGGGGCTCCTGGTGTCAGTTCAGCCAGCCCGAACAGGTTCCCGATGGCGTCGAAGCGGACATCGAATCCGAGGTAGGTGAGCAGCTCGCGCAGCCAGCTGCGCAGCTCGGCGTGGGCGGGGGTGGCGGCCAGGCGGTCCACGCCACCGCGAGCGGTCGCACCGAAGGCCGACAGACGGGAGAAGTCCTCGAGGAATGAGGCGGAGCGGGTACTCGGCATGGTGTTCAGCTCCAGTCCCTCTGCAGCTCCATCGTCGAGCAGTGGAGTCCGCCACCGTTCTTGAGGATCTCGCGATACGGAACAGGGATGACCTCGACGCCCTTGGCGGCCAGCCGCTCCGCCGTGCGCGGAAGGTGGTCGGGCATGATCACGCGTCGTCGATCCAGTACGAGGAGGTTGCTTGCCCACTCCTCGGTCGGGTGTACCTCGATCAGCTCCACGCCAAGCCGTTCCAACGCGCTCATGTAGTCGTACGGTGCGAGTCGCGGATTGACCAGGGCGAGGTCGTCGTCGATCATCGACGCGCACATGTCGAGGTGGATGAGGTAGCCCGGCAGTGACACGCGGTGCAGGGTGATGCCGTGCGGTTCCAACAGGTACCGCAGTTGCGCATATCCCTCCGGAGTCGTGCGCACCGACGTGCCGAGGAACGCGACGTCGCGGCGGACCTTGACGAATGTTCCGCCTTCGACGACGCCTTCGCCGGTCACGGTGCCGAGGATCGGCATCCCCGCATTGGCGACAGCGCGCGCGATTGAGACCTCCTCGCCGCGCCGCATGCGCGCGGCCAGGCGGCCGATGATCGCACCGCCCGGGATCGTCACAAGCGGGTCGCGCGTGTACACGGACTTCGTGAACGCCGGGAGGGGGTCCGCGTAGAACACCTCGACGCCATTCGCTCGGAGGACGTCGGCGAAGCCGTCGTGCTCGGCCTGCACCCGTTCGAGGTCCGGCGCGTCGGAACCGGTCCAGTACCACCGGCGGTCGGGGTCGACCAGGGCGTCCAGCGCGGGGACGTAGGCATCTTCGCGGATTCGATCCAGTCCGGCGGGCCGGCGCATCAACACGGAGCGAAGCCGGCTCACCTCGTCGGCAGCGCCCCAACGGCGACCCCACGTGGATTCGAGTTCGCCGTGCTCCAGAAAACCGGGGCTTCCCTCGGGGCCCATCAGTGCGTGGAACTTGCCGTCGGAGACTTCCATCGTGGAGTCGAAGGTCATGGTGGTTCGTCTTTCCTGCATGGTGCGGTCCCGCTCCCCGGACGAAGGAGCGGTGGTGTTGTGGGGGTGAAGTCAGAGAGGGGCGCCGGATCCGGCCCATGTCGCCGGTGCGAGCACCCATATCAGATCGCAGCCGTCGTCACCCCTGACATGCCAGCTGTGGGGTTCTCGGCCATCGAGGGTGAGCGAATCGCCAGGTTCTAGATCGAGGGACGTCGCGGCGAAGTGCACGGAGACCGAGCCGGAGATCACATGCACGAAGTCGATGTCCGCATTCAGCGAGTACAGCTCGTTGCCTCCGCCGCCCGCGGAGCCGGGCGCGATGCGTGAGCGGATGACCTGTACGCGACTCTCGCGGCGTGGGCTGAGGAGGCGCTCCTCCACACCGGTGCCTCCGAGGTCGATCACCGGCGCATCCGCGGCCGGCACGAATACGACGTCGGGCTCGTCGAACAGCGATCCGACGGTGATGTTCAGGACGTCGCACATCGACACCAGGTTCGTCACGCTGGGAGAGGTCTGATCGCGCTCCACGCGGCTTATGAACCCTTTGGTGAGCCCCGTAGCCGTAGCCAGCTGGTCGATGGTCATCTGCTGCGCCTGTCGGGCTGCGCGCAGCCGGGACCCCACGGCCGACGCAGACGAGCGGGGCTCGATCGGGAGTGCTCGCATGACGTTCCTCCAAGGTCGGCGATGTCGGACGCGGCGAGCCTATCGCCGGGTTCACAGGCGAGATCGTCCATCCGACAAGAGTTTACGTGTGTGAAACATGTGTTTCATTGCAGAAACATTTTCCCTCTACCTTCAACGTCATGCGAGCGACGACCACACCGGAATCCATCGGCCACGCAGGTGATGCCACCGATGCGCGTGCCGCTGTCATCCTGCGCGAACGCCGCGCTTTCAGCAGAGGACTTGCTTCGGCCGTCGTCATCGTGCTGGTGCTGTGCCTGGTCTACTCATTCGCGACAAGCTCCATCAAGTGGGAGGTCGTGGCCGGCTACCTTCTCAGCGCACGCGTCCTCGACGGTCTATGGGCGACGCTCGCGCTGTGGATCGTCGCTCTCGTGCTCGGGGTCGCCGTCGGGTTCGCGGTGGCGATGATGCAGGTGGCCGGCCCCTTCGTCGTCCGTTCCGCGGCTGCCGGCTTTGTCTGGCTCTTCCGCGGCGTGCCCGTCTACGTCCAATTCCTCGTTTGGTTCAACATCGCTGTCGTCTTCCCCGTGCTGTGGCTCCCCGGCCGCGGAGAAGTGCCGACCGTCGAGGTCGTCACGCCCTTCGTCGCATCTACGCTCGCGCTCGCGCTGAGTGAGGCCGCGTATCTCGCGGAGATCATCCGCGGCGGCATCCTGTCGGTCGACAAAGGCCAGCGGGAGGCAGCGCGAGCGCTGGGTATCCACGCTCCGTTGGCCATGACCCGGATCGTCCTCCCGCAGGCGATGCGCAGCATCCTGCCGCCGGCGGGCAACGAAGCCATCACGCTTCTGAAGACCACCTCCCTTGCCGCGGCGATCGGGTACACCGAACTGCTCACCACGAGCCAGACCATCTACTACAACAACGGTCGCGTGATGGAGTTGCTCATCGTGGCCTCGGTCTGGTACCTCGTCGTCACGTCGCTTCTGAGCATCGGTCAGCACTTCATCGAGAAGCGCTACTCCTTCACAGGGCGCACGCCGCGCGCAGCCGCGAGACCCGCCCCCTTCCGGCGAAAGGCGGTCGCACAATGAACTTCCTCACGCCCAACAGTGGCGGCGTGATCCTCGAGGCGGTCGGGGTCGGGAAGACCTTCCACGACACACCCGTGCTCCATAATGTGAACCTCGCCTGCGTGGCCGGCGAGACCATGGCCATCATCGGCCCGTCCGGCTCCGGCAAGAGCACCCTGCTGCGATGCCTCAACCACCTGGAGAAGCCCAATTCGGGTTACGTCCGCTACCGGGACGAGATCATCGGCTACGGGCGGCGCGGAGGAGCGTACGTCGAGCTAAGCGACCGGCGAATGGTCGCGCAGCGTCGGAAGCTGGGCATGGTGTTCCAGAGGTTCAACCTCTTCGGGAATATGACCGCCGAGCAGAACGTCGCGTTCGCGCTCCGCCACACGCGGCGCACCTCCCGTGCGCAGGCTCTTGTAGAGGCTC
>CALALQ010000030.1 GCA_937925595.1 uncultured Demequina sp. | reverse complement strand
CGCGTCGGCCCAGTGCGCGTCGTCGACCACGATCAGCAGCGGCTGCTCGGCGGCGAGGGTCGCCGCCAGCCAGTAGAGCCCGTAGAGCGTGCTGTGCGCGGGGTCGGGCGATTCGTGCGTGTGCACGCTGGCGAACACCGCCTCGGCCAGCCCGGCGGCGCCGGCGAACAGCCGCGCGCGGCGGTCGGCGTCCGCGGTGTGCAGCTCGGCGTCGAACAGTTGGCGGACGATCCCGAACGCGAAGTCGCGCTCGAGCGGGGCGCCGGTGGCGGTCAGGGTCTTGAAGCCGCGCTCGGCCGCCTCGGCGCGCAGCACGCGCAGCAGCGCCGTCTTGCCATGCCCCGCGGGCGCCTCCAGCAGCGCCACCGAGCCCGACGCGGCGCGCGCGCCGTCGAGCTGCGCGGACAGGGCGGTGAGCTCGGCCCCGCGCTCGAGCAGCGTGTTGGGACCGTCCGCGATCACTGGACCGAAAGGTTGACAGCAAGACACCGTTTGATCCATGAACGGCGGATGAGCCGCCACTAGCGTCGCCCGCGATCACCATCCAACGGGAGGGAAGTGCCGTGAAGCGCTTTGTCGGGTTGGTCGTCGCCTTGAGCCTGGTGCCCGCGGGCACCGCCGCCGCATCCGGGGGCAGCGGGCTCAAAGTCATCGACAACAAGCTGTTCACCGTGGTCGACGGGCCGGGGTTCACCGTCGGGCTGACCCAGCTCGGGCTCGCCTCGCACATCGACGAGCGCCGCTTCGGCGTGCCCCAGGCGGGCTACCCGGTCGTGCGCGACGCGGTGCCGCTGCCGTCGTCGGTCACGCCGTTCCAGTGCGAGAACGGGACCTACAGCGTCGTCTCGGGCACGTTCACGACGGTCACGCGCGCGTCGGCGCCGGGGCCGCGGCCGGCGCCGTACCCGGCCGCCTTCGGGACCTCGTACCCGGACATCTTCACGTTCGTGGGGACGCTGGAGGCGACCGTGACCAACGAGGCGGGTGAGCGGTTCCGGTTGCTGATGTCCGACCTCGCGCACGAGCAGAAGACGAGCAAGGCGTTCAGCTCGACCAACCCGATCCACGCCTACATCGTGGACGCGCGCGGGCGCGTGCGTGACCGCGCGTCGCTGGTGGGTTCCGTCGACGTGAACCTCAAGACGGGCGCGGCCAGGCACAAGATCGTCGACGAGGGCACCTGCCACCAGACCGCGACGCGGTTCGGCCAGCCCGGCGTGACGGTCTTCGGGCCGTTCTTCGTGCTGCCGTTCCCGACGACGGTCGTGCGGCGCTAGGGGGTCAGTCCACCGCGCGCGGATCCGGCAACGAGGACGGCTCGGGCCGGGTCCGCGTGCCGCCGCGGTGGATCTCCATGTCCGACGGCCGCGCGAGCAGGTCGAACAGCTCGTGCTGGTAGTCGCGGAAGGCCGGCGACTGCTGGTGCGCCTGCCACGCGTCCTCGTTGGCCCACTCCTGCACGTGGACGTACTCGTCGGGGTCTCCGAGCGTGACCGAGAAGCGGTACAGGCGGCAGCCGGGCTCTTCGGCGACCGCGGTCTCGGTCCGGCGCATGAGCGCGCGCAGCTCGTCGCGGCGGCCGGCGATGCCGTGGATGCGGGTGAGGGCGAAGACGGGCTCGGGCATTGCGTTCAAGTGTTTCAGCCGCGCCGCATGAACGCGTGGGTGGCCAGGCCGGCCAGCAGCGCCCAGAAGGCCGCGCCGATCCCGAGGAAGGACACGCCGGACGCCGCCACCACGAACGTGATCGCGGCCGCCTCCCGGCCCTGCTCGCGCTGGGTCGCGGCCGACAGCGCCGAGCCGAGCACGCCGAGCAGGGCGAGCCCCGCGACCGCGCCCGCGACGTCCGCCGGCGACGCGCTCACGAACGTGGTCAGCGCCGTCGACAGCAGCGCCAGCACGAGCGACGCCCAGCCCGCGCTCATCGCCGCCGTCCAGCGCTTGCGCGGGTCGGGGTCGACCTCGGGCGCGATCACCAGCGTGCTGCTGATCGCGGCCAGGTTGATCGCGTGGCCGCCCGCGACCGCGCCCGCCGCCGTGCCCGCGCCCGTGACGAGCATCGACGGGCGCCACGGCAGCCGGTAGCCGTAGCTCGCGGCGATCGCGGTGCCCGGCACGTTCTGGCCGGCCATCGTCACCACGTACAGCGGGAGCGCGACGCCGAGGACCGCCGCCCACGTGAAGTGCGGCGTGGTCAGCTCGACGTGGGGGAGCAGCGGGCCGTGGACACCGCCGTTGCCCGCGGCGTCGATGCCGATCACGATCAGCGCGACCACGAACGCGAGCGGGACGGCCCACTTGCGCGCGAATCGCAGCGCGACCAGCCAGACGATCAGGATCGGCGCGATCTGCACGGGCTGGTCGACGAGCTCGCGGACCGGGGTGAGGCACAGCTGGAGCACGATGCCGGCGAGCATCGCCTGCGCGATCGGGGTCGGGATCGAGGCGATCAGCGCCCCGAGGCGCGGCCAGACGCCCGTGGCCATGATCAGCGCGCCGCAGATCAGGAACGCGCCGACCGCGGCCGGCCAGCCGCCGGTGACCATGCCGGTGGAGGCCAGCAGCGCCGCCCCGGGCGTGGACCACGCGGCGAGCAGCGGCAGCCGGTAGCGGCGGCTGAGGACGAGCGTCGCGATGCCCATCCCGGCCGTGACCGCGAGCAGGCCGGAGGCGGCCTCGGTCGGGCTGGCGCCCGCCGCGCGCAGCCCGGAGAGCACGACCGCGAACGAGCTCGTGAAGCCGACGACGGCCGCGACGACGCCGGCGATGATCGTGTGCGAGCTGTAATCGTGACTGCGTTCCACGAACAGAACACTAGCGCGCGGTGTTCTGTTCGTGGAACGAGCGGTGGTAGGGTCGCGGGTGGTGGACGACCTCGCGGCGATCGTCGGTGAACGGGTACGCGCGGCCCGGCTCGAGCGCGGGCTGTCGCTGGGCGCGCTCGCGCAGGCCGCCGGCGTCGGCAAAGGGTCGCTGTCCGAGATCGAGCACGGCGCCCGCAACCCGACGCTGGGGACGCTGTACGCGCTGGCCAACGCGCTCGCCCTGCCGCTCGCGAGCCTGCTCTCCGGCCGGGCGGGCGCCCGCCTGGTCGCGCCCGGGATCGAGGCGCGGCTGCTCGACGTCAGCACCACCGCGGGGTGGACGGTCGAGGTCTACCGGATGACGTTCCAGCCCGGCGCCGAGCGCCGTGCGGGCGGGCACGGCGCGGGCGTCGTCGAGCATCTGCTCGTCACCGCGGGCCGGCTACGGGCCGGCCCGGTGGGCGCCGAGCGCGAGCTCGGCGCGGGCGAGGCGGGGGAGTGGGTGAGCGACGTCGAGCACACCTACGTCGCGCTCGGGGACGTGCCGGTCGAGGCGGTCGTGGTGATCCGCTCGCCGGTTGGTTAGGTCGCGTCGAACAGCACGAACTGCACGCCGCCGTCGCCCACCTGGGCGTCGAGCACCTTGCTCCCGAGCAGCTCGGCCGCGGCCGGCTCCATGAACACGTGCGCGCCGTCGACGTCGATGCGCTCGTCGGCGCTCTCGGGGCCGTTGACGACGGTCAGCGCGAGGGAAGCGTCGTCGCCGCTCGCGATCCGCAGACCGCCGGATTCCGTGTCCACGTCGAGGTGGTTGACCAGCGAGCGCACGGCCTGCGCGGCGGTCGGGGTGAGCGTCATCATCGTCGCATCGTCTCCTTGGGTTGTGGGCGCACCGCGTGTCCGGTCGTCGAGGGGGGAACGACCGGCACGCGCGCCGTCCCTGGCCCGGCGTGAGGGAAGGACGTCGCGGCGCGGTCACTTCCTGACCGGCGGGCCATCGACGCCCAACGCCGGTCCGCCCGGAATCGGGCGTTCTTGATGAAGGTTCCACCAATACCGGCTTGCGCGAACCACTCCTGGTTCGCTGACGAACCGCGGCCGCCGAGCGTTCGTGGCCTGACCCGGTTCTCCCCGGCCTGCGTGCTAGCCAGTGGCGGGTGAGCCCGGACGTCGAGTTGACCGCTTCCGCCGAGCGGTTCATGGCGCGGCACGTCGATTCGGTCGGCGCGCTGGACCTGCTCACGCTGCTGCACGACGACCCCGGGCGCGAGTGGACCGCCGCCGAGCTGTGCGCGGAGCTGCGGTGCCCGTCGGTCTGGGCGGCGCGCCAGCTGGGGCGGTTCGCCCGGCTGGACGTGATCGCGCAACCCGAGCCGGACCGCCACCGGTTCTCGCCCGGCGGGCGGCACGGCGCGGCCGTCGACGAGATCGTCGCGGCCTACCGGGAGGACCGCGCGGCGGTCGCCGGGTGGGTGTTCGCCGCGCCCGCCCGGGACGCCGGCCGCGGCTGACCCGGTTCGCCCACGAACGTGTCCGGGCGAGGATCGCCGCCGGCGGGGCAGCCGAACAACATCGCGCTCTTGCGTCCACCCGTCCTCACGCTGATCCTGCGGCTCGCCGTGCTCCTACGAACACGGATCGAGTAGGCCGATGCGGCTGCTGATGTACGCGGTCGGCTGGCTGGCGGGCGTCGGGCTGCTCGTCGCGCTCGTCCTGCTCGTGTTCGGGAGCGGGGACGACTCCGTGAGCGTGCCGCCCGTGCGCGAGACCGAGCTCGCCGACGCCGCCGTGCGCGGGCGCTGCGAGCTGCGCGTGGCGCGCACCGGCGAGCGCCTGAACCCGCCCGTCGACGGGCCCGCGGGGGTCGCGCCCGCCAAGCCCGGGTTCTACGACCGGCCCGTCTCCAGCCCCGCGCTCGCCGCCGCGGTGCGCCGCGGCATCGTCGTCATCCAGTTCCGGCGCGACCTCGACGGCCGCGGCAAGAACTCGCTCAAGTCGCTGCAGGCGGCCGTGCCGACGGGCACGATCGTCGCGCCCAACGGCACCAACATGCGCTTCGAGCTCGCGGTCACGGCCTACCGCCGCCTGCTCGGCTGTCCGCGCTTCACGGATCGGACGCTCGACGCCGTGCAGCTGTTCCGCGGACGCTTCCTCGGCTCCGGGCCGGACACCACGTAGCGCAGTCGCGCCGGCCGTGCCTTGCGGGCGCGACCGGCGCTCAGCGCTCTCCTCCTCTGCGAGCCAGGCTCGCGATGTCGGAATGATTACCAGCGCAGCCGGACGGCGCGATGGGGTCTGACCACCATTCGTCCGCGATCGGGGTCCTCGTCGCCCGTGACACCTTCGTCCGGGCCGTACTGCGTGCTCGAGTCCCGGATGCTGCCGACCCGGGGCGAGCGCGACCGCCAGCGTCCCGCTGCACGTGATGCGGGCGTGGGCTCGCGCAGCCGATAAACCGCACATCCAACGGGGAAACCGAACATGGCGGCGGTCCATCGGACGAGAGGAGTGTTGGACGGTCAACCTTTCCTTGGCGCCTGCCGACCCCGTCGGCAGATGCACCTCTCCGGACCCCTTACTGTGCGTCCCGTTCCGCGGACGCGTGGCCCGAGACCCAAGCTCTCCACTCCGGGCCTCCTTGACACAGAGTTCTTCCACGCGCTCCACGGCCTCACGACGAGCAGCGACCCGCACCACCGATCGAGCGTTCGCGATCTCGTGCTGCAACCTCGACTCGACGAACTCCAGCGCCTGATCGAGGCTCGATCCGACGGCGCCGGTCTGCCGGCCCGGCTGCACCGGTTCTCACTCTCTGACCTGGACCGCAAGACCGCGCCCGACAACCGCTACGACCAGCAGGTGAGGCTTCTCCGAGGCAAGTGGACGGGGCCGGGTGACCTCAAGTTCCTGGTGCATCTGACCCCTTACGGGTTTGAGGTCTCGTTCGGCTGCTGGATGGCCTCGGAGGAGGAGTCGCTGCGGTTCTCGCGCTGGATTCGGCGCGAATCGCTGAGTGTCCGCGACCAGGTCCTCGCCGCCGACAGCCGCTTGGATGCCGGGCACGGACTCCGCATCGACCTGCGCTACACGAATCGAGCGGACAGCATCGATCCTCGGGCGCGGCTGTGGCCGGAACGCGAACGCGACTGGCGGGTCTGGACGGGCAACGAGCAGCAGCAGGCCACGCTCGGCGTGTGGTGCGAACGACCCGTCGCCGTGGACACGGTCCTCCGCGAGGTCCGCGCGTCTGCGCTGCCCGATCCGTGGGATGCGGCCGGCCGGGTGCTGGGAGGCGCCATCGGGCGTGAGCTCGCGGAGTTCCGCGGCCGCGATCTCGAGGCCACGCTCGAATCGGTGCATGAGCGTGCTGACCGCGAGTTCCTTCGCCGTCGGGACCGCGGCGACATGACCGCTGACCTGCTCGCCGCCGTTGACGCGTTGACGCCGATCTGGGAGCGCTTCCAGCGCTCGGGCCGCCGGAACGCGCCGGTGCCTGTCGAACTACGCTCCTGGTCGGCCTCTCTCACCGATCTGGCCACCGCCGTCGTTGAGCTCACCGATCAACTGACCCCGGTAGGAACTCCCTCGCCCACGATCACGCCCGTGGGACGGCGCGTGCAGATCGGTTGGGAGCCAGAGCGTAAGACTCGTGCACCACGGGTCGTAGTTCAGCGATCGGGCCGCTCCGGGAGCGTGCAGCTGGCGTTTCATGCCGCCTCGGCGTTGCCGGCGGTGCTTCGGCGCGCATGCTTCCGGTGGCGCGGGTCAACCTGCGACTGGCGCTCGACGGTCCGGCCGGCGACGACCTCCTGTCGCTCGCCCGCGGCGCCGGTGCGGCGTTGGTGTTCGATTGCGGGGCCAAGGAGTGCGCCCTGGAAGGCCGGTGTCGGATCCACTCCGGCGAGGCGCTGGTCGGGCACTGGCTCGCCGCCACCACCGACCCTGCGCTGCGCTGGGTCGTCCCGTCCGCGGCCGGCCAGGCGCGTCCGTTCGACGCTCCGTTGCAACTTGTCGCCGCCCTGCTCGCACAGTGCGTCTGGGAGCCGGAGCCGATGCCGGTGCCGACGATCGAGGGAATCCGCTGGGACGTCTTCGTGTCCACCTGCTCCGACAGTGGCTCGTTGGGCAGCGTCGTCGCGGAGGCGCTGCGTGACGCCGGCCTCAGCACTTGGCACATGGAGGACCACCAGCTGCCGGGGCGCAAGGTCCGCGAGAACATGCTCAACGGGCTCCGCGGTTGCGGAGCGATGCTCGCGCTCCTGTCCCGCGGATACTGGCAGTCGCGGCACTGCGTCGAGGAACTGACGACCGCGCTGAGTGAAGGGCGCGCGGTGGTCGCCGTCCGCGTGCAGCAGGACGCCGCACTCACACAGGCCGACGCCGCAGGGGCGCTGGACACGACGCTGAAGGCGCTGAAGGTCGAACCCACGGTCGCGGAACGGACGCGGACGTGGTTGGCCGGGACCTTCGACCCGGAGACGATCTACGTGCCGCTCTCGACGAGCGGAAAGCTGGAGCCGCGGACCGTTGCTGCGATCGCCTCCGAGGTGCGCGACGCCGCCTCCATCTCGCCGCAGAGCGAGGGCGGCGATGCCTGAGCAGACACTCGGGGAGATGCTCGTTGAGCTGGGACAGACGTTCGAGCAGGTCGCCCGGCAGCGCCAGCGCGCTTGCCCCAGTTGGCGTGAGGCGAGTTCGGAGCTCGGTGACCTCGATCCGAAAGCGCAGTACGGCGCGCGGATCCGCGAGTTGCGACGGGAGATCAACGCGCGCCTCGCGGGGCTGGTCGGCGACCGGGGACGGCGCGGGACGTGGCCGGCTGGAGACCACCTGCGCCGCCGGCTGCGGTTTGTCGGCGACGCCGCCGAGGGAGCGGCGGCGAACAGCTGGTACCCGCAGACCGTGGCGAGCGAGTACTTCGTCCGCTACCCGGCGCCGCCGCCCGGCTCGCCGACCCATCTGCCGTACCTCTTCATCCATCTGCGCGCAGGCGGGAAGGGGCTATGCGGTCGCCGAGCGTGCTGTGACCGCTGGCACCACGCCCCGATGGAGTTCATGTACGGCTTCAGCTGCTTCGACACCCAAGACGGCTCGACGAAGAAACTGAGCCCTTCGGCGGCCATGGCGATGAAGAGCGCGGTCGCACACCGCGCGGAGCGGCTGTTGGCCATGCGGCGCCATTTGGAGTACCACCAGCAGGGCGCCCTCGTGGAGGTCAACGCCTCGCAGGCGTACGGCGAGACCGTCGGGACGCTGGATCAGCTGGACGAGGCGGACCTACGTAAGTGGGTGGATGGAGACGATCCCGGCATGCAGAGTGAGCTCAGCCGCGCCCAGCTGCTGAGCCTCAGCGACGAGGAGCTCCTCGGCCGCATCGCCGAGCTGTACGACTACATCCGCGGGTTCGGCGAGCAGGTGTGGGAGCTCTCAAGGCGCACGGAAGAGCCGTCCGTCTTCCTGTCGTACCGTCGCGCCGACTTCGCCGCCCATCCGTCGCGCCGGGTCACGATCGGAGCGCTGGCCCGAGCGATCGAGGCCCGGCTCGGGAAAGGAAAGGTGTTCTGGGACGACGACCTCCGTGACGGTGACGACTATCGGCTCGAGCTCACCAAGCGGGCCGAGGGCGCGTGGTTGTTCGTGACGCTCCGAGGCCGGCAGTACCACCCATGGCGTGACGACCCGCGCGGCAGCGACTGGTGCCGGAACGAGAACGACGCGGCCCGGATCAACGGCGTGCCGTTCCTCGAGGTGCTCGTCGACGGCGCACCTCACATCGACGAGCGGACACGCAACGTGGACGGTCTGCCGGTCGTGACGACGACGCTGAACTGGCATCCCGGTGGCTCAGGCGCGTACGCCGAAATAGACGCGATCGCAGGCGCTGTCGCGGACGCCGCCGCGCGACAGATGCCCCCGGCGACGGACAAGGCTTGACGCCGTGAAGCTCGTCAGGTTCAGCATCGTCGCCGCAGGCCTGCTGTTCGCCACCACCGCCATCGTGGCCTTCTGGGGTTTCGTCGCGTACAGCCCGCCGGCTACGGCCTCCGGGGTCCAGAACCCCGACGCGCTCGACGCGCTCTGGGGCACGATCGCGCTGTTCACGGCCGACCTGGGCGCGGCGGACCCGAGGTACCTGCCGTGGCAGCTCGACGTCGCCCGAATCGTCGCTCCGGTGCTCGCGGCCGGTGGCCTCGTCATTGCCGGCTGGGTCGCGTGTCGCCGGACGTTCCGGCGGGCCCGCCTGCGCTACTGGTCGCGCCGGCATACGATCGTCTGCGGGGCGGACGAGCGGAGTGTCGCGCTCGCCCGGTCGGCCGCCACAGGCGCTCGCGTGGCGATCGTGGCGCCCGAGCTCGACGACACCGCGCTCGAGCTCCAAGGACTCACCGCGCTCCAGGGGGATTTCACCGATCCGGCGCTGCTCGCATCGATCGCGGCCGCGCGGGCGGCATTCATCACCGCCTTGGGGCCGGACGAGGCCGAGAACACCACGATTGCGCTGGCGGCTGCGGACGCGGGTGCACGCCGGGCCGACCGGATCACGCGGATCGTGGTCAACGTGCGCGACCCGCAGCGACGCGCCGTGCTGACCGCCGTGGGCGAGACCGCCGGGATCGAACTCATCCCGGTGGATCTGGACGAGCTCGCGGCCGCGCGCGTGCTGCAGGATCTCAACACGGAGCGGCGGCTCCCAAGGCACATCGTCGTCGTCGCCGACAGGGTGCGGGGAGTGGCCATCCTCCGCCGGTTGGCGGTCCTGGCCGGCATCCACAGCGTCGAGTTCGCGGTCGCGGACGCCAAGCCGTGCGTGACGCTGGTGGGCACCGAGGCGCAGCAGGCACTCGCCGACGCGACGACGTTTGCGCCCCAGCTCGGGGCGTTGCTTGACGTCGAGGCGGTCGACGCCGAGGCCGAACGCGTCACCGCCGACGCGTGCTGGAGGCAGCGGATCGCGGCTCGCGGGCACGTGGAGCGGGTGGTCATCTCGAACGTGTCCCCGGTCGAGGGCCTGATCCTGGCCGACGCCATCGGACGCCTGCTCGACGGGGGTACGATCACGGTGGATGTCGGGAACCCGTCGGCCACACTCGACTCCCGTGCGCGCGCGATCAATGCCACGCTGCGCCCCGCAGCGATCGTGCGTCTCGTGGCTTCCGAACCCGAGATCCTCACGCTTGACGCGCTTGCGGCGCAGGCTCGCGTCCCTCGGCTCGACGCGGCGATCCGAGACTACGGTCGAACGCACGAGCGAGCGGTCGACGAGCTTCCGAGCGGCGACGCCCTCGTCGAGGCACTGGACAAGGCACAGGAGACGCTTGAGGACTGCGCCCCTGGGGGCGCGATGGACCCCGTGCCCGCCGACTTCTGGCTCGACCTGCTCGGCGAGGCCGGAGACGCCGTGGCCGGGATTCTTGGGCGGGCCGGCATGCGGTTGAGCGACGCGAGCGCGGGGTACTGGCTGCGCGTCGCCAAGGTCGCCGCCGGCGAAGGCGACGACGACGCCGCCGTGGTGGCCCTGACCGAGGCGATGGTCCGAGCCGTCGATCCGCAGCTGCTCGAGTCGTTCTCGGCGGGGAGTCAGGACGTTCCCGCCAACCGGCTCGCGCGGGTGTGGAGCGATTGGAAGCAGGGCGCGGTGATCCCCACCGCCGAGCGGAACGGACACCTGGCCGGGGCGCCGCCGATCATGATCGCCGGTGGTGTGCAGTCCCTTTCCGCTCCTGAGCTGAAGCTAGTTGAGGCGCTGTTGAAGACGGCGCTCAGGGCGAACTCGCGAAGCCTGATCAGCGGCGGGACCGATACGGGAGTGCCCGGCATCGTCGGACGAGTCGCCTCCGGCAACGCCACCACTATCGGGTACAAACCCCTCGGCGCACCACAGGGCCAGTACGACCGGATCGTCCCCGCCGGAGGGTCGGGCTTCAGCACGCTGCAGCCGCTACAGGCGTGGGCCGACGTCATCGCTGCCGGCCATGACCCGGCGGAGGTCCGTCTGCTGGCGTTTCCCGGCGGCGCGATCACGTGCCAGGAGGTGGCGATCGCGCGTGCGTTCGGGGCTCGCGTCGGGGTCGTAGCGCTCGGCGGGCTTCCCGCCCCCGGAACCGCCGACGGCACGGGCGCCGTCGTGGCGCTGCCGGCCGATGCCGCGACCATTCGAGCGTGGCTTGATCCCGCCCTGCCCCTGGCGGAAGACGTTCGGCTCGACCTCGCCCGGCGCGTCCACGCGCAGTACGCGAAAGATCAGGCTGGGCGCAAGCTGGATGACGACGCCGCGATGGCGGCCTTCGACGCGCTGCCCGAGTCGTTGCAGCAGTCGAACCTGCGGCAGGTCGACGACCTGCCCGCGAAACTCGCGGTTCTCGGATTGAAGCTCGCCGCCGACGGCGCGGGTCTGCACCTGGATGAGACCATGATCGAGAAGCTGGCCGAGCACGAGCACGGGCGCTGGAACGCGGAACGTCTTGACGACGGCTGGTTGCTCGGGCCGCGCAACGTCGCGCTACGGACCAGCCCTCACCTTGTGGCGTGGGAAGACCTCGACGAGACCTACAAGGAGTACGACCGCGAGGCCGTACGGGCGATTCCCGAGATCCTCAAGAGCGCCGAGTGGGGCGTCTGCCGGTGTTGAGCGACACCTCGAGCTCGGTTAGACATCGACCTTCGCTCGACGCCCGGGCGCGCCGGCCCTGAGGCCGGCGCGCGGAAACGGGGCTACGGCCGGGTCGTCGAGAGCGTGAGCGTCAACGACTTGGCGTAGGTGCCGGTGCGCAAGGCGTCGGCCGCGCCGATCGACTGCCGGAAGTTCACGCTCACCGGGTCGTTCGAGATGGGCGCGGCGTACGTCTTCAGCGGGGTCGGCGCGGTACTCCCGCCGACCGGCTCCAGCGTGTCGCCGAGGCCTACGTGCAGGGCCTGCGGCAGCACGAACTCGCCGTTGACCAAGTGGCCCGGGGCCGTGGGGCTGGAGTCGGCGATGCTGAGCGTCGCGTCGGCGGCGCTGGAGGTCACGCTGGCCGCCAGCGACGCCGTGTAGTCGCGCGCGAGCCCCGGCACGAACGGCGAGAACGCCACCGTGCCCTCCGTGTCGAGCGCGAGCGTCGGCAGCACCTCGCCGCCGACTTCCGCCGGTGCCGCCGGCACGGGCCCGTCGCCCGTGCGGGTGTTGGTCAGGATCGGGAACAGCTCGGTCTGGTCGAGCGTGCCGACCACGTCGGCCGCGCGCGGCCCGTTCGCCAGCACGGGGACGGTCACGCCGGTGTGGTTCATCGAGCCGGCGGCCTGCGCGGTGGCGTACGAGACGCGGATCGGCGCCCCGTCGACTGTCTGCAGCGTCGCGTACAGGCCGCGCGGCGTCACGTTGGGCACGACGATCTGCCCGGTGTGCGCGTGGTCGGCGGTGACCATGATCAGCGTGTCGGGGTTCTCGGCCTGGAACTCCATCGCGGCGGCCACGGCCTCGTCGAGCGCGATCGTCTCACCGATCTGGCCGCACACGTCGGAGTTGTGCGCGCGCTTGTCGATCGACGCGCTCTCGACCTGCAGGACGAAGCCCTTCGGGTTGCCCTTGAGCAGGCTGATGGCCTTCTCGGTCATCTCCTTCAGGGTCGGCTCGTTGCCGCGGTCCTGCGGCGTGCACTTCGTGGTCGTCGAGCCGGCGCCGTTCTGGGCCGCGATCAGTGGCGCGAACGTCGTGGTCATCGTGCTGTTGTGGAACAGGCCGAGCAGGCGCTCGCCCGGCGCCAGGCTCGTCACCTCGGCCAGCTCCGCGCCGGTCGCGACGTAGCGGTAGCCCTTGTCCTCCGTCGCGTACTGGAGCGCGGTGCGGGTGCTGTTGTCGAGCGTCTGGGTGAACCGGCTGCGGCCACCGCCGAGGAACAGATCGAAGCCCGAGTCGGCCTGCTGCTCGGCGATCGAACCGAGCCCGCCGGCCGCCTTGGTCTCCCGCGGGCAGAACTGGCGCGTGTTCTGGGGACCGTGGCAGTCACGGCGCGAGATGTGCGACGACGGCGCGGACGGCGTCGCGTCCGTGATCTCCGCGGTCGAGACGACGCCCGTGGACAGGCCGCGGTCGCGTGCGATCTCCATGTACGTCGGCACGTTCACGCCGGGCACCGACGAGCCCGAGCTCGGGCCCTGCCCGACGCGGCCGTCAAGCGTCTTGATGCCGCTCGACCACGCGGCAGCGGTCGCCGAGGAGTCGGGTACGTAGAGCGGCGGGTACGGCGGCGCCGCGGCGGGCGCGAGGCTGTGGGTGATGACGTCGCCGCGGAAGCGCAGCGAGTCCAGCGCCAGGCGCCCCGAGGCGCCCTTGGCGTAATAGCGACCGAGCGTGAGCTCGGAGTCGCCCGTGCCGTCGCCGATGAACAGGATGATGTTCTTCGGCTTCGAGACGTCGATCGCCGCTTTCAGCGAGACGCTCTTGTCGGGCCCGGACTGCCCGACAGCCACGGCCGTCGCTCCGACTGCGAGCACAACTGTTGACGCGATTCCTACGCGCAGACTACGCACCGATTCCCCTCCTGGTTGAGTGCGGACCGCGGCGGAGATTAATCGAAAGTGAGAGTGACCTGAGTGTCCGCGTGTTGACACAACTAATTAGACGCTCGAACTGCTGAATTGACGCTGAGTCAATGCAGCTATGCGGGATCGCGAGTTCGTTGTGTCGAACGCCTAAGTGGGGCCATGGCCGGGGGTGACCTCGAGCGTGCGCCTGGTCGTGCGCGTGGTCCCGTTGGCGGCGACGAACTCGACCTCGAGCGTGTGCCGTCCTGGGGTCAGTCGCCCGCGCGGCGTAGCCGCGTACGCGACACCGACGAAAGTCGCCGGGCCACGCTTCAGGCCCCAGAACGCGCCGGGCGGGATCAGCACCGACGTCTGCGGAGACACGAGCTGGAAGCGCTCGTTGTGGATCTCGGTGGGCGGGCCGCCGTCCAGTGACAGCCATGTCGCGACGACCTCGGTGGAGGAGAAGAACTCCACCGCGCAGGCACGCTGCTCGGCCTCGGTGATGGCCCAGTAGGGCGGCTCGTCGGCGCTGCTGCACATGTTCGTCCCCGCGGCGACGAACACGGGCGTGCCCGGCTTCACGGTGCACGTCAACGGCGCGCTGGCCGGGGTGCCGGCCATGCCGAGCACCTTCCCGTTCCCCATCGCCAGGCAGCAGGCCGGGCTCGGTAGAAGCAGTGGATTCTCGGCGGCGGGGATGGCGAGCACCTGCGCCCACCACTCGCCCGTGAGCTCGCCCCCGCTCACACCGACGAGGTTCTTCACCGGCACGAACGCCGGCTGGCTGGCGGCCGCAGGGGCAGATGCGGCGCCCAACAGGATCGCCGCGGCGACGACAACACGCTGCGCTCTCATCCCGCCACTCCACCGCCGACCGTCTGCGACTCGCAAGGTGTCGACGAGACCCGGTTCGTCACGCCCGGTAGCACCTCAATGGTCAGCGACGCGCCGGGGCGGGGCTTGGGTGCGTTGCCCACCAATCACCGGCGGCTGTGCAAGGTCCGCACCCGGACAGCGTCAGCGCACGGGCGGATGCAGCCAGACCCACCGCGTCCGGACACGGTCATCCGTCTGCACCCGGATCGTCGCCCGCACCGCCTGCATCCGGCGCAACAGCGCGAGGTGGTCCTTCGAGAGCCGGAACGTCACGTCGGTCGTGGTGCCGGGCCGCAGGTCGACGTCACGTTGACCGAAGCGGACGATCCGCGGGCGTGCGCCCCCGAGCCACCGTGAGGGGATCCGCCACGCCGAGCGGAGCGAGACCGTCGCGCGACCGCCACCGCGAACGCCGATCACGACCTCGCCGGTCGGCGTGGCTCGGACGTGCGCGGTTCTCGAGGTGCGTGCCATGTTCATCCCGAGATCTACCGCGCGGACGGCCGTTCCACATCGGGGCAAACCGCTGCGAGGGTGCGGGGAAGCCGCAGGTCAAGCGGCCGCGGCGAGGCCCGTGATGCGGATGACCAGGCGTCCGCGCGTGCGCGGTCGGGCGTCGACCACGAGCGCGTCGAGCCGCTCGACCGAGCCGGCGTGCCAGCCGGGCACACGGCGGACGGAGATGGGCGCCGAGAAGCGCCAGCGGGCGCCGAACACGGTGACGTGGCGTGTGCCCCAGCGGCCCTGGCCGGCGGGGGTGAAGATGTGCAGGCGGTAGCGCTCGCGGGCGCGGACGGGGCTGACGGTGAGCTCGGCGCCCGCGGGAAGTGCGCGGAAGCCGAAGCGGGCGGGGCGGGCCCCGAGCGTGCCCTGGATCCGGATCGTGCTGGCGGTGGTGGTCATGCGCGTGCCGCCGGGGACGCTGCGGCTGGGTGCGGGCGTGTAGGGCGCGCCCTTGGCGAACGGGCGGGGCGCGAGCAGATCGCGCCAGCCATCGGCCGTGCGGGTCTTGAGCGCGAGCAGCCCGAAGCCTGAGCGCAGGTCGCGGTTGCCGCCCCGCCGCACGGCTCGGACGGCAAGCCAGGTCTGGCCGGTGGAGATCACGCCGAGCCCGGAGGGCGACGGCGTGCGTACGCGCAGCCGCCCTTCGGCGGGGGCCGTCACGGCCGGGGCCGGCGGTGCGGGCTCGCCGGCCAGTGTCAATGCCCACAGCGCCAGCCCGTTGTAGGCGACGGTGTGCACGTAGCGGTCCAGGCCCGCGGTGGTCTCGCGCGCACCGGGAACGACGAGCAGCCCGCGGTCGGCGGTGAGGTGCAGCGCGCGCAGACGGGCGAGGGCGAGCCGCGCGACCGCGATGTAGCGGCCCGCATCCGCCGGGTACCGGCGTGCACCGGCGACCATCGCGGCGGCGGTCACCGCGGGGACCCAGACGTTGCCCTGTCCACGGCCGAGGTAGTCGGCGGCGCCGTCGGGCGCGACGATGCGGCTGAGGGTCCCCAGCGTCGCGCGCACGGCCCGGCGGGCTGTCCGCGATGCGCGCGGGCCGAGCGCGGTGACGGCTTCGGCGAGCATCAGTGTCGAGAGCGCGTGGTAGGCGACGGGCTCGCTGCCCGGGTCCGACAGGTAGCCGCCGCGCAGCGCGATCCGCGGCGCGACCACGTTGACCGTGCGGACCGCGACGTCGAACCAGGGCGAGGGCACGCCGGCGTTGGTGGCCGCGATCACCGCCAGCGCGTCGGCCAGCGTGAGGTTGTCGTAGGAACCGGTGAAGTCCGGGACGTACGCGCTCAGGTGTGCGTGCGCAGGTCCGGCGTGAGCGTGAGGTCGCGCAGCGCGTAGGCGGCGGCGATTATGTCGAAGGGGCTCGCGTGGTCGGGCGCGACGGCGTACGGCCACGCCCGTGTCGCGGCGGCGATCCGCGCCGGGTCGCCCTGGCGTTCGCCGGTGCGCTGCAGCGCGTACATCAACATGGGCGGCGCAAAACCCTCGAAGCCCTTGGCGCGCTCCGCCGCCGAGGGGTTAGCGAATACGTTCAGCGGCGTCTGCAGCGCGACCCACGCCGGCAGCGCGACGTCGGTCAGCTGCCGGAGCTCGGCCTCGAACGGGGCCGGGGGCGGGGCGGCGCCGGCGAGCCGCCGGCGCACGAGCTCGTAGGCGGGGCGCGCGACCGTCGTCCCGTCCCCGCGACGCAGCACGAGGCCCGAGTCCCACTGCGGGGTCACTCCGCCGAACCACGTGTACAGGTAGACGCGCTGGATCGCGGGTTCGGCGGCGGCCGCACGCAGCAGATGGCGGACAGCCGGGAGCTGTCGGTCGGGGTCGTGACCCAGGCCGCGCGACCGCACGATCCCGCCGGTCTCCGTCAGCCAGTAGCGCCGGCACCCGAGCGCGCCCATCAGCGCCCGCGTGCCGGTGAACCGGAAGCGGTTGACGTCCGAGTAGTTGTGCAGCCCGCAGACCTCGCGGGGCGTGCGCAGCGCCGCACGGAACCGGCCGATCCAGCGTTCGGCGCGGCGATAGGTCGGGCGCCGCGCGCGTGTGGCGTCGGGCAGGTCGAGTACGTCGCCGATCACGATCGTGCAGCCAGGGCACTCGCGCGCCGCGATGCCGGAGAACCGCGCCGCGGCCTCGGGGCTCGACGCCGTGGGCTGGGTCTGATGGTTCGGCTCGTTCCACGGGGTGAAGGCGCGCACCTGCGGGAAGCGCTCGCGGAAGGCGCGGAAACTGCGCTCGTACTCGGCGGGCGACGGCAGCCGGCACTGCGGCAGCGCGGCGTCGCGTGCGCACGCGTGCGCGTCGCCGCGTGAGTGCTCGAACGCCACCAGCGGCTCGTGCCCGCCCGCGGCGGCGCCCGTCAGGTAGCGCGTGACGCGCGCGAGCTCATCGTCTCCGCGCTGCGCGGCCGCGACGACGTCGTAGGCGACCACGACCCGCACGTGCTTGACGCCCAGCGGCGCGAACAGCGGGTCGGCGAACAGCGCGTCGTTGTTCTCGCCGATGCCGATCTCGGGCGCGGCGTGCGCGGCCGGTACGGTGCCGGCGAGCAACACCATCAGGAGCAGGAGGGATGTCCGGCCCGCAGCGAACATGCCCGCGACCGTACGGTCGCTGCCGCGCCGCGACCTCCGTGCAAACGGCGCGTCCCGTGCGCGGGAAAGCCGCAGCCCTCTCGGCACGCTCCGTGGTTCCCACGCCCTCGCGCCCGTGGTCCGGGCGGTTGGCGAGCACCAGCGAACTCGGGACGGTGAAGCCATGTCCCACGTCCTTGTCGCCTACGCCACCAAGCACGGCTCGACCGAGGCCATCGCCACCGCGATCGCGGAGCGCCTGAACGCCTGCGGCGTGCCGGCGACGTCCGTGGAGGCGTCACGCGTGCCGAGCCTCGAGCCGTACGACGCCGTCGTCCTCGGCAGCGCCGTCTACGCCCGCCGTTGGCGCGCCGAGGCGCGCCACTTCATGCGCCGCCACGCGAGCGAGCTCGCCCGCAAGCCGTTCTGGGTCTTCAGCTCCGGCCCGGTCGGCGATCCCGCCAACGACAACCCGGCCTGGGAGGAGCCCGCGCACACGATCGCCAACGCGCTCGAGCTGGGCGCGCGCGACCACGCCGTCTTCGGCGGCGCGCTGCCGGTCGAGCCGCACGGGATGATGATGCGCTCGATGGCCAGGAACACCCCGGCCGAGTTCCGGGACCGGCGCGACTGGGACGAGATCCGCACCTGGACGGACGCGATCGCGGACGCGCTGCGGGTCCCGGCGTGAGGGCGGGCGCCGCCCGGCGCTCGGGCTCGCCTGCCTCCAGTCCACGCCCGAGGGGGCGGGGGCCCGCAGGACGCCGGTTTCAGGTCCGATAGCGGTGAAGGAACTTCCTGGACGCGCGGCATGCCGCGGCGTAAATTCGCGCGGTGCGCGTGTTCGATTTCGGACGTTCGGCGCTGGTCGCCGCCTCGCTGGTCGCTGTCCTTGCGCCCGCCGCGCAGGCGGGGACGATCGATGTGCCGGCCGGCGACACGGCCGCGCTGATCGCGGCGATCAACACCGCCAACGGCACGCCCGAGGCGGACACGCTGAACGTGACGGGCACCTATGCGTTCGCGGCCGCCGACAACTTCTGGTACGGCCCGAACGTGCTGCCGGCGATCACGAGCGACATCACGATCGCGGGCACCGCGAGCGGCGGCGTGGCGGTCCTGCAGGTCACGACCAACGAGCGCATGCGCTTCTTCTACGTCTCCGACGGGCGCTCGGGCGTCACCGCCGGAACGCTGCGACTGCGCAACCTCGAGCTCAGCGGCGGCAACGCGCTCGGCGGCAGCACGGCCTTCGGCGGCGGCGGAGCCGGCATGGGCGGCGCGATCTTCAATCAGGGCACGCTCGATCTCAGTGGCGTGACCTTCCACGACAACGAGGCGACCGGCGGCAACGCGGGAACGGTGAACTCGTCCAGCGGCGGCGGGATGGGCGAGGACGCGCTCGGCGATGGCGGCGGCGGTTTCGGCGGCCCGGCCCCTGGGGCCACGGGCGGCGCGGGTGGCGCGGGCGGCC
>CALALQ010000029.1 GCA_937925595.1 uncultured Demequina sp. | reverse complement strand
ACGTTCGCATCCAGCCACGCAGGCATATCGGGCAGTGCGGTCTGCCCTTCAGCGACCGTCTTCGACAGTTCGAGGAACACAGCGATCGTTGCCTGAGCCGCACGCCACGTCTCGATCGCGCGGGCACGCTTCTTGCCGCGGACGTGGTTCCGTCCCTGCACGTCCGCGACGACCCACTGGTGGTCGATGTCGCAGATCACCGTCTGCCCGTCTGAGAGCGAGATGCGGTACAGGTCAGGGTGCTCGTTGATGTCCCAGACGTCGGTCACCGGGTAGGGCTTGCCGTCTCGGCCCAAGACGAGATCCCCGACCTTGACGTCGCGCATGGTGGTGAAGCCGCTCGGCGTGGGGATTGGGGTCGACAGCACCAAGAGCTTCCCGACGCCACTCGGACCGGACACCAGCAAATGCGGAGCTGTGATCGCAGGCACGCCGTCGACGAAGCCGCCGAACGGTGAGGGCGGCGGGGTGTACTTCTGATTCGGGCTGAACAGGCTCATGAGAGGTCCTCCTTCGTGATCGAACGGCTGGCCATCCGGCTGGCCATCACCTGACGACCGATCTCGGACTTCCGAATGCGGAGCCGCGTGATCTCGTCGGTGATGCTCTCGATGACCTCGGGGGAATCGCTGGTTGCGAGCCCGTAAGCGACGAACGCGCGAGCGATGATCCCGGCGCTGGTCCCGTGGTGGGCGGCGAGCACGCGGAGTTGCTTAATGAGATCGTCCGGCAACGACACGGCGAGCTGAGAGTTGGACATCGGTTCCTCCTGGTAGCAGTTCTGTAGTAGCTGAGTTGCTTCTATAGTAGTAGACTTGGTGCTACAGAACTACTACCGATTCCCACAACTAGGAGGTCCCAAATGGGCAAGTTCATCGCTCTCAGCATCGTCGCCATCGTCGTGGTCGGCGCAATCTTCAGCGTCGGCCTGATCGTCGGCCTGGCAGCCAAGCCCGTGTCCGACCAGGACATCCAGAAGTTCTCCGAGACCTACTCGGAGAACTACTCCGGGAGCGAACAGTGAGCGGGACGGGCTGGAAGCGTGAGCGCGCGGCGTGGGTGATGACCCGCGCGGGGCGCAGCCCTGCCGCACGCCGTCGCGGCGAGAAGCTGATCGCTGCCGCGCGTCGGCAGGATCGTCACGCAGTCGACGCCGGCGACAGCGCATCCAGCGAGGTGACGACCCGGAATATCTTCTACCGCAGCGTGATGCGTGAAGAGGGCCCCGCGAACATCATCGGATGGTTCCTCTGGACTGTGATCTGGATGGCCGCAGTCGGCCTCGCGATCGGGCCTGCGATCGCGATCGCGTGGGGCATCTACGCGAGCTGGTACGCGCTCTTGCCGCGCCTGGGTCGCCTGCGCGCCGCGCCGCTCTTCGGAGCTGCGGCGCTCACCGCGGTGCTGGGTGCGGCTCTCTTCTGGTTCATCGGCCAGAACGGTGGCTCGACCACGCTTCTCGGCTACGCGGTGATCCAGATCACGGTCGCGCTCTGCTGGGCGGCCTGGCTGACCCGCGCGTACGGGTGGCGAGCGGTAGCCGATCGGGATAAGGCCCAGAGCTCGAAGATCGCACCGATCAGCATCAACATTCCGACCACCGTCGATCCCGTTGACCGCGTCCAGCCCGAAGAGATCATCGTCGCGCGCGACGACGACATGCCCGTGGAGGACGAACCCGACGACTACAAGCCCGTCGCAACCATCGTGGTCGCGGCACCCGACTATGAGGTCGACTACGAAGACCTCGACCGAGAGGAGATCTCGTGAAGACGAAGATCCAGATCCCCGGCCTGGACGAGATGATCGGCCGGGTTATCCTCGCAGCCATCGCGATCGGCGCTGGCGTCGCCCTGGCGATGGGACTGCGCGAAAGCGGCACGGCCCTCGCCTTCCTGCTGACGGCAGGAAGCGTCGCGGCCAGCGTGCTGTTGTCCGGAAGCCTCGACCGCGTACGGCCCGTGAGCCGGCCGACCACGGCATTCGCGATCGTCATCGACGGACTCCGCAAGCACTGGCTCGCGCGCTTCCTCACATCCGACCGCACCGCCCAGTGGCTCTGCGCTGCAGGCGTGGGCCTCGTGGTCGCGGTGCTCGACTCCGGGCTGCAGGGCTGGTTCTGGCCCGGCCAGGAGGTCACTCCGTGGCAGCAGCTGCTGTCCCTGTCCGTGCTGCTGCTGCCGGGCTACGTCGCGCTCGGCGTCATCCTCCCGAGGGACCGTGCGGCTTGGACGATCCAGGTCGAGTCGGGGCTCAGGGAGATGCTGAAGCTGCCTCCGCGGACCGCTGAGCCCTCGCTCATCCCTCGAGCTATCGGTCGCGCTGTCGCCCGCACGGGCGCCACGGTGATCGTTCGGATGGTGTCGATCCTGCTCGTGACCTGGCTCACGAGCAGCTGGCTGCTGATGCTCGCGGCGGGCCTGATCACCCTCTTCCTCATCGCCGGCGGCGAGGTGGTCGCGCAGCTCCGCACCATCGTGGCGAGCGCACGCAATGGCGAGGATCCGATCACGACCTCCTCGGCTGAGCCCGCCGCAGAGACGTGATCGACCGCGGTCGAAGCACCCCGCCAAGGCCCCGACGTCCACGCGGACGCCGGGGCCTCTTGCTGTGACACCGCGGCCGCGGTCCCGATGCTGTCCGCCGGGTGGCCGATCCCGGGTCGATCTCGTCCCCGAGGGGTACGGGCGCGCCCTCGACACGACCGTCGCCTGGCCAGCAAATGGCCATTCACTCCTCGAGCATCCGATCCGGTGCATCCTGGTGGCCACTCGCTGGCCAATACGGGGCCAGACGCTGGCCCCTGCTCCCAAGCTGGTCCTCGCAGTGGCCAGCTGCTGCCCGCATCGCGGCCACTCGATGCCCCCGCTCTTCCTCGCGGTCCTCCCAGTGACCACCCGCTGGCCACGGATGGGCCGAGAACTGGCCCATCTAGAGAGCCCGGGGCAGCGGATGGCCAGCAGAGGGCCGAGTAGTGGCCGAGACGTGGCCACAGTCTTCGCTGGTGGGCGTGAAGTGGGCAGCGACGGGGCGAGCGGTGACCACCTGATGCTCCCGGAGGGTCCTGCTCCGGACCACTCCGTGGCCACGAGAGGGTCACGCCGCGGACCACTGAACGGTCTCCTCGGCGGTGGATCGGAGACTCGAGACCGCGGATGCCACGGGCCTCTCTGCGGGTTGGGCGTTGCCGCTTGCGGCGACGACCGCGGCTTTGTCCCGAGCGAGGCCGGCGATCCCGTTAGGGGTCGACGACCTTGGTCGCTGTCCCCGCGAGCGTAGCGGGCGGGGTCTCTGTGTGGCCGGCCGAAGGTGGGGCACGCTCGCCCGCAGGGCGCCTTCCAGGAGGGTTCGAAGGGAGGGCGGAGCCATCCCTCGCAAGCACATTTGAGGAATACGAGCGCCAGCGATGTATGACGAAAATGTTGCTTGCGTAGCACCGGTACCGCTACAATTCTTATACAGGTAGCGAAACGAGAAGGGAGCCGACGATGAGCAACCCCAAGCAGGACAAGCGGCGACCGAATCGTGACCGTGTGGTCAGCGTACGGCTCGGCGAAGTCGAGTACGGACGCCTCTGCCGCGCAGCGGCAGGCAGGGACATGGCTCCCTCGGTGCTCATGCGGGTGGCAGCACTCGACGAAGTCGATGCCACCCGTCTTTCGCCGTCGATCGCGCCAGCGGTCGACGCGGCGCCGGAGGTGCCGTCCAGCGAGCTGCGCGAGCTCCGCACCGCGGTTAATCGTGTCGGCGGCAATTTCAATCAACTCGTGCGGCTCAGCAATACGAACCGCGCTTTGGCGCTCACTGAGGCTGACAGCGCGCTGCTCGCGGAGCTCCGCGACGTCTTGACGGAGGTACGCCAGTTGCTCGGGGGGTACCGCTGATGAGCGTGACGAACGTGAGGCGCATCGCGAAGACCCGCAGCGCGGTCGATTATGAACTCTTCGGGGCGAAGGGCACGAAGAAGTATCGGGACCACAAGGCGGCTGGCACGGATCGCGTCGCCGCGATGACATGCGACTGCGGCACCCCGGAGGAGTTCGTTGCTCGGGCCGAGGCGCTGACGAAGGCGCACGGTCGCAAGATCGAGTCGCGCTCGCTCATTCAGAGTTTCACCAGCGACGAGTTCGATCCCAAGGACCCGGAGCAGGTCCGCTACGTGAATGAGCTCGGCTACGAGTGGGCGAAGCGGCTGCACCCAAACTCGGACGTGCTGGTGATCACCCACACCGACGGTCATGGTGGCCATCCGCACAACCACATCAAGGTGATCAACCACGACAACGTCACCGGCAAGGCATTGCAGGGGAACCACCTGCACTGGATGGTCGCCAAGGTCAACGATGAGCTCATGCGCGAGCACCAGCTCGAGGTGCTCGCGCGACAGGCTCAGGAGAGGGACGGCCGACGGGTCACCTCACGTGATCAGGGCTCCTACTGGGAGCAGGACCGCAACGCCTCGACTCTCTCCGACTTCGATCGGCAGCTCGGCGATCAGATCGAGGAGGCCCTTGTGGATCCCCGCTCGGTCGATACGGCCTCGTTCCGCGCGGTGCTCGCAGAGCAGGGCATCGAGCTCGTCGAGAAGAAGTTCACGATCCAGGCCAGCGCCGACGGGAAGACCCCGGAGCGCGAGTCGATCGGGTGGACCTACCGGGGGC
>CALALQ010000028.1 GCA_937925595.1 uncultured Demequina sp. | reverse complement strand
CCGGGGCCGGGACACCTCGACGGCGGGCCGCCCAGCGGCACGCTTCGCCGGTCCGGTCACGGGCCGGCGCGCACCCGACCGCACCATCCGTCAACGACCGGACCCCATCGACAATCCAAGTTGCCGCAGCGACCAGTCGAATTGACTTCACATTCGGGCGGGGACCACATCGGCGACGCCACCGACGCGTCCGATCCATCGACATGGTTCACCGCCCCACCAGGACAACCGGATGTCGAAGAGTACGAGCACGGATTCCTGGCCGGATTCGCCGACTACCTCGACAACGCCCACCCCGGCCGTCCGTAAAGGCCACTCATCCCCGAAAACGGCTCTGACGCGCTCTCAGGGCCGTACCCGGCTTACCTGCCGCACTCCCAGTCGAACCAGTCACCTTGGGTGCGGCAGGACCTGCCGTGGTCCCGTCAAGAAGCAGTTCGAAGTACAGGGGGAAGGGAGGCACGGGGGTGGGTTTTCCCTGAGGGGTCGGCGGAACATCTGACTCGGTTCGGATCAACTTTGAACACGCCAGGAGAAATCCGCGGGTTCGCGGAGATGCCGCCGGCCCGGCCACAGGGGACCCCCTAAGAACCCCGGTGGCCCGGAAAAACCGGATTACCTGACTATAGCTTTGGCATGTCCTACTCCAATATCGATCTTGTCTGTGCCAAGCTTCCTCCGTGGTGGAAACGACGATGACGCCCGAGCGGTGGGAATCAGAGCACTGGTTCGGCCGCTACCCGCTAGCGTCGAACGACCCTCGGATCGAGGGGGCCTGGCGGATGCCCCGCAACGAAGCGCTGCTGCGGCGGTTCATCCAGATGAATCCCCGCGAGTACGTCTCGCAGATCGTGGTCGATATCGACCATCCCGACGCCGAGTTGCGGGCCTTCACGCTCCACGAGGTCGGCCTGGTCCCGAACCTGTTCGCCTACTCGACCCGGCCGGGCCACGGACAAGCTGTGTTTCTCCTGGAAGCGCCCGTGCCTCTGAGCGACGCCAGCCACCGCAAACCCATCAACCTGCTGGCCCGCTGCCAGCAGGGCCTGACCGTCGCTCTCGGCGGCGATCGGCACTACGCGGGACCTCTGGGCCGGAATCCGCTGCACCCGCTCGCCAACACCCGCTGGTGCAGCCCGAGGCCCTACGGACTGCGGGATCTCGCGCGTGGCCTGGGCGAACTGCTGCCGAGAAGACCCCAAAGCACCCGAGTCGAGGACTGCATCGAGTCCGCCCTCGGCCGCAACTGCTGGATGTTCGACACCACCCGCCGGTGGGCATACCGCGCCTGGACCCGCTACCCGAATCGCTCGGACTGGGACGAAGCCGTCTACGCCTACACCTGGAGCCGGAACCCCGAGCTCCACCGCCACCCGCTCGGCCCCCTGCCCGACTCCGAACTACGCAGCATCGCCAAGTCCGTCTCCGCCTTCGTGTGGAACTCTGAGCTGCGCAAACTCGGTCCCGAACAGTTCGAAGCCAACTACCGCCGGTGGAAGGCAGAATGCGGCCGCAAGGGCGGTCGCAAGGGCGGCAGAGTGGTGTCGGCTGCGAAAATCGAAGCCAACCGCACACGCGCAACCAAGATCGACATCAAGGCGCTTCTGGAGGCTGACCGTGGCTGCTGAACATCCTGTGCGCCGCAACCGCACCGCCCGCGAACTCGCCGAACAGTTCGGCGCATCCACCCGCACCATCGTCCGGCTGATGGCTGAACCACGAGACGAGTTCGAGGCACGAGCACGTCAGCGACGCGAACACGCCGCCCAGATGCGCAGGGAAGGAAAGACGTACAAGGAGATCGCCGAGGACATGGGCATCTCCACCGGCGCGGTCGGCGCGCTCCTGCACATCGCCCGCAAAGAAGGGCTGCTGCCCCCAAGCCCCAGCGATGAACGAGGGCAAGCCGATGCGCAGCGGCGGCGCGGCAGCACCTCGCATCCCGAGCAAACTGTTTCAGCAGGTCACAGCTCGTAACCGCGCCCACGCTCCGGCTCGTGGCCGGGGAACGTCGGGGGCGTCGGCGGCCGATGCGGAGGCCGGTGCCGATCGGATCGGGCCGGGGCCGGCTCCTTCGCCGGCCGCGTCGGTGTCAGGTCCGCGCGGGCAGCCCGCACCACCGACTCGAGCTGGGGGGTCCGTTTTTCGGACCTGGTGTTCTCCCACATGCCCTCGACCAGGATTTTCGCTGCGGCCGCGGCCGCAGCCTGCCCCGCAGCCGCCGACGCCGACTCTCCCTGCCGGAACACCTTGGTCGGATCCGTCTTCGAGGTCACCGACCACTGGCCCTCGTCGCTGACCCACATCCGCAGATCGATCCCGGCCACGTCGCGTCGCCACCCTCCACCTGGGATGTCGGCCCACTTCGCGGCGTCTTTGGCGCGGGCTTCTCGCTCTGCCTTGGCCTTCGCGATCGCGTACTCCCGCTTCGCTGCCGCCTTGTTCTGTTCCTGATCCCGCATCTGCTGTGTCACCGACCGGGGCGACGACTGCATCGCTGCCTCCACCGCCGCCAGCACCTCCGGCGCCACCTCCACCTGCGAGTCCTGTGGTTGCTGGCGCGGCTGAGGCTGCGGCCGGCTGAACGCATCGATGGCCGCCTCGGTGTCACGTCGGCGCTGGTCCTCCATGCGCTGCTGCTCGTCCCTCTCGTGTCTGACCTTCCGCCACTTCTGCTCGCCCCCGCTCGGACCCCGCAGCACTGTCACCTCCTGCACCAGCCGGTTCCGCACCTGCTGCCACCGCTGCGCAGCGAACTGCTCCTGCCCGACCTGCTGCCTGCGCTTTTCCCAGTTCACCGCCCGCTCCAGCCGCTTCTTCGGCAGCTCATGTGTCGGCACCCGACGATCCGGCACCGGCCCGTCGAGCACCGCTGACAGCTGCTTCCACGACAGCTTCCGGTCCAGCTGCGACGCCGAGAACCACACCGGCGTCCCCTCGGCATCGACGTGCCCGGACAGATGGAAGCTGTAGCCGTTCATCCGTCCCGTGGATGCCTCATTCCGCCGCACCTGCACCGGGGCAACAGGATTCGACGTCAACGCCGCCTCGAATGCCTCCAGCCCGCCACCTGCGGACACATCCCGCGCAGCGGCCACCAGCTCCCGCAGCTGCGTCTTCGCCGCCACCACACCGGATTCCATCGCCATACGCTGCTCGCCCGTGCTGAGCTGGCGGCCCTGGCCCCGTGCCGGCGCAGGCACCCGCACCAACCCGAACCGCTGCTCGACCTCGCGCATCACCTCGACCACCCGCCACCGATCGTGACGGTTCTTCCAGGTCCGGCCCTCGAAATCGACCCGACACAGGGCGATGTGGATGTGGTCGTCGTCGTGCCGCACCGCCACCCACGGATGCGTCTCGTATCCCATCCGCTCCGCAACCAGCTGCGCAACGTCGGCGAACTCGGCATCGGTCAGCCGCCGATCCCCCGGAGCGCACCGCAGCGAGCAATGCCAGATCGGCTTGGTCACCCGAGCGTTGGTCTTCGCGGCCCGCTCGAAATCACGGCCCCACCGCTGCGGATTCTTCGCCGTGACCTGCACCGTTCCCGCGATCACCTGGCCGCCGGTGAACAGTCGGCCGGCCTCGTCACGGTAGGTGTGCGGGGTCTCCTTCCCCGGCCCGTGCAGATACGCCGCCAACCCCTTCGGATCAGCACCGGTGCTGATCTTCGCGATCACCCCGTCCCGCTCTCAGCCCTCGAGCGCGTCAAGCCGATCAGCCATACGCGCCAACGTCTGCCCGTACTGCGGCCAGTGCTGCCGCAAGTGCTGCTCGATATTCGCCGGGACCTGACCAGCGTTGACCGCCCGAGCGATCTGATTCAAGTTATTGCCCCACCGCGCCATCTCCTGCCGCAGCGCCGCGATCTCCTGCGCCGCCTCCGAAGACACCGCACTCTGCCGCGGCCGCACCTTCCCCAGATAACCGGCCACCGCCCGCTCGCGCACCCACGCCCCGAGCTGCCGATACCCGTCCGCCAGCGCGGCCGCGATCCACGCGGCCTCCTCCGCCTCGGACAAACGCACCGCCACGGTGCGCGTCCGCTTCGCCGGCCCCGCGTCAGCGGCCTGCGAAGCACCGGCCCGGGCCTCCGTCGATGAAGCGTCAGCGGCCATCGGCGGCCCCCTCCTGTGAGCGAAGCGAACGGGAGGCGAGCGCCCAGAGTTACGCAGTGACGAAGTCACGGAGTAACTCTGGGCATAGCTCGCTCTGGTGTGCGATCACCACGATAACCAGACGGACGGACATCTCCGGGCGGTGAGCGCACACCAGGTCGAGGGGGCACGGACACGGGCCGACCGGTGGGCGAGGACGCGAGGAACGAGCGGTCCGAGAACACCGTCGGACCGGGGCCGGGACACCTCGACGGCGGGCCGCCCAGCGGCACGCTTCGCCGGTCCGCCCAGCGGGCCGGCGCGCACCCAATCCGAGCTTTGACACTCCGCCGATAACCTCTTAACATCTTGAGCTCAAGTGCTCTAGATGAGGAGTTGAATGATGGCCCCGAAGTACAAGCAGATCGAGAAGCACCTGTGGCAAGTCCTCGCACAGTCGCAGGTGGGCGACCTGATGCCGACGATCAGAGAGCTGACCGACATGTTTGACGGCGGCGGCGTTCAGACCGTCCGCGACGCGTACCAACCACTGATCGACGCCGGGTACGTCAGCGTGCAGCAGGCACCGCAGCGCCGGTGGATCGTCGTGGCCGTGCCGGACCAAGTCGAGGTCTCGGACATGGACGCTGCCCTGGCCGTACTCGACGAAATTGAGAACGACCTGCACAGCGCACTACGCAAGCTGGCAACGATCCGAAAGAAGCTGACCGCATAACGGAAGCAGGTTCTGCCGTACCCGAACTGTTCTGTCGGACTCCCCGCTGGCAGGTCACCTCAAGTGCGGCAGAACCTGCCAGGGTCCCGTGAGCAAGAAACTCGGAACCCCAGAAGAGGTTTTCGCAGCGGGTCGCCGAAACATCTGACTTGGCTTCGGATTAACTTTGAACACACCGGAGGGAAATCCGTGGATTGTGCACGGGCGCGTGAGAGTGTCTCCGCCATGGACGCGG
>CALALQ010000027.1 GCA_937925595.1 uncultured Demequina sp. | reverse complement strand
GGTGCCGTCGCAAAGATCACCTCGGGTGGAACCCCGAGTCGGTCGATCCCTACGTACTGGGGAGGCGATGTACCGTGGGTCTCCACCGGCGAGATCGACTTCAATACGATCCTCAAGACCAAGGAGAACATCACCGCCGAGGGCGTACAGCATTCGTCCGCGAGGGTGTTTCCTAAGGGCACTGTTCTCATGGCCATGTTCGGCCAAGGGGTCACGCGCGGCAAGGTTGCCACGCTGGGTGTTGATGCGGCGTTCAACCAAGCATGTGTAGCGATCGTGCCCAAGGACGGGCTGCCGACGCGATATCTCTACCAGTACCTTGCTCACCGCTACCCCCATATCCGCGCGCTCGCTAATACCGGAAGCCAAGCGAACCTGAACGCGGCACTGATTCGAGGACTCGACCTGGTGGTTCCCGAACCGCTGGAGGCTGAAGCGATCGGGACACTTGGCGACACCTTCGACCAGACTACGCTCTGCATCCGACGTCTTATCCGAGCCCGCCGCAAGCTGAAGCGTGGCCTGTTGCAGCTGTTGCTCACCGGCGAGCGGCGCTTCCCCGAGTTCCGGGGTCAGCCGTGGGTCGAGCGGCGCGTCGGTGACGTTCTCCAAGAGACATCGCGGCTTGTGGAGTGGAATGACGACGAGTTGTACCGCCTCGCGAGCATCCGGCGGGGCTCCCGCGGACTCTTCGACCGCGGAACCCTCTATGGCCGCGACATCAAGGTGAAGAAGCTCCACACCATCCGCGAAGGCGACTTCCTGATCTCGCACATTCAGGCCGCCTACGGCGCCATGGGCACGGTGCCAGCCGAGTTCGATGGGGCCAAGGTGTCCGACATGTACTCCATCCTGACCCCGAAGGAGCCCGGTTGCATCGACATGCGGTTCGTGAACTACCTGTCGCAGCGGAAGGAGATGCGCCACCTGGCGTACCTCTCCAGTAACGGATTCTTCGCCGAGCGGCTCCGCCTGAACTTCGACCCCCACGACTTCCTGAACCGCAAGATCCTCCTGCCACCGACGGTCGAGGAGCAGACCAGGATCGCTGACACGCTGGAGACTCTCGACCGCGAGCTCCAGCTTCTGACTGACCTGCACGAGGCACTCAAGGAGCAGAAGAAGGGGCTGATGCAGCAGCTCCTCACCGGCAAGGTCCGCATGCCGGCGTCGATGCTGAAGGAGGTCGCTCATGCCTGAGGTCGTGACTTTCGCGAAAGCGATGGAGCTGGCCAGCGGCGCCAAGCACATGCACGTCCTGCTTGGAAACGGCTTCAGTCGGGCGTGGCGTGACGAGCTGTTCTCCTACCAGGCCCTGTTCGAGCAAGCCGTGAAGAATGGCCTGAGCGATACGGCGAAGCGAGCCTTCAAAGCTCTGGGGACTACCGACTTCGAGCAGGTCATGCGCCTCTTGCGGCAGACGGCGTTGCTGGCCGAGGAGTTCAAGTACACCAAGCTGGCCGGAGCGCTCTCCGACGTCGCTGATGAACTGCGAGAGGTGCTGGTCCGCACCATCGCCTCGAATCATCCGGAGCGTCCGCATGCCATCACCCCCACTCAGTACGCGGCGTGCAGGACGTTCCTCCGCCGATTCAAGAACATCTACACGGTGAACTACGACCTGCTCCTTTACTGGGCGCTGATGCAGTCTG
>CALALQ010000026.1 GCA_937925595.1 uncultured Demequina sp. | reverse complement strand
TCCGAGGGTCCCGCGCTTCGCTCCCCCGCGCCCGCCAGCACCGCGATGAGCTCCTCACGTGCTCGCCCCGGATCCACGAGGGCGTAGCGCAGGCTGGGACGGCCTCGCACCCCAGCCTTGGTCGAGTGTGCGCGCACGGTCCCCGCGTCGGCGAGCCGATCAAGGTGGTAGCGCGCCGTGGTGACGTGAACGCCCAAGCGGGCCGCAAGCGAGGCGGCAGTGACGGTACCGCCGGCCTCACGGATGGCGGTGACCACAGCGTCGGGCACCATGAAATGAACGTAACATCCTCCACTCAAACCCGAAAGGCGACACCGTGAGCGAGCACGTGACCATCAAGCCGTCGATCCTCTACGTGGGCACTCCTGTGATGCTCATCGCGAGCCTCAATCCGGATGGCAGCCCCAATCTCGCGCCGGCTTCGTCGTATTGGGCGCTCGAACAGATGCTCATCATTGGGCTCGAGGACGGTGGGCAGACCATCGACAACGTCTCGCGCACGGGTGAACTCACCGTCAACTTCCCCGGCCCCCAACTGTGGCCTGCAGTTGAGGCGATTGCGGACACCACGGGCAAGAACCCGGTGCCCGAGGCCAAAACTCCTCGCTACACCTACGTGCACGACAAGTTCGCCGCTGCTGGTCTCACCGCCCAGCCGTCGGATGCGGTGGCTCCGCCAGTGGTCAAGGAGTGCGAGCTGCAGCTTGAGGCAGTAGTGCGGCGCATCACGGACGGGGTGGGTCCGTACTCGATCGTCGAGGCGGAAGTGCAGCGCGTGCATGCGAATGAGGACATCGTCATTCCGGGTACTCAGCACATTGACCCCAGGCGCTGGCAGCCCACCATCTACAGCTTCCGGCACTACTTTGGGGTCGGCACCGAGCATGGGCACCGGCCCACGACGGACGTACCGCTCGGCTGACGGGAAGCACTGACGCGAAGGGAGCGTTGCACGAGCCATGACGACCCTCTCAGATTTCAGCGCTGAAACCCTCGCAGGCAAGAGCACGGACCTCGGCACCTACCTCGGCAAAGTGGTTCTCGTCGTGAACACCGCGAGCAAGTGCGGCTTCACGCCGCAGTTTGAAGGACTCCAGAGGCTCTACGACACCTATGGGGACAAGGGTTTTGTGGTGCTGGGCTTCCCGTGCGGGCAGTTCGCGGATCAGGAGTTTGACACGGCCAGCGACATCGGTGACTTCTGCCAGGCCAACTACGGAGTGACGTTCCCAATGTTCGCCAAGATCAAGGTGAATGGCCGCGGACAGCACCCGCTCTACCGCTGGCTCAAGGCGAGCAGGCGCGACCCGCTTGGCAGTGCCATCAAGTGGAACTTCACCAAATTCCTCATTGCCCGCGACGGCCGCGTCATCGGCCGTTACGCGCCCAATCACGAACCCGCAGACATCGCAGCCGACATTGAGGCTGCACTGAGCCAGGGCGCCTAAGGGTCACCATGCCGCGCCTGAGGCGGGCTGATCGCCACGCACCGGGGATCACCCGCCGACGCTCGGGCACCGGCTTCTCCTACCGTGATCCCAGCGGTGCCAAGGTTCCCGCCGGAGCTCTCCGCGACCGCATCGAGGCGCTGGCGATTCCTCCTGCCTGGGAGGACGTGTGGATCTGCCCCTACGACAACGGTCATATCCAGGCGACGGGGGTCGACGCGGCTGGCCGTCGCCAGTACATCTACCACCCTGCGTGGCGAGACAAGAGCGACGACCTCAAGTTCGCTCGCATGCTCGAGCTGGCGCAGTGCCTCCCGTCCGCCCGGGGACGCGTCACTCGCGACTTGGGCACCGAGGGCTACTCGCTCGAGCGGGTGCGCGCCGGCGCGTTCCGCCTGCTTGACGTGGCGAGCATCCGCCCTGGTGCCGACAGCTACACCGACCAGTACGGCAGCTACGGCATCACCACCCTGCGCGGCTCGCATGCGAAGGTCCGCCTCGACGGAGTGATCGAGCTCAAGTTCCCGGGCAAGAGCGGCAAGGCATGGGACATCTCGGTGGAGGACGAGCAGCTGGCGCCCCTCGTGAGCGGCCTCAAGCGCCGCGGACCTCGCGCACGCCTGTTCTCATGGCAGGACGAGTCCGGGACATGGCGAGCCCTGTCCCCCGATGTCATCAACGCCTACGTCCGCGAATGCACGGGCGGCGAGTTCACCGCGAAGGATCTGCGCACGCTCGCCGGCACGGGCGCCGCCGCGCTGAGCCTTGCGAGAACTGGCGTGGTTGAGGGAGAGGCCGCGCAGCGTCGGGCCATTGCCAAGGCGATGCGTGAGACCGCTGAGGCGCTCGGCAACACCCCGGCAGTGGCGAGGGCGAGTTATGTGGACCCGCGAGTGATCGAGCACTACCTCGCGGGGCGCACGATCGATCCGAGTGGACGGCGCGCTATCGAGACCGAGTTGATTGCGCTCTTGGGCTAGAACGGCACGATCACCGGCACGAGCAGCACCGAGGTGATCAGCACGAGCACGGTGAATGGCACGCCGATGCGCACGAAGTCACCGAACCGGTAGCGACCGGGATCGACCACGAGGGTGTTGACCGGCGACGAGACGGGCGTCATGAACGCGGACGACGCGGCGAGGGCCACGATGATCGCGAACGGCAGCGGCGAGACACCCAGCTGATGCGCCGTGGTGACCGCGACAGGCGCCATGAGCACGGCGGTGGCGGTATTGGACACGAACAGGCCGATCACCGCTGTCGCGACGAACAGCACGGCGAGCAGCACCCGGGGCGTCGCGTCACCGAACAGGCCGAGCAGCCCGTCCACGACGAACTTCACCCCTCCCGTCTCCTCAAGTGCCGCCGCGAAGGGCAGCATGCCGGCGATCAGGATGAGGGTTGGCCAGTGAATGGAGCGGTAGGCGCTGTTGAGGTCGATCACCTTGGCCGCGCCCATGATCACCACCGCGATGAGCGCTGCCAACACGTTGTGCACGATCCCCGTGATCATCAGCACCATCATCAGCGCGACCGCACCGATCGCCCACGGAGCGCGGGCAGAGGCCGGGGACATCTCCCGATGTTCGACCGGCAGGTCAAGCGCCACGAAATCCCGGGGGCGCAGCTGGAGCGACTTGATCTGGGGCCAACCGCCCGCCACGAGCAGCGTGTCCCCCACCGTCAGCTGGTGATCCGAATACGCACCGTGTCGCGCCTCACCGCCGTGACGCACACCGAGCACGGTGAGGTCGTAGCGCTCCCTGAACCGCAGATCCCGCACGGAGTGGCCCTGAACACGGGCCTCTGGCGCGACGATGAACTCGGCGATGCCCACCGTGCGCGAGTACTGCTCGTAGAAGTTGTGCAGCTTGCGGCCAGGGACAAGTCCCAGCGAACCGGCCTGGTCTCGAGTGAGTTCTGCGTTGATGACAAGCTCGTCCCCCACTTTGACGCGCTTCGAGGGATCCGTGTGGAGCACGTCCGGCCGCAGGGGGCGCTCGCGCAGAATTGCCAACACCGAACCCACGGCTGGCTTGATGTCGATCTCGGCAAGCGCCTCGCGAAGCAGCGGCGAGTGCGCGGTGACCTTATAGCTGAAGGTGCGCGCCTCGATCCCGAAGCTCTCCACGAGCGTGGCGAACGTTCTGCGCTCCCCCGGCGCAGCGTCGGGCGTGGAACCGCCAAGGAAACGGCGAGCGAAGAGCATGTAGGCAATGCCGAGCGCGAGCACCACAAGTCCGAAAGGAGTCATGGTGAAGAAGCCGAAGCCATCCTGGGTGCTGCGACGCAGCTCGGCGTCCACGATGAGGTTGGGCGGTGTCGCAATGAGCGTGAGCATGCCGCTGATGAGCGCGGCGAAGCTCAGTGGCATCATGAGCTGGCGCGGCGAGATGCCCGTCCGTGCCGCGAGCGACAGCACCACCGGGATGAAGATCGCCACCACGCCAGTGGAGCTCATGATCGCGCCCAGGCCGGCGACCGAAAGCATCAGCAGAATGATGAGGCGATTGACGCTCGTCCCGGCGCGCTCGGACAGGAAGTCGCCGATGCGATACGTGATGCCTGCGCGCGAGAGGCCCTCACCCACCACGAACAGCGCGGCGATGAGGATGACGTTGGGGTCGGAGAAGCCGGAGAGCGTCTCGCTGACGTCGAGTATTCCCAGCAGCGGCAGCGCGATGATGACGAGCAGGCCCACCATGTCCATGCGCGGCTTTCCCAGGCCGAACATGACGACGGCGGCCGCCAGCAGCAGCCCCACAAGAACGAGGTCGAGCGTCACAGTGCCAGCATGCCAGCAGCAACAACCTCGAACCTAAGCCCCACGACCCAGATGGTGGATTCTGCCGACTCTGGGGTCCGCAACCGGGCAGCATCCACCATTGGAACGTGGAGGCGGGGTGGGAGGGACCGACCGGCCTGGCGCTAGGACTCGCCGACGCTGATGGGACCCACCTTCTCGAGATAGCAGCGACCGCACAGCGATTCGTAGCTGGCCTGCTGGCCATCGATGGCCACCTGAGCGCCATGGCTCACGAACTCGCCGTCGACGATGCGCGCGTTGAAGATCGCCTTGGAACCACAGCGGCAGATGGTCTTGAGCTCCTCGATCGAGTGGGCGATCTCCATGAGCCGGCGCGATCCGGGGAAGGAGCGCGTCATGAAGTCTCCGCGCAGGCCGTAGCACAGCACGGGAATGCTGGTGGTGACGGCCAGCGTGAATGCCTCGTCAGCCTGAGCCGGAGTGAGGAACTGCGCCTCATCGATGAAGACTGCATCGATGTCCTCGAGCGGGCACAGCTCTTTGAGGCGCTCCACGAGCGACTCGTCAGCGCCCAGCAGCACGTCCACCTTGCGCTCGATGCCGATGCGAGACTGCACGGCCGTTCCCGCCTTGGTATCGACACCGGGCTTGACTATGACCGGGCGCTGATCGCGCTCCTCGTAGTTGTGCGCCGCCGTCAACAGCAGCGCCGACTTTGAGGAGTTCATCGCTCCGTAGCGGAAGTACAGCTTGGCCATCTGCGCCCTCTCTCACTGTGCCTGACCAGTGCCAAGACTACGGCCGTTAGTCTGCCCCTATGAGCACACCTGTCATCGGCATTTCGTGTTACCGCGAGCAAGCCAAGTCGGGAGTGTGGGACACCGACTCGGTCTTCATGCCCTGGAACAACGTGCAGGGCTTCCTCGACGCTGGCGCAACGGTGGTGATGCTTCCGCCTCAGCCCGCAGGGCCCGACGCTGTCGCGGCAGTTCTCGACAGCCTCGATGGTCTTGTCGTTGGGGGTGGTGCAGACCTGGACCCGTCGCACTACGGGCAGGAGCGGCACCCCGAGCTCGATGAGCCCCGGCCCGATCGCGATGCCTGGGAGCTCGCGCTTGCCCGCGGCGCTGCCGAACGCGATCTGCCGTACTTCGGCATCTGCAGAGGCACGCAAGTGCTCAACGTGTCGCGCGGCGGCACCCTGATCCAGCATCTTCCCGATGTCATCGGCAACAACCTCCATTCGGGCGACGAGGATCAGTTCGCGTCCATGGAAGTGACGACTGTTCCAGGAACCAAGGTCGCGAAGCTGCACCCACAGCGGTCAGAGGTGCCCGTGTATCACCACCAGGCCGTCGGTGATGTTGGCGAGGGTCTCGTGGTGGCCGCGCGCAGCAAGTATGAGGTCATCGAGGCGCTTGAGGACCCGGGCGCCGCCTTCTGCGTGGGGGTTCAGTGGCACCCCGAACAGGATTCTCGACCTGAGCTGTTCGAGGCGTTTGTCGCCGCCGCTCGCGACTACAAGGCCGCGAAGGGGCGCTAACCATGGACAGCTTCGACGTCGTCATCGTGGGCGCGGGTGTCGCTGGCCTCACGGCCGGGAGGCTGCTCGCCCGCGAGGGCCAGCGCGTCGTGGTGCTTGAAGCGCGCACGCGAGTAGGCGGCCGGGTGGTGACGGATCGCACTGACGGTCGCATCACCGACCTTGGCGCGTCATGGATCCACGGCGTTAACGGCAGCCCCGTTGCCGCGGCCGCAGCGGCCTTTGGCATGCGCACCGTCGAGTTCACGGTGGGCGGCTATCAGGTGGACAGCCGTCCTATCACCTACTTCTCCCCTTCCGGCGAGCGTCTGTCCGACGCTGCGGCGGCTCAGTTCGCGAGTGACGTTCACGCGGTGGACAGCGTGCTTGTCGAGGTCATCGCGCATTCGCAGCCGCGAGCGTCGTACCGGGACGTCACGGAGGCTGCACTCGCGTCGATGGGCTGGGATGCCGATCGCCGGCAGCGCGTGCGGGAGTACCTCGAGCATCGGTCAGAGGAGCAGTACGGCGTCTGGATTGAAGATCTCGCCGCGCACGGGCTCGACGACGACTCGATCGACGGCGACGAGGTGGTGTTCCCCGACGGTTACGGCCGACTGCCCGAACGGCTTGCCGAGGGGCTCGATGTCCGCCTCGACCACGCAGTGACGCTCGTGCGCTGGCGCGAGGGCGGCGTGGTGGTGCATGCACGCGGCGAGGAGTTCGCCGCGGCTCACGCGACAGTCACCGTGCCGGTTGGCGTACTCAAGTCCGAGGCCTTGATCTTCGATCCCCCGCTCCCCCAGCCGGTGGCTGGCGCCCTGGACAGGCTCGAGATGAACGCCTTCGAGAAGGTCTTCCTGCGCTTCCCCCAGAAGTTCTGGGAGGACGGCATCTATGCGTTCCGCCAGCAAGGCGACGAGGGACGGTGGTGGCACTCCTGGTACGACCTCACCGCGCTGCATGGCGAGCCCACCCTGCTCACCTTCGCCGCAGGACCCGCGGCAATCGCCACGCGAGAGTGGAACGACGAGGACATCGCAGAGTCGGTCATGGTGCAGCTGCGGCGACTGTATGGCGCTGACATCCCCGAGCCCGTGCATGTCACCGTCACCCGCTGGCAAGAGGACGCTTATGCGCGAGGCTCGTACGCCTACATGACCGTGGGATCCGCCACCTCCGATCACGACGCGCTGGCCACGCCTATTGGGAGGGTGCTTCACCTCGCAGGAGAGGCCACCTGGACAGACGATCCCGCGACCGTCCCTGCCGCAATGTTCTCGGGGCATCGGGCAGCCGAGCGCATCCTGGGACGTGCCGTGCCCATCGAAGGAGCCTGGAAAGACTGAGGGCCCCGGCTTTCGCCGAGGCCCTCCTGAGTCGGGCTGACAGGATTTGAACCTGCGACCCCTTGACCCCCAGTCAAGTGCGCTA
>CALALQ010000025.1 GCA_937925595.1 uncultured Demequina sp. | reverse complement strand
ACGTACGCGTGGCTCCGCGAGCCGTCGCTCGTCGTGATCGACGAGGCGCACACGGCGGGTGACTCACCCACGTACACACGCATCCTCGCCCAGCTCGGCCTCACCGCCTACACGACGGCGCGCCCCCTGCTCGGTCTGACAGCGACCCCCTTCAAGGGACGGAACCCGGAGGTCAACCGCGCGTTCGCCGGCCGCTTCGGCAATCGCACGCTCGAAGTACTCGATCCTGAAGACCCGATCGCCGAGCTCCGTGCCCGAGGGGTCCTCAGCGAGGTGGACCACACCGTCCTGCCCGGTCTGCGCTACGAGATGGACGCCCAAGGTCTGAAGATGCGCGACGTCTCCAAGGCGATGCTCGATCGCATCGGCGCCGACGTCAAGCGCACCGAACTCGTGGTCGACCACATCGCCGATCAACCCGAGGACTGGCCGATTCTCGTGTTCATGCCGTCCGTCGCAGCCGCCCACACGGCCGCCGCCCTGCTCGAACTGCGGGGAATCGCGGCGGACGCGGTGGACGGGTCGATGCGCACCCCCGAACGGCGCCGGGTCATCCAGCGGTTCCGGGACGGTGAGACCCGCGTACTCCTGAACTGCGACCTTCTCACGCAGGGATTCGATGCGCCCATGGTTCGAGCGCTCTACATCGCGCGCCCTACGTTCTCACCCAACCGATACATCCAAATGGTCGGCCGTGGACTCCGAGGGCCTGAGAACGGAGGCACCGACCGCTGCCTCATCGTGAACGTCGCCGACACGTTCGATCAGTTCGGCGATCGCCTCGCCTTCAACGACTTCGACTACCTGTGGGGTGAGAAGTGAACGACATCACGACCGACTCGGCGCGAGTCGGCCTCATTACCGACCCCGCTGAGGGGCGCACCGCCGTCGTCGACATGCTTCGGCGCCGGTGGTTCGGGCCGCTCGGCGGCGCAGACGAGGTGCTCGACCGCAACCCCGTCTACGCCTATCTCGTCGGCACCCTCTACCCGGTGGAGAAGGGTGCACTCGTGGGAGCCGGTGGATCGGTCGAGGACGACGACCTCGCGTCCGTGCCCGACGACGTGGTCGCCGAGGAGCCGGATGGTGACGTCGGTGAGATTGAGGAGGGCGATGAAGACCCGGGTCTCAACATCACGGGCGCCTTCGGCTGGGCCCCCCAATCTTTCGGGACGACGTTCCTGCACCGCGGCGCCCGACTGACCGTGCATGTGACGGGGGGTGTCTACGCGAAGGAGGCGACGCCCGCTCCCGCGGCGACCGAGTCGGGCGACGAGGGAAGTGCGGGAGAGCGCTGGCGCCGGCGTCCTCTCGACGGCACGGTCGAGATCGACGTCACCACCGGCGGCGCGATCGACGTGTGGGAGGGCCGCGCCCGTGTGACGTGGCGAACACGGATCAACGGTGAGGACCGGTTGACGACGGTCTCTCTGTCCAATGCGGCGTACGTCCCGGCCGGCGAGGCGAAGAGGCACCCCGAGCTGTGCCTCTTTCAGGCATCGATGCGCGTCACCGATCCCGCCGGTCTGCTCCCGTATCCGGCCGGGGGAGCCGATGTCGACGAGGAGGACACCGAGCTGATCTTCCGGTACCGGGGCAAGCCCGTGTACGCAATCGGTCACGGCGTTGCCGTGGAGTGGGACGACCACTCGCCGACTGTCGTGCGTACCGCGACGCTTCCGCAGGTTGAGAACAGCGCCATCCGAGCGAAAGTGGGAGCGAGCGACGTTTACCGGATGCAGTGTCTCGCCGACGACTCCCTCAGCGCCTCGGCGCTGGCCGACGCGCTGGGCGTGGTGGTGTCCGACTACCGGGAATTCATCGCGGCGCAGCGACGGACCGCGGCCGAGGTCGCGGATGCCGATGCCCGCGTCGCGGAGGCGATCATCGCGCGGCAGGAACGGGCGGCCGATCGCATCGAGGCCGGGATCCGTCTGCTCGCCGAAGGTGGCGATGTCCTGACGTCCTTCCGCATGGCGAACGCCGCGATGCGGTGGCAGATGTTGCGTCAAGGAGGGCACGTCGAGCCGGGTGTCCGTCTCGGCAAGCGGTTGAGCACCGACTTCGGTGACGCCGAGCCCGCATGGCGACCGTTCCAGCTCGCCTTCCTCCTTGCCGCCCTCCCGTCCACCGTCGACCCGGAGCACGAAGACCGCGAACTCGTCGACCTGATCTGGTTCCCCACGGGCGGCGGCAAGACCGAGGCCTATCTCGGCCTTGCAGCAACCGAGATGATCCGACGTCGCCTCGTGCGGGGCCACAAGGGGGGCGGGATGGCGGTGCTCACCCGCTACACAATGCGCCTCCTGACCGCACAACAGTTCCAGCGCGCGTCCAAACTGATCTGCGCGCTAGAGCTCATGCGTCATGACGACGAGCGTCTGGACGGCGCTCCGGCCTTCTCGATCGGCCTGTGGCTGGGAAACTCCACCACTCCGGGCACTTTCACCCAGGCGAAGGACTGGTTCACACGGACCCGAACGGAATCGAGACCGGAGAATCCGTTCCAGTTGCTCACCTGCCCATGGTGTGGCCACAAGATCATGCCCACCCGGTGGGTGTCGGACGACCGGTCGTACGGCGTGAAGGCCGACGCGCACGGTTTCACGTTCTTCTGCCCCGACGCCGACTGCCCCTTCACCTCCGCGCTGCCCGTGCAGGTGGTCGACGAGGGGATCTACGAGAATCCACCCACGATGCTCGTGGCGACCGTCGACAAGCTCGCGCGTCTCGCATGGATCGACGAGGGCGGGCGCCTGTTCGGCGCCACCGGCGTCGCAGATCCTCCGTCGCTGCTGATTCAGGACGAGCTACACCTGCTGAGTGGCCCCCTGGGGACGATCGTCGGCGTCTACGAGGCGGCGATCTCGACGCTTCTCAAATGGCGTGATGGCCGGGGGCCGAAAGTCATCGCGTCGACCGCGACGACACGTGCCTCGACGCGCCAGGTCAAGGAGCTTATGGGGAGACCGCGCGTGGAGGCGTTCCCGCCGGCCGGCCTCGACTCGGACGAAAACCACTTCTCGGAGCCCGACCCGGACGCAGCGGGGCGCGTGTACCTAGGCCTCATGCCGCAGGCCCATACACCCTCCTGGGCAATCGGTCAGCTGGCGACCGAGATCCTCGACGCCCCCGACGCCGTGGGGCTCGACGGACCGGCCAAGGATGCCTACTGGACGCTCGTCGTCTACCACAACAGCCTCCGCGAGCTCGGCCGCACCGTGACCATCCTTCGCGATGACGCGTCGGCGAACTTGGCGCGGCGCGAGGTGAACGAAGGTCGCTCCCGACACATGGCCACGGACGGCATCGAAGAACTCAACGGCAACGTCAGTTCCGCCGATCTAGTCGGTCTCCTGGAGCGCCTGAAGCTGCATGCCGGCGAATCCGGCCAGATCGATGCGCTCGCGACGACGAACATCATGTCGGTGGGTATCGACGTCACGCGACTCGGCCTCATGCTCGTGAACGGCCAACCGAAGACGACGGCGGAGTACATCCAGGCGACATCGCGTGTAGGCCGCGGGAAAACGCCCGGTCTCGTCGTCACCATGTTCCGTTCCGGCAAGCCCCGTGACCGGTCGGTGTTCGAGTCGTTCGGCGCGTTCCACCGTTCGTACTACCGCTACGTGGAGCCGTCGAGCGTCACACCGTGGTCGATGCAGGCGCGACGGCGCGCGCTCCATGCGGCCCTCGTCATCCTCGTCCGCCATGCCGTCGGCCTCAACGCCAACTCCGACGCCCACCGTTTCGATCCGGACGATGCGAAGGTGAAGCGCGCGATCGAGCTCCTCAAGGCACACGTCGCAGCTGCCGATGAGCGCGAGCCCGACACCGTCGCAAAGGAGATCGACGAGGCGGTGCGTGAATGGACCGAGCTCCGGGCCGCTGCGCAGAAGGAGGGGATACAACTCTCCTACTCGTCGCGCAGACCCGAGGAGCGCCTCATGCGTCAGTTCGATCAGGACGGCCGAGGGTGGCCGGTGATGAACTCCATGCGGGCCGTGGACCGCGTGGTGAAGGTGCGTGCGAACGGAGAGCGTCGTGGCTGAACAGATCTCGAAGTCGATCCGGGCATCGGAGACGGTGTCCCCTTACGGACCCGGCGCCATCGTCGACATCCTCGGACAGTCGTTCATGGCGCCCACCGGCGACAAGTGGCCGCCGGCACGGCTCCGGCAACCTGTGCAGCACGACCGGCTCGCGGCGCGTCTCAACGTCCAGGAACTGTGGGCTGCGCCCACCACCCCCGATCCCGAGTCATCCCAGGCCCCCGGCCTCGAGTTCGAGCGTTTCCCGGGGTGGCTGTTCTGTCAGGTGTGCAGGCGGATGGTCAAGTGGAGCCGTTCCAAGGAGACGGGCAAGGCGCCCATCTGCGACGCAGCCGCGTGCGACGGCCGCCTCGTCCCGATGAGGTTCGTCGCCGTCTGCACGGAAAAGAGTCACGTCGAAGACGTGCCCTGGGCGTTCTGGGTACACAGGAACGCCGACGGAGACTGCAAAGCCGAGGACAAGTTGTATTTCCGGACCTCGCAGGGACGCGCCGAAGGCTTGAGCAGCCTCATCGTCTCGTGTGAGCGCTGCGGGCATCGACGTTCGCTGGGTGACCTGCGTCGGGACGTCTTCGCGAACGAGGGGATCACCTGCCACGGTATGCAGCCCTGGGAGAGCTCATGGGGTCATTGCGGCAAGGCGCTCGATCCGCAGCAGCGTGGAGCGACGAGCCTCCACTTCGGCGAGACATTCAGCGCGATCGACATCCCGCCTGTCGAGAGCCGTGCCGTGATCGAGGCGGACCGCATCATGGCGCACGTCTTCTTCGCCGCCCTCCAAGGCTCGCCCGAGCACCTTCGTGAAGGACTCGCAACCCAGATCGCGGAAGACATCGGTGTCGACGTGGCCGTGGTGTTCGAGGTGGCGGGTATCGACGAGGAAGGCCACATCGACCGCCGGGAGGTGAACGGATCGCTCCTCGCCGAGGAGTTCGAAGCCTTCCTCGCTGCGATCGACGGCACGGCCCCGTCCGTCGACTTCAAGACCCGCGTCGAACGCCTACCGCGTGGTCTGGGTGAGGCGGCCGACGCAGTCGTCACCGCCATCAGCGATGTGGTGCTCGTGGATCGCCTGCGGGACGTGAGGGTAAGCAAGGGCTTCCGCCGCTACCGCCCTGATGCGGCACTCATCGAGTCGGTCCCTCCCGTCGCGTACGAGAAGCGCTGGCTGCCCGCCGTCGAGGGTTACGGCGAAGGCGTTTTCATGCGGTTCCGCGCCGGCGCGGTGATCGGCTGGGCGCAGCGCCCCGACGTCCGCGCCCGAGCGGAGGTGCTCGCGGACAACCAGGCCGGCTCGGTCCTCGGCGCACGGTTGCACCTGGCGTCGGCGGAGTACGTGCTCCTCCACACCTTCGCTCACGTCCTCATGCGACGGCTCGCGTTCACCAGCGGTTACCCGGCCGCCTCCCTGCGCGAGCGGATCTACTGCGAGGCCGAAGGCGACTACGGCGTGTTCATCTACGCGACCACGTCGGACGTCGAAGGCACCCTCGGGGGCCTCGTCCGCCAGGGTGAGGGTGATCTGCTGATCGCGGACGTACTTTCGGCCCTACAGGAGGCTGCGTTCTGCCCGAACGATCCTGTATGCATGGAGTCGGAGCCGCAGAACATCGACGGGATGAACCAGGCCGCATGTCACGCGTGCGCCCTGGCCTCTGAGACGAGCTGCGAGTCCCACAACCTCCTTCTCGACCGAGCCCTGCTCATCGGTGGTGCCGGCGTGCCCGGGTTCTTTGAGCCGGTCATCGACGCGGTGTTCGGCAGGCGAAGCTGAGGCCGCGGGGGGCGGGCCGGGCGGGACCCCTCAACCC
>CALALQ010000024.1 GCA_937925595.1 uncultured Demequina sp. | reverse complement strand
CCAAGGAGAAGCTGTCGCACTACTCGAAGCGCACCGTCGACATCGAGTACCGCTTCGGCTTCCAGGGTAGCGAGTGGGGAGAACTCGAGGGCATCGCGAATCGCACCGACTTCGACCTCAAGACGCACTCCGAGCACTCGGGCAAGGACTTGTCGTACTTCGACCAGGCAGCCAACGAGCGCTACATCCCCTACGTGATCGAGCCCGCTGCGGGCCTCACGCGCTCCCTCATGGCGTTCCTCGTCGAAGCGTACGCAGAGGAGGAGGCGCCCACCGCGTCCGGTGGCGTCGAGAAGCGACAGGTGCTGCGCCTCGACCCGCGCCTTTCTCCCGTCAAGGCCGCGGTGCTGCCCCTTTCCAAGACCGACGCCCTCAAGCCCACCGCCCAGGAACTCGCCAAGGAGCTGCGCCAGTTCTGGACCATCGACTACGACGAGACCCAGTCGATCGGCAAGCGCTACCGCCGCCAGGATGAGATCGGCACGCCGTACTGCATCACGGTGGACTTCGACACTCTCGAGGACCAGGCCGTCACGATTCGCGACCGCGACACCATGACGCAGGAGCGCGTGGCTCTGTCCCAGGTGAAGAGCTACCTTGCGGAGCGCTTGATCGGCGCGTAGAAGCGCTTCCAACCTCGAACGTTGGCCGGGTGCCGTCCCGGCTTGCCCACTTGCTCGCTGTCGGTACACGCGCGTCGTATCACCGCGCGAAAACGACCTCCACGTACCGACAGAGTGAGAGCGCGGGGTAGACGCACGCCAGGCCTGAGACAATGGTGACTATGACTGCTGCCGCGACCTCAGCGTCGGCCTTGCTGCCGCCGCTGACCCTGGGACCACTCACTGTGGAGACCCCAGTGGTGCTCGCGCCCATGGCAGGCATTACGAATGCGGCGTTCCGGCGGCTATGCCGCGAACACGGCGGCGGCCTGTACGTCGCGGAGATGGTGACCTCGCGCGCGCTCGTTGAGCGCACGCCAGAGTCGCTGCGCATCATCCGTCACGACCCGGACGAAACGCCTCGTAGTGTGCAGGTTTACGGAGTCGATCCGGCGACGATCGGCGCGGCCGTGAAGATGATCGTCGAGGAAGACCGCGCCGACCACATCGACATGAACTTCGGCTGCCCCGTGCCCAAGGTGACGCGCAAGGGCGGCGGCGCGGTGCTCCCATGGAAGCGCGATCTGTTCCGCGACATCGTGCGGGCGGCGGTGCGCGAAGCGTCCCGTTTCGACATCCCTGTGACCGTCAAGATGCGCAAAGGCATCGATGACGAGCACCTCACGTACCTCGACGCTGGCGTGATGGCTGAGCGCGAGGGCGCGGCGGCCGTAGCGCTGCACGCCCGGACGGCGGCGGACTACTACTCGGGTACGGCTGACTGGGAGGCGATCGCTCGCCTGCGCGATGCCGTGAAGACCATTCCTGTGCTTGGCAATGGCGACATTTGGGCTGCGGAGGACGCTGTGCGCATGGTCCGCGAGACCGGTTGCGATGGCGTCGTGGTGGGGCGCGGATGCATGGGTCGCCCGTGGCTCTTCGCGGATCTGCAGGCGGCATTCGAGGGGCGTCCTGAGCGCGTGCGCCCGTCGCTCGCGGCCGTGGCGAACACCGTGTATCGCCACGGTGAGCTTATGGTGAAGCATTTTGGCGGCGACGAGCACAAGGCCATGCAAGAGATTCGCAAGCATATGGCCTGGTATTTCAAGGGTTACCCGGTGGGTGGTGAGGCCCGACGCTCTCTTGGCCTGGTCTCATCGCTAGCCGAGTTGCGTGGCCTGTTGGATTCCCTGGGCGACTCGCCGTACCCGGGCGCCGACGCGGAAGGTGCTCGAGGCCGCCAAGGAACGCCCAAGCGACCGTCGTGCCCTGAAGGCTGGCTCGACACTCGTGACATCACTCCGGATCTTGAGGAGCGGCTGCGCGAGGCCGAACTGAGCGTCTCGGGGGGCTGAGCGTCTCGGGGCGGAGCGTCGGCTCTAGATCTCCCTGCGCGTGGTGAGGTGGAGCTGAACCGCGCCCGGACCCCACTTCTCGACGCGCTCAACCGCGAAATCCGCGCGCTCGTCGAGGCCCGCGAAGAGCGGAATCCCGTCGCCAAGCGCCGTGGGTATCACGGTGATGACGAGATGGTCCAGTAAACGCGCATCGAGTGCGGTGCGGACCGTCCGGCCGCCATCGACGTACACGTCCTTATCGCCGGCGAGATCCTGCGCCGCAGCAATCGCGTCCGCGACCGAGCCATGGAACGCCGTCACCGATTCCCGAGCCCTCGGAAGGTCGCTAGACGTAACGATGAGCATGGGGATATCGCCGTAGAACCACGCATCGCCGAGGCCGCACACGACGTCATAGGTGCGGCGTCCCATGACGATCGCGCCCACTCGCTCAAGAAACGCATCAAACTCGAGGCCGGCTGAGGGCCGCCGCGCCCATTCGTCGGCAGCGAGCGGCAACCCCGTCTCTCGCTCTTCCTCGAGCCATGCAACTTCGTCGTTGGGGCCCGCGATGAAGCCGTCGAGCGACATGGCGAGGTATCCGCGAATCATGCTCATGCCTCCAGCCTAGGGGGGCTCTTGCGGCGGGCGCGCAGCGGCGGCGTCAGGACTGGATCGCCGCGAGGCGATAGCGCGTCGCACCTGGTCCCGGCACCACGCGGGCCTGGCCATGACGTCCGCGTAAGGGATGTGAATAGGCAGAACGTCAATGGAGCGGAAAAGAGAGTCGCGCCACGCATCACGAGCCTGACCTTCCGGTGAGCCGTGGAACTCACGGCCGTCGAACTCCACCGACGTGCGAGTCGTGGGATCGTAGCGATCGGCATAGAACCGATGGCCCTCGATCAAGAACGGTTCCTGGTACGTCATTCCTGCGAGATCCGGGGTGTTGAGCACCTTCCTCGCGCCTTCGTACTCGAGAAAACTGTGCATTCCGTCGAGCAGGTGCGACAGGAAGGCCTCAAGCGTTCGGCGTTTCTTGACGCGCGGGTAATGGTCGAGGGCTTGTCGCAGGCTCGCCACGGTGGTCTTGCCTTCGCGCAGCGCGGTAAAGATGGCCGCACGCGCGCCTTCGTGCGACTCCTCCCATGCGTGGACGATCGCGTGAGCAACGGGAGCGATCCGAACTCCCGCGAACCGGGAGGGCTCGGTAGCGGCAACGCATCGCCGCAGTCGCAGCCAGGAAGGCGAGCGCACGTGCAGGGGTGAAGGCGCGGTAGCCCTGATCAGTTCCGGTGGCGTATCTATCAGGCCGTATACCGCGCAGGCGGCAAGTCCCGTCAAGAGCACATTGATGGGGAGCCAACGCAGTGCGGCTCTGGCTCGAGTGGAGAAGTCCTCACTGTTGTCCGCGTGCACATAGAGGCGCGGCAAGATGCGATGCGCCTTGCCCGTGGCTCTCGCATGCTCGAGCGCGGCTCGGCCGTGGGTCGCGACGAGTTCTCCATGCTGCCCGGAGGAGCCTGGCTCGGCGACGGACGCGAGCAGCGAGGCAGTACGAGCTATGCGGGGCATGGCGTGAGTGTGCGGGAGCGCGCACAAGAGTGGTGGGGGCGTCCAGGAGATCTGGGGATTACCGCCGGTACCCGCGCGCCTGTGGACGATCCTCGCCCCGCCCCCCGCCTGGCCCGGTGTCGGTACAGCAGTGTCGTTTCGCTGCCGCGAAACGACACCTGCGTACCGACACGGTGCGAAGGGGTGAGGGCCGCATGGCGGCGGGAGTGCACCGTAGCGATACCCGCGAAACGACACCTGCGTACCGACACGATGCGAGAGGGCGGGGTTAGCAGGGGAGTAGGCGCGTGGCCGCTAAAGTCGAACCGTGAGCGAGCTGCCGATCGGATACTCGGACGCCGATGTCGAGCGCTTCGCCCCGGAACCCCCGAAGCGATCGTCTCGAACCGCCTTCGAACGCGACCGTGCGCGCATCGTGCACTCGAGCGCGCTGCGCCGACTTGGTGCGAAGACCCAGGTACTTGGCGCAGGCACGGGAGACTTCGTGCGCACGCGCCTCACCCACACTCTCGAGGTCGCGCAAGTGGGCAGGGGACTCGCGAAGGTGCTCGGCAGCGATGAGGACGTTGTCGACGCCGCCTGCCTCGCCCACGACCTTGGCCACCCTCCCTTTGGTCACAACGGAGAGCGCGCCCTCGATGAGGTCTCGCGCGACATCGGCGGTTTCGAGGGAAATGCCCAGACGTTCCGGCTGCTGACCCGGCTCGAACCCAAGTCCATCGACCCGCACACCGGTGCCTCAGTTGGCCTCAATCTCACCAGAGCGTCCCTCGATGCCTCGCTGAAGTACCCGTGGCCAGAGCCACAGGCGCCGCATCGTCCAGACGGCACTCCCACGAGGAAGTTCGGCTACTACGACGATGACGAGCAGGTCTTCGATTGGGTGCGCCAAGGAGCACCTCACGGCTCGCGCAGCTTCGAGGCCCAGATCATGGACTTCGCCGACGATGTGGCGTACTCGGTGCACGACGTCGAGGACTCGGTGGTCCACAACGACGTCTCGCTGTCAGTGCTGCGTGACGAGGGCCAGGTGCGCGCCGTGGCTCAGCATGTTCGCGAGTGGTATGGCAGGGGAGACGAGACCGCGCTCATCGAAGCCCTCGACCGCCTGCGTGCGGAGCCGTGGTGGATGGACGACTACGACGGCTCCCATCGTGCGCTCGCGGGCCTCAAGGACATGACGAGCCAGCTCATCGGTCGGCTCTGCGACTCGGTCATCGCGGATACGCGTGCGCGCCACGGTGACGGCCCGCTCACGCGTCATGGTGCGGACCTGGTCATCAGTCCTGAAGTCGAGTCCGAGATGCTCATCCTCAAGGGCATCGCAGTGCACTTCCTCATGGCGCCGCGAGAGAAGCGGGCGAGCTACCGCCAGCAGCGCGAGCGACTGTCGGCCCTGGTATTGGCCCTCATCGATCGGGGAGCGGATGCGCTCGAGCCGCATTTCGCGGCGCTGTTCAACGATGCGTCAAGCGATGCCGAGCGCAAGCGCGTCGCGGTGGATCAGGTCGCTTCGCTCACTGACAAGTCGGCTCACGACTGGTATCACCGGTTCGTCGTGGCCCGACGCTGACGCCCCTTCACGAGGAAGAACAGGGCGGCAATGGGCAGCACGAGCGGCACCCATCCATAGCCCGAGCCGTAGCCGGTCCACACGGTCTCGTCTGGCCACAGCTCCGAGTTCACGTAGCCGAGCGTGCCGACGATGAGCACGCCAGCGAGCTCAAACGCGGAACCAACGAGAGCGACCTTCTCCCACCTGCGCCACAGCGCGAACGCGATGACGATGTACAGCACGGCGGAGACGGCGGACACGGTATAGGCGACGGGAGCCTCATGGAACTTCTCGGCGATCTGCACCGTCGCGCGCCCGGCAGATGCGAGGCCAAGCACGGAATAGACCACCACCAGCAGCAGTCGCGCGATCGGGTTCACGACGCCACCACGATGAGCTCGGTGATGCGCCACGAGGCGACCGCCATGGCGATGCCGACGATGATCGCCGCGCCACCGTCGACGCGAGCGATCTGATCGGGAGCCAAGACCGGGTGGTTGGGGTCACCAGAGGCGGCCGCGGCGTCGGGCGTGCCAAGGCGGGCGATACCAAGGAGGGGCAGCAGCGCAAGGGTCGCGATGAGATAGCCGAGCGCCACGGGAAGGGACGACATCTGGCTCGTGACCAGCCCCACAATGACCATGATTCCCTGCAGCGCGGCGATCACGTAGGTTCCCGAAACCACCCACTGCAGCACGCGGTGGATGCGGGCCGTGATGACGACGAGCGTGCCGACGATGACGAGCATCGCGCAAGCGACGAGCACCGCCGGATAGACGAACGAGGTGTAGAAGGTCACTGCTGGGCGTTCTGGACTCGCATGGGCAGGCGCGTGAGCTCCTCACCGTCGATAGAGATGACCCACGAGAGCATTCGCGGCTTGTCGAAGCGCAGGCCGTCGAACGTGAAGGCGAAGCACGCAACCTGCTCGAAGCCGTCGGCGAGGTGAGCGGGGCGGCCCAGCTTGAACTCGCCTCCCATGGCGCGCACTGGCTGCGGATTGCCTTCCTCATCAGGGCGAATGCCAATGGGGTAGGTCTCGCCGTCTTCGGTCACGAGCTTGAGCTCGAAGTTGTGGGAGATGTTGGTCTCGTTGAAGGGCACGTGCACGGTGGCCGCCACCGCGAGGCGGCGGTGCTGGGCGGGGAACTGGCGCACGAAGATTGTGTTCCAGCCGGCGCCAAGGGCGTAGATCTTGCCATTGACGACCTCTGCGGTGTCCGCGAGGAAGGCGTCTACTCGCACGGGGTTTTCCTTTCCACGACTGGCACCCAGCCTATCTGCCCGCCAACTAGAGTGAGCACGTGGCAGGGACGATCAACCGCGAAGACATCGCGGCCGTCCGCGAGCGCGCGCCCATCGAGGAGATCATTGGGCAGCACGTTGCGCTCAAGTCAGCGGGGGTGGGCTCTCTCAAGGGCCTGTGCCCCTTCCACGACGAGCGCAGCCCCTCCTTCACGGTGCGCCCCGCGGTGGGCCGCTGGCATTGCTTTGGCTGTGGCGAGGGCGGCGACGTCATCGAGTTCGTGATGCGCATGGATGGCCTGCCGTTTGCGGAGGCCGTCGAGTATCTCGCGGACAAGGCGGGCGTCACGCTCCGCTATGAGTCGGGTGGGGGGCGCACCGGCCCGACGCTGGGGCAGCGCAAGCGGCTCATCGACGCTCATCGTGTGGCTCAGTCGTTCTACGCGGCTGCTTTGGCGAGTGACGAGGCGCGCACGGGTCGCGACTTCCTGCGCGAGCGCGGATTCGATCGCGCGGCCGCCGAGCACTTTGGTGTGGGCTACGCGCCCAAGGGCTGGTCGTCGCTCACGGATCACCTGCGCAAGAACGGCTTCACGGAGGACGAACTCAAGCTCTCGGGACTGGTCAGTGAGGGCCAGCGCGGGATCTACGACCGTTTCCGCGGCCGACTCGTGTGGCCCATTCGCGATGTCACGGGCGATGTCATCGGGTTCGGCGCTCGCCGGCTCTACGACGACGATCAGGGTCCCAAGTACCTCAACACGCCTGAGACGCCGCTGTACAAGAAGGCGCAGGTGCTCTACGGGCTGGACCTTGCGAAGAACTCGATCCGCGCGGAGCGCACCGCCGTGGTGGTCGAGGGCTACACGGATGTCATGGCCTGCCATCTCGCGGGCGTGACCAACGCGGTTGCGACGTGTGGCACAGCGTTTGGCGAGGACCACGCCAAGATGGTCCGCCGCCTCATGGGCGACACCACTCAGCTCAAGGTGGGCGCCACGGGCGCTCGCGTGATCTTCACGTTCGATGGAGATGAGGCGGGCCAGAACGCCGCACTCAAGTCCTTTGCGCTCGATCAGCAGTTCCTGGCGCAGACCTTCGTCGCCGTGGACCCCAACGGCGAGGACCCGTGCGAGATCCGCCAGCGCCACGGAGACGCGGCCGTGGCGGCGCTCATGGCCAACCCTGTGCCGCTGTTCGAGTTCGTCATCAAGGCATCCATCGCTCCGCAGGACCTCGCAACCGCGGAGGGACGCATCGCGGGCCTGCGAGCCGCCGCACCCATCATCGCGAACATTCGCGACGAGGCACTCCGCCCCGAATATGCGCGCAGACTCGCAGGCTGGCTCGGCATGGACCCAGATCCCGTGCTTCGCGCCGTGGCCGATGCCGTGAAGACTGGCCGTCCCTCCCCATCGCGCACTCAGGCCGCACCTCCGGCGACGAGAGCTACAGAGCCGGCCCCAGCGTCGGCCCGTCCCCATGCCAAGGATCCCGTGGTGCGCGCCCAGGCTCTGGCTCTGGGCGTGCTGCTGCAGGCCGCGGGGGATATCGCCAAGGACCCGTCAAGCCTCGCGCTGTACGAGGCGATCTCGCCCGACGCGTTCACCGTGCCGCAGTATCGCGCGGTGTTCGACGCGGTGCGCGCCGCTGGCGGTCCTGCTAGCGCAGGAGCCGACTGGGTGGGAGATGTCGTGGCTCAGGCGGGGGAAGGGCTTGCGGGGACGGTCTCGCAGCTTGCGGTGACGCCCCTGCCCACCGATCGTCCAGATCAGCTGGGGGACTATGCGCGATCGGTTCTTTCGCGCATGCTTGACCTTGACCTCACTCGCCAGATCGGCGAACTGAGGGGCGCAATGCAGCGTGCGGGGGAGGGAAGCGAAGAGGCGCAGGCCGCTTTTGCTGAACTGATCCAGCTCGAGACGCGCAGGCGCGCGCTAAGGGAGGGATGACGATGCCGGGTGGGCGCAGGCAGCGGGTATCGGTGATCACGCTGGGAGTGGCGGACCTTGAACACTCTCGCGAGTTCTATGAGGCATGGGGCTGGAAGCCGGAAGAGGTCACCGACCGCATCGTGTTCTTTCGCGGCAATGGCATGGTGATTGCGCTGTTCGGCCGCGACGACCTCGCGGCGGATCAAGGTCGGCCCGACGCTGTGCTGGGCTCTGGCGCCATCGCGCTCGCCCAGAACTACGGAACCGTCGCCGAAGTCGACGAGCGCTTCCGCGCGGCGATCATCGCCGGGGCAACCATGCTCAAGCGCCCCGTGGAGACCAGCTGGGGCGGGTACAGCGGCTACTTCGCCGATCCGGATGGGCACGTGTGGGAACTCGCGATGAACCCGTTCTGGGGCCTCGACGAGTGGGGCAACGTGGACCTGACGGACTCCGTCGCCTGAGACCAACGGCGCGCGCGCCTTCTCGCAACCTCGCGCACGCGCGTCCGCATCCTGTCGGTACACCCGCGTCGCCAGTACACGCGCGTCCGCATCCTGTCGGTACACCCGCGTCGCTTCGCGCGCGGGGAACGACCTCCACGTACCGACAGCGTGCGCACCTGGAGGACGTGCACGTCCGCATCCTGTCGGTACACCCGCGTCGCTTCGCGCGCGGGAAACGACTCCCACGTACCGACAGGATGTTGGGGCGGAGGGTGGTGCAGGGCGCGGGCGAGGTGGGAGTGCAACGGCGGAGGCGGGGGAGCCGCGCCCGTTCCCGTTGCGGCCCTGACCGCGCAGGGCCACAATGCCCCCAAAGGGGGCGAAATGCGCACCATTCGGGTATCAGGACTCCACAGACTCGCATCCGATGCGGCCGCGTCGTACCTTCGCATGCGCGCCGACAGCCTTCCGGCTGGCGGCATCAACTCAGCGTGGCGGTCCACGGAGGGCCAGCGCAGAATCTTTCTCAGCCGCTACGTGCCCACGAAGAACCACTGGCTCGATCGCGGCCCGTTCGGAGATGTTCGCAAATACCAGGGTGTTTGGTATAAGCGCATGCGCGGATTTCCCGTTTCGGTTCCGGGAACCTCGAAGCACAACCTTGGCCTCGCACTCGACACCTCAGTCAACAGGCCGGTCGCCAAATGGCTCAAGGCCCATGGCGGCGATTACGGCTGGAAGCAGCCGCTCCTACGCCGCGACCCGGTCCACTGGGAGTACCACGCGCGCCGCGACAAAGCGAAGGCCCTCAAGCCGGGCCCGCACACCGTCACGGCAAGCGTCCTTCGCGGCCGCGCAGGTCCGTCGCTCACGGCTCGCATCGTGGATCGCAAGAAGCGCGGGACAACTGTGACGATCGAGCGCTGGGAGAAGGGCGGCGGCCGCGAATGGGGCCGCACCAAGGCCGGGATCTACTACGCGAGGGAGTACCTCAAGCGCAAGACATGAAAAGCTCCCCCGACTGGACTCGAACCAGTAACCTGCCGATTAACAGTCGGACGCTCTGCCAATTGAGCTACGGGGGATCGCGCTCGAATACTGTACCCGATACCGACGCGCCTCAAAGACACGTGGCGGGGTGATCTGCGCCGCTCGCTAGACTGTCGGGCGGCCCGCCTCGCGGGTTGCGGGGCCGGTAGCTCAGCCGGTTAGAGCAGTGGACTCATAATCCATCGGTCGCGGGTTCAAGTCCCGCCCGGCCCACGAACAGCAATCAGGCCCGACGCTCATGCGCCGGGCCTGTTCGCTTAGCGTCGGTTCCGCTCTAGCGGACGTCCTCAGTCGAGTCGTCGCGGTTGCGGTCCGTGAGGTCGTTGAACTTCTCAGCGACGGCGTCCTTGGCATCTTCAACCTTGTCCTTGGCACCCGCCTTGAACTGATCCATCTTGCCTTCGGCCTCGAGTTGCTCATTGTCAGTCGCGTCGCCGATTCCCTCCTTGGTCTTGCCCTTGAGGTCCTCGGCTGCGTTCTGAATGCGGTCTGATGCACCCATGCTGTTCCACCTCCTGTGGTGAGTCGTTAATCAGGCGTTACCCCAGCGTCGGGCCGCCTATTCGATGCGGCAGGGCACCCTAGTCTTCGAGAACTGGGGTCGTGGCGGCTTGGAGCGCGTGGCACTCGCGAAACACACTGAACGCAACCGCTGGCGGTACGTGCTGAGGGGCGCGAGTGGATGTGTGTCTGTGCCTCCTGGACTGAGCGAGCGGTTGCTGAGACAGACCCGGAGGAGAACAGCAATGAATGCAGCACTTACCCGCACCGTGGCGCTCGCAGGCGCGCTCGGGCTTGCGGTGACGTTGGCCGCCTGCACATCGGATACGCCAGAGCCAGTGAAGTCGTCGGAGCCTACGCCGTCGGAGTCGGCTGCCGCTCCCGCGGTGACGATGCCCAAGCCGGGCGACTGCTTGGCGGCGTCAACCGAGAACCCTGTCACGGGCAAGATCGACGCGGATCTGACGAGCGTCGTCGACTGCAGCGAGCCCGCGTTGTACCTGGTGTATGCCGTTGTCGACATTCCCGAAGACATCCTCACGGACGATCCCTCCAAGGACTACATCACCATCCAGTCATCGGACACGTCGGAGAACGTCTACTACCAGGAGTGGCGCTCGACCCGTTGCGATCTCGACCTGTTCTACTCGATCGGGCTTGACACGGTGACGTTCGAGGGCGGCGTCAACGCGCTCGACGTCGCGGAGCGTCTGGATGGATTCACCTTCCCCGACGCGAGCATCGCGAACCCGGAACAGTGGGCTGCCGGCTACCACCAGGTGGTGTGCTCCGTGGGCTTCAGCAGCGCCGACGAGGTGCCCACGAAGGTGACCCTTGGCTCGGGAGTCGTTGCGGCCGACGTCATTACGTCGAACTGGCCTTCCGAGCTGCGCAAGTGCTGGAACTACGAGACGTGGAGCAGCGTCGCATGCGAGGAGCCGCACTGGGCGCAGTGGGTGCTCGCGATTGACGCGGCTGCGCTGCTTGGTGAGGACCTTGACGGCATCAAGCGCAAGGCGGACGGATCTCTTAACGAGGACGACTACTACCGACTCGACGAGATCTGCGAGGCGATCGTGCCGTGGGCCACGGGAGCGTCCGACCCGACGAAGTACAGGGGTGTGGGCGACCCCGGTGGAAGCGGCTGGGGTGAGGAGGGCCTGAGCATCCTCTACTGCGGCGTCACCATCGCTGACTCCGCCGACTACGACGTCATTGGCAATCTCATCGGCATCGGTGATGCCGAGCCCGAGCGGGTGAAGGTGGGCTGACTCCGGGTCGCTCGCTTCACCTCGGCCGGCCGCCGCGGGACTCCCCGCCTTTATGCGGGGCGAGGTGCAAGTGAGCTGCCTAAACCGGGGCGTTTGAGGCCGAAAGGTGCCAGGGAGTTGCCTAAACCGGTTGGGAGAGTTCGAGGGTGTCTGCCAGTTGGCTGCGTGAGTCGATACCCAGCTTCTTGAAGCTGCGTGAGAGGTGGAACTCGACGGTCTTGACCGTCACGAAGAGCTTGGCGGCGATCTCGCGGTTGGACAGTCCGCTCGCGGCGAGGGCCGCGACGCGGTACTCGGAGCTGGACAGCGAGGCCAGGCGCTGCTGTCGAGTGCTCGCTGCGACCACGACGCCAAGGCCGCTGAGAACGCGAGTGAGACGGTCGACCATGGGACCCAGTCGCTGCTCTCTCGCGTAGGTCAGGGCGTCGGTGAGGAGCTCGCGGGCCTCGGAGCGATCGTCGGCCCCTTGAGAGGCGAGCAGCGCCATGGCGAGCGTCTCCTTGGCCACGGCGTGGTCGAGAGCCCGCTGGGGGCCGTTGAGCTCGAGCGCGCGCCGCGCTGCGGAGATGGCAGTGTCGCTTCCGGCGCTGGCCCTGGCGATGCGCAGCTCGGCGCACGCGGCGGCGCGCGGGGCGGCCCCAAGCGAGGTGACCGTCGCAAGCTCCTCCGCGGCGAGTCTCGCGGCAGCCTCGATGTCGCCGGCAGCCATGAGCGCCTCGAACGCCTCCACGTGCCACGACATGCCTGTCGCCTCTGCTCCCATGGGCACGAGGTCTTTGGCCGCATAGGCGAACTCGAGTCCTCGGGCAGGGTCGCCAGTGGCGGTGGCGAATGCGGACTTCGCAAGCAAGCGAGTCGAGAGCAGGAGCGGCCCCACGCTGTCGTCGTCACTCAGCGAGTCAACGACTTCGCGCGCGCCCGCGAGGTCTCCCGCCGCGATGTGGGAGCGCACCAGAAGCACCTCTGCGGCCTCGCGGTAATGGTTCCAGCCGAACGGCACCGCACCCACCGCGCTCTGCTGGTCAACGCGAGCGAGTTGGATCCTGCCTGCTGCGAAGTGCAGCGCACCCCTGCAGTACACGGCCGTCGCCTCGCTCAGCACGTGACGGCAATTGCGAGCGTCAGCGATGGCGTCATCGCACAGCGCAACACCCTCATCGAACCTGTCGAGGTGATTGAGGACTCCGGTGAGCATGTAGGTCGTGGGGTCGTCGGCGACTCCGGTGCTGTGGCGCGGCCATGCGGCGAGGGCCTCGGTGACGAGGCGGTCAATGGGCCACTGCCTGCCTTGCCCCGCGAGCGTGTGGCCCACGCCCAGCGAGACGATGAGACGAGCCTCCGCGACGGACACGGGGCCCTCGCTGGCTGCGAGCCGCGCGAAGGCCATCTCGAGGTGACGAGAGGACAGCGGGGTGGTGTTGAGCTGGGCGGCAACCATGGTCGCGAGCGTCTCGTTGCGCACCGCATTGGCTTCCGGAGTGTCGAGGTCCTCAAGCACCGTCAGACCCTCGTCGTACCGACGCTGCGCCTCCTGATGGCGTCCGAGCGGCACCAGCGCGTTGCCCTCCGCGGCGTGAGCTCTGGCGATCTCGACCGCATCCGTGTGGAGGTCGGCAAGGACCGCGTAGGTCTGTGCCGCAGCCTCGAGGTCGCCCGCGGAGTACGCGGCTTGGGCGAGGCTCGTGAGCACGTGCGGTCGGCGAGGGTCGGTCGCGGACATCTCGTCGAGAGCCGCCTGCAGGTAGGGGAGCGCGTCCCCTGCGGACGCACCCGCAGCGATCTGGTTGCCGAAGACAATGAGCTCGTCAACGCGCGCGGCATCTCGCGAGGGCGTGCCGCGCAACACGTGGGGCGCCCGCGCAAGTGCCGGAAGTCCGGCTTGAGCCAGGGCCGCCGCGGCGGCGTCGTGCATGTGCTCCAGCTGGCTGGTGCTCATCGACTCGATGATCGCCGCAGCGATGATCGGGTGAAGGATGTCGAGGCGGGGAGAGGACGTGAGGATGGCGGCGGTCTCAAGATCGTCGATCATCGCCGGAAGGCGCGCCGCCTCGATGCCCGTCATGAGGTGCACAGCCGCGAGCGACGCGTTCTGATCGAGCACAGCGACGGCCTGCGCCACCTGCACGTGCTCGTTCGACAGATCCACCATGCGCTGTGACACGGAGAACGCCACGGCACGGCCCGCACCACTGTCGCCGCGGTCGTACTGCTCGATGACCGAATCCACGTAGAACGGGACACCTCCCGTGATCGCGAGCACCTCGTTGGGGTTGAGTGCGCGATCGCCGATCAGCTGAGCGACCTCGTCAAGCGAGAAGGCGCCGAGTTCGAACGTCGTCGTGAGAGGCGCAAGGGTCATGAGCATGGGATTGGTCTTGGAGGCACCTGCGCGGGCGGCGATGACGTAGCGGACATCGTGCCCGCCCGTCAGTGGCACGACGTTGGTGAGCAGCCGCAGCGTCGGCTCGTCGATCCATTGGATGTCGTCGACCGCAACAATCGCCCCCGAGCCCGTGCTTGCCCGTGCCAGCACCCAGCGCAGACCGTAGACGAGGGCCGCGAAGTCCGCCTGGGTCTCGCCGCGCAGCACCAGGTCGCGAACCACGCTGCCGGGCCCGCCAAAGGGACCGTCCGCGCTGTCCTCGCGCACGGCCAACTCGCCGAGCAGCTGAGTGAGCACACCGAAAGGCACCTCTTGGGCAAGCTGGGTGGCACGTGCCGTGAACTGGATCGCGTCCCTGTCGCGGGCGAGCGCATCCCTGAGCAGGCTCGTCTTGCCGGCCCCGGGAACTCCCACGATGGCGAGCAGGGGTGTGCGCTCCTGTGCCGGCGCGTCCATCGCCGCCAGGAATCGCCCCCGCTGGTCCTGTCTGTCCAGCACGCCCACACTCCTCAGCGCGCCCGGGCCCCCTTAAGCCGAGCGAGTAGCGAAAGCGTACAACCGCGGTGGAGCGCTAGCGACCAAGAACATCGGCGATAGCAGCGGGAAGGTGATCGGCGATGTCGAGCGCGGTGATGGGTCCGCCCTCCGATGCCCTCCGAGCGGCTTGTGCGTGGATCCACGCAGCGCAGGCTCCAGCCTCGGCAGCAGGGAGCCCAGAAGCGAGCAGAGTGCCTGCTATTCCGGCAAGCACGTCGCCACTGCCGGCGGTCGCGAGCCACGGCGGAGCCTCGGGCAGCCAGACGATCGCGCCACCTGGCGACGCGATCACGGTCACCGATCCCTTCAGCAGCACGGTGGCCCGGCTCGCCTCGGCAAGCAGTCGGGCGTGTCCTGCCCGGTCGCGCTCCACGTCGGTGGGCGTGACGTCGTGGCGCAGCGCACCAAGCGTGCGAATGAGCTCTCGAGCGTGCGGGGTCAGCAGCACGCGATCAGCCGACGCCTCACGCGCGCCAGCGGCGCGGGACCTCGCCACCGCCTCGAGCGCGCCAGCGTCGACGACCATCGGCAGTCCAGAGGCCACGACGGTGCCGATCGCCGCGTCCTGCTCGGGATAGTCGGCAACCCCTGGCCCCACCACCCAGGCCGCGGCCGAGGGCAGAGTCTCCGCAGCGTCGGCGCTGCCGTGCACCACCGTCTCCGGGCGCTGCGCGAGCACCAGGTCCTGAGCGCGGCGCGGGCCCACGTAGCGCACCATGCCGGCCCCTGCGCGAGCGGCAGCGGAGACGACCAATGCCGCGGCCCCCGGATAGGCCTCCGAGCCGGCGATCACGCCAACAACGCCGCGAGAGTACTTGTCATCGCTCGCTGAGGGCAGAGGCCAGCGCTGAGAGACGTCGTCGGCGCTCCACTCGAGCTCACTCACGATTCAAGCCTGGCACAGGCCGCCCACGCGGACCCGCCGCGCCGCGCGGCCGTGGGAGAATGTCACGCATGGCCTTCCGTGACATCCGCACCATCGGCGACCCTGTGCTGCGCACCCCCTGCGCGCCCATCGAGACCATCGACGACTCCGTTCGTCAGCTCGTGGAGGACCTCGTCGAGACCGTCGACTACGAAGGCCGCGCCGGCCTTGCCGCGAACCAGATCGGCGTGAGCCTGCGCGCATTCTCCTGGAACATCGATGGCGACATCGGCTACATCCTCAACCCCGTCATCACCGAGCGCTCCGAGGAGCTGCAGGAACTCGGCGACGAAGGCTGCCTGTCCGTTCCCGGCCTGTGGTACCCCTGCGAGCGCCCCGCATACTCTCGTGCAGAGGGCACCGACCTCGACGGCAACCCCGTGGTCGTGGAGGGCGAGGAGATCTGGGCTCGCCTCATCAACCACGAGGTGGACCACCTCGACGGTCACCTCTACCTCGACCGCCTCGCCAAGGACGTGCGCAAGCAGGCCATGCGCGAGCTGCGCGAATCACTCGAGAAGTAGGCCCACACCAACGTCCGCCAGCACCACCTTCCCGGCCGACGCTGCGGCTGGCTGGTCCACAAGGCACGCCTTGGGAGCGGTGAAGGTCACGGTGACGTCCGCCGTCACGTGCGGAGCGCTCGCATCCCCTGAATCAGGGTCGAGGCCGCTCGGCAGGTCGACCGCGACTACCAGGGCCGTCGCCGCGATCTCCGCTACAGCCTCCTGAGCGGCCGGCCTCAGCCCCGGCTTTCCGCCAATGCCCACGATCCCGTCGATCACCGCGGCCGCGGCGCGCAGCGCCGATCGGGCGCCCTGCGGGTCCTGCTGCCACGCGAGGACGCGACCACCTGCGTCGGTGAGGTGGGCGAGGCCCCTGGGGTGAGCGTCGGGCGTGAAGAGCACCGCGGTGACCCCTGCGCCGGCCCGTGCGAGCAGCGCGCCAGCGAGCAGGGCATCCCCGCCGTTGTTCCCGCTGCCCACGAGCAGTGCGACGGGGGACAGGCCCTTGCACTCGGCGGCGATCGCCAAGGAGGCGCGATCCATGAGCGTCGCTTCCGGGGTGTGGAGCATCGTGAGGCGCTCCGCTTCGCGCAGTGCGGCGGCCGTCATGGGGGTGTGCGTCACTGCCATCTCCCCACGATGCCACGCGTGGCGGAACTTCCGTTTTGCACTCGCGTGAGGCACCATAGGAGCACACCGTGTGCCATGCACATCCTTCGAGGTCGTTGGGGAAGACGCATCTCAGAGGAAGGAAGGGTTATGGCAGCCATCACCCGCGGTGTCATTTTCGTGCACTCCGCCACGCGCGCGATGTGCCCCCACATCGAGTGGGCAGTGGGCAACGTGCTGGGCAAGCGCGCCTCCTTCGACTGGACGGATCAGCCTGCCGGCACGGGACTGCTGCGCGCCGAGGTGGCGTGGCAGGGACCCCAGGGCACTGGGGCGCAGCTTGCCTCCGCACTGCGCGGTTGGGAGCACGTGCGCTACGAGGTCACAGAGGACCCCTCATTTGGTGCTGACGGCGGACGCTGGTCACACACGCCTTCGCTCGGTATCTTCCATGCCGTGACTGATGTGCACGGCAACATCGTGGTGCCAGAGGACCGCATTCGCGCCGCTCTCGACGCCGGGGGTTCCCTCGTCGAGATGCAGCGCGCGATGAACCTTGCTCTTGGCACCGCTTGGGACGACGAGCTGGAGCCGTTCCGCTACGCGGGACATGGCGCGCCCGTGCGCTGGCTCCACAGGGTGGGGTAATGGCCCTCGACGCGACCGCGACGCTCACGCTGCAGGCGCTTGAGGAGTCGATGTGGCGCTCGGAGACGCGTTTTGACCGCGCGTACATGGATGCGGTGCTGCACCCCGACTTCACCGAGGTGGGCCGCTCCGGTCGACTGTTCTCTCGCGACGAGGTGCTCGACATGCCGCACGTGGAGATCCGCGTGGACATCCCGCGAGAGACCTTCACCGTCGCCGAGATCGCAGAGGGAGTGGCCCTCGTCAGCTACCAGACCATTCCTGTGGACTCGCTGCACGGCGCCGCACACCGCTGTTCGCTGTGGGTTGCCGACGGCACGCGCTGGCTCATGAGGTACCACCAGGGCACGCCGTCCGCGCTGTAGCGCGGTGACGCCGCTCTACGCGGAGGCGAAGAGCAGGGCCACGTTGTGGCCGCCAAAGCCGAACGAGTTATTGATCGCGGCGATGTCGCCGGACGCGGGAAGCGCCGCGGGCGCATTGCGCACCAGGTTGATCGCCAGGTCCGGATCCGGGTTGTCCACGTTGATCGTGGGAGGTGCCACGCGGTCCTCAAGAGCCTTGATCGTGAAGACCGACTCGAGAGCGCCAGCACCACCAAGCAGGTGACCCGTCATGGACTTGGTCGCGGAGACCAGGACGTTGTCCGTGTGGTCGCCAAGCAGGTCGCGAATCCCTCGCGCCTCGATCGGGTCGCCGACGGGAGTGGAGGTCGCGTGGGCGTTGATGTGGCTGAGGTCGCCAAGCGTCAGTCCGCCCTGCTCCACCGCGGCCGTCATGGCTCGCTTCTGGCCGTCGCCCGTGGGCTCGGGGGCGGCGATGTGGTAGCCGTCCGCGGTGCGACCGGTGCCGAGCAGGCGCGCGCGGATGCGGGCGCCACGCGCTTTAGCGAACTGCTCGGACTCAAGAACGACGATGGCGGCGCCCTCGCCAAGCACAAAGCCGTCGCGATCGACGTCGTAGGGGCGCGAAGCCTTCTCCGGCTCATCGAGACGCTTGGACAGCGTCTTCATCGCCGCGAAGGCGGAGATCGGCAGCGCGTGAATCGCCGCCTCAGTGCCACCGGCAACCACGATGTCCGCGCGACCGGACTGGATCATGTCGTAGGCGACGGCAATCGCCTCGGCGCCGGACGCGCACGCAGAGACCACCGCGTGCGCGCCCGCCTTGGCGCCAAGTTCGAGCTCGACGTACGCAGCCGGCGAGTTCGGCATCAGCATGGGCACAGTGAGCGGGAGCACCCGCTCGGCACCACGGTCACGAACCGTGTCCCACGCATCGAGCAGGGTCCACACACCACCGATGCCGGAGGAGACCACGACGCCAAGGCGGTACGGGTCGACCTCAGGCGAGCCAGCGTCGGCCCACGCCTCGCGCGTCGCCACGAGGGCGTACTGCGCGCTGGGGTCCATGCGCTTGGTCTCGGGACGCGAGAGCACCTGGTCCGGCGTCACCGCGAGCTGACCCGCGATGGTCACCGGCACGTTGTACTGCTCAACCCACTCGTGCTCGATGCGACGCACTCCGGACTTTCCAGCGAGCGCGGCTTCCCATGTGGTGGGGACGTCTCCGCCGATAGGGCTGGTGGTGCCAAGGCCTGTGACGACAACATTCATGGGAAACCTCCGGGGTGTATGGGGGTTGGACAGCGGGGGAGTGAATTACGCCTGGTTGGCGATGAACTTCACGGCGTCACCAACGGTGACGAGGTTCTTGACCTCTTCGTCGGGGATGCGGACGTCGAACTTCTCCTCCGCAAGCGTGACGATCGTCATCATGGACAGCGAGTCGATGTCGAGGTCGTCGGTGAACGACTTCTCAAGCTGAACCTCTGCTGCGTCGATGCCGGTCTCTTCGGCAACGATCTCGGCGAGGGCTTCGAGGACCTCGTTCTCGGGCAGTGCCATGCTGTGCTCCTTCTCAGGTTGGGTGATGCGGACGCATCGGGTTCGTTGTGAACGTGTACGAATCTAGTGCGTGAGCGGCTGGATCACGGGAGTTCGATCACCTGCGCGGCGTAGACGAGTCCAGCGCCGAAGCCGATCTGCAGCGCCAGGTCGCCGCTCTTCACCGCGCCGTCACGGTAGAGGCGCTCGGTGGCGAGCGGAATCGACGCGGCGGACGTGTTGCCGCTGTCGGCGATGTCTCGCGCCACCGCGACCGTCTCCGGCAGGCCGATCTGCTTCACCATCTGGTCGACGATGCGCACGTTCGCCTGGTGGGGGATGAAGGCCTGGATGTCGTCGGGAGTGAGCCCGGCGGCCTCGATCGCGGCCGATGCGACGGGCGCCATCTTGAACGACGCCCACTTGAACACCGACTGGCCCTCCTGACGCAGCGTGGGGAAGGGCAGCTCGGGGTTCTCGCGCAGGTCAAGCCACGAGTTGGTCTGGCCGATGAGGCCCGCGCCAGAGCCGTCGGATCCCCACACCGTGGGGCCAATGGCGGCGTGGTCCGAAGCGCCGATGACAACGGCGCCGGCGCCATCACCGAGCAGGAAGGAGATGGAGCGGTCCGTGGGGTCCACGTAGTCGCTCATCTTCTCTGCGCCGACGACGAGCACGTTGCGGCTCTGGCCGGAGCGCACCAGGGCGTCAGCCTGGCCGATCGCGTAGCAGTAGCCGGCACATGCTGCCGAGATGTCCCACGCGGCGGCAGGCGACGCGCCAAGGCGGTCGGCGAGGGTGGGGGCGCCTCCCGGCGTGATGTGCGGAAACGTGATGGTGGACAAGATGACGGTGTCGATCTCATCCGCCGCGATGCCCGACGCGGCGATCGCGTCGCGAGACGCGCGCTCTGCGAGGTCGATGACGGACGTGTCTGCGTTCGCGCGAACGCGAGTCACGATGCCCGTGCGCTGGCGGATCCATTCGTCGGAGGACTCAATGGGACCGGCAATCTCGTCGTTCGTGACGAGGTTCTCTCCGCGCGCGACGCCAAGGCCAAGGATGCGAGAGAACTCGGGTCCGCGCTTGATGGAAATCTGGCTCACGCGTGCTCCTTCAGCAGTTCGCGGGCGCCGTCGAGGTCGTCCGGGGTCTTGAGCGCCACGGAGGGGACGCCCTTCATAACGCGCTTGGCAAGTCCCGTGAGGACTCCTCCGGGGGCCACCTCGATGATGCCGGTGACGCCCAATTCGAGCATCGTCTCCATGCACAGATCCCAACGCACGGGGTTGGCGACCTGGCGCACGAGGCGCGCCACAGCGTCGACGCCGCTCGTGATCGCCTTGCCGTCTGCGTTCGACAGCAGGGTGGTCGTGGGGTCGGCGGGGGAGATGCCCGACGCTGCCTCGGCGAGGGCGTCGACGGCAGGGGCCATATAGCTCGTGTGGAAGGCGCCCGCCACCTGCAACTCGATGACGCGAGCGCGCTCCGGCGGGTTCGCGACGAGCTCGCGGATGGCGGCCTTGGAGCCGGCGGCGACGACCTGGCCGCCGCCGTTGACGTTTGCGGGCGTCAGGTTGAGCGCAGCGAGGGCGGCGTCGACCGCCTCGGCCTCGCCGCCGAGGACCGCTGCCATGGATGTCGGCTCCGAGGCCGCAGCTGCGGCGGCCATCGCGGAGCCGCGAGCAGTGACGAGCGACAGCGCCTGGGCGTCGGTCAGCACTCCGGCGAGCGCCGAGGCGCCGAACTCACCAACGGAGTGGCCCGCGACCACGGCGCCCTCAGGCAGGGCGTCGCCGAGCAGCGCACGCGCGCTCATCAGGGCAGAGGCGACGAGCAGCGGCTGCGCGATCGCGGTGTCGCGGATCGTGTCAGCGTCAGAGGTGGTGCCGTGCGCCGTGAGGTCGACATTGGTGGCTTCCGACAATTTCTCAAGGTGTGCGGCGACCGGCTCGATTTCAAGCCAAGGTGCCAACATGCCCGGAGTTTGGGCGCCCTGACCAGGGCACAGAACGGCAAGCATGGTTACTAGCGTGCCTCACTTTCGTGGTGATTGGCGCATTCCACCCGCACCGAAGTGCCGTGCGCGATTTGTAGGTTATCTACAAAGACGTGCGGGATGAGTCCCGGAGCCTTCCGAGCGCGAAAGCTGTCTCCAGGACATGCGCATCCCTCGTAGACAGCACATCCCAGCCGGTCAGCTCCGCGACCTTCTTGAGCCTATAACGGACTGTGTTGGCATGAACGAACATCGTCCGCGAGGCGAGTTCAAGTGAGCGACCGCAGTCCAGATAGGTCGCCACCGTCTCCGTGAGCGAGCCGCCCGCCTTGGCGATGGGGTCGTAGGCGACGGCGATGAGCCGGTCGCGAGCCGCGGCGTCACCGATGAGGACTCGCTCCGGCAGCAGATCATCAGCAGAGACCGGCCGGGGCGCGAGCGCCCACGCGGGAGCGGCCGTGACTCCTGCCAGCGCGGCTCTTGTCGCGCGCGCCACCTCGAGCAGCGTCACGGCAGGCGGTCCAGTCACGACGGGACCGGCGCCAAAGCTCGGAAGGAGCTGCTTGGAGAGCTCCTGAACGGAGCCGTCCGTGCGAGCGATGATCACCAGATCCTCACCGTGGATGCCCACGAGCGCTCCAGGCGCCGCGCGCCGAATCGACCGCCGCAGCTCTGCGGACTGGACCTCACCCAACGGCCCGTCGGTGCTGCCAACCATCACGAGCGTCGGACCGGGCTTCCAGCCAAGGGCCGCGGCGCGCGAGGGGAGATCGTCGTCGACCTCGCCACGCACCAGCGCGTCGACAACGAGGGCCTCAAGCCGGGCGTCCCACGCTCCGCGAGTCTCCGCGGCCCGCGCGTAGACCTCGGCGGCAGAGAACGCAATCTCCCGCGAGTACTTGAGGATCGCCTCGCGAAGCGCCTGCTCAGAGCCAGGCGTCGCGAATTCGTCGGACTGCTCCTCGACGATGCTCACCACCGTGCGCACAATCGCGAGAGTGTGCTGCAGCGAGATTGAGCGCGTCAGCTCCGGGGGAGCGGCAGCGAACACTTCCGCGGCTCCGCGCGTATGGGCCGCAGGGTTCTCGTACCAGGCGATGAACGCGTCGATGCCCGCTTGGGCCACAGTGCCCACCCAGGAGCGCTCTTGCGCAGGTAGCTCCGAGAACCAGCGATAGTTCTCATCGAGGCTGCGAAGCGCCGCCGTCGTCAGCTTTCCGGAACCGGCCCTCAGCTTGCGCAGCGTCTGAGCACGCATCTCCGCGGTGACCATGGCGCCAGCATACGGGTTGCCCGCGCGGTGTCGAGGCACGGGTTATACGGTGGAACGGAGGATGGGAGGGCAAATGAAGCCACGACCAAAGCCCCTGCTTGGACTGCTGCTGGGCCTCTTGCTGGGCATCGTGATCGTTGGGCTGCTGTGGCAGTTGGGCGTCGCGCCTCCCGATCGACTCATCCTCTTTGGCGTCCTCGCGGTGAGCATCGCGCTGACAGAGCTGCTGCTCACGCAGACCACTCGGCGCGGCAAGCGTCGCTTTGTCACGGTCATGGTGATCGCGGGCATCTTCGGCGGTGTGGCCCTCACGGGGATACCGGAGACCGTCCTCAACAAGGGATCGCTGAGCGACGGCTGCCGCCTCACTGCCACGTCAGCATTTGGCAGTGCCAGTCCCACCGACACGAGCGCGTTTGATCCGCTCGACACGTCCCCCACCGATTCGATCGACTGGGAGGCAACCACGGACCAGCTGCTCACCAACTGGGACAGCGGCCTGGGCATGACAGTGGGAGGCATTCCCATCCCGCTGTGGACCGCCACGCGACCCAACGCCGAGCAGTTCACCCAGTGGTCAAGCACGGAAACGGTCGCCGACTACCTGCAGCGCATCGAGGAGCAGACGGGACTGCAGCTGCGCGGCACCTACCACGTCTACGGCTACATCGACGCGGACGAGGGCACGTGCGACATGGCCGGATACCTGCGCGTGCAGGCGGAGGGACCCTTCGCCACCGGGCTCCTGATCGCGCTGTGGGTCGCCGGGGCGCTGCTCGTCGTCATGATCGTGTGGATCGCCAGTTCCGTTGGGCGCTCCGTCAAGGAGTCCAAGACCTTCGCGAGCCGGCCCGACGCTGTCGAGCCTCCGCATTCGGCCTCACCAGAGCGACGACAGGAGCGGGAGCCACAGCTCACGCCCACGCCCACGGAGACCGCGCCCAAGGAGTCCGCTGATCGGGAGCGGCACGACTCGTCGCGAGCAGATCGGCCCAAGCACGTGACGCACGAGCACCACGACCAGGTCACCGAGACGCGCGTGATGGAGGTCGCCGAGACGCAGCAGATGCCGGTCGCCGAAACCGAGGCGCTGCCGCTCGGCGAAGGTGAGGACGTGCCCGAAACCGAGACCGAGGTGCTGCCGACCACGGAAGGTGAGACAGCGTCGGGCAGTGAGGAGGACCCAGACGGGACCCCTCGCGACGACAACCAGGCTTAGGAGTCGCCGCCCGCGTTGCCAGAGGTGCCCTTGCGCACGTCGTGGAGCTCATACTTCGCGATCGCGGCCGCCGTGGTGCCCGCAGGCACCTCGCCGCGCTTCTCGAGCGAGAAGAGCACGCGGCACGCAGTGGACGGTCCGTCGATGTGGAAGAAGCGACGCGCGGCGGCACGCGTGTCCGAGAAGCCGAAGCCGTCGGCGCCGAGCACCGCGTACTCGCCGGGAACCCATGCGCGAATCTGGTCGGGAACCAGGTGGTCGTAGTCGCTCGTGGCGATGAACGGGCCCTTGGCGCCGGAGAGCTTCTGCGTCACGAACGGCATGCGCGCAGGGTTCTCGGGGTTGAGGAACGCTTCCTTCTCCGCCTCGAGCGCGTCCCGGCGCAGTTCGTTCCACGATGTCACCGACCACACCGCGGCGCGCACGCCGTGGTGGTGCTCAAGCAGCTCCTGTGCCTCGAGGGCCCACGGCAGCGCCACGCCAGAGGCGAGGATCTGCGCCTCCGGGCCGTCGCCGTCGGGAGCGGGGGCGTAGCGGTAGATCCCCTTGAGGATGCCTTCGACGTCGACGTCCTCCGGCTCAGCGGGCTGCACGATCGGCTCGTTGTACACCGTGAGGTAGTACATGACGTTCGGGTCGCGGCCGTCGTCGCCGTACATGCGCTGCAGTCCGTCGCGAACGATGTGGCGGATCTCGTAGCCGAACGCCGGGTCGTACTGCACCACCGCCGTGTTGGTGCCTGCAATGAGCGGCGAGTGGCCGTCGGCGTGCTGCAGTCCCTCACCGGTCAGCGTGGTGCGACCGGCCGTGGCGCCGATGATGAAGCCGCGCGTGAGCTGGTCGCCAGCTGCCCAGAACTGGTCGCCGGTGCGCTGGAAGCCGAACATCGAATAGAAGATGTAGAACGGCACCAGCACCTCGCCATGCGTGGCGTAGGACGTGCCAACGGCCTGGAATGCGGCGGCCGAACCGGCCTCGTTGATGCCGGTGTGCATGATCTGGCCGGCCTCAGACTCCTTGTAGGAGAGCATGAGCTCGCGGTCAACCGGCAGGTAGTTCTGTCCCTGAGTGTTGAAGATCTTGGCGCTCGGGAAGATCGAGTCGAGGCCGAACGTGCGTGCCTCGTCGGGGATGATCGGCACCAGGCGGTGGCCAAAGCTCTGATCGCGGACGAGGTCCTTGAACAGGCGCACGAAGGCCATGGTGGTGGCGACTTCCTGCTTGCCAGAGCCCTTCGCGAGCAGCTCGTAGGCCTTCTCGTCAGGCAGCTGCACCGGCTTGTGCGTCGAGCGGCGCTCCGGCACAAAGCCGCCGAGCACGCGACGGCGCTCAAGCATGTACTTGATCGCGGGG
>CALALQ010000023.1 GCA_937925595.1 uncultured Demequina sp. | reverse complement strand
GGGCGCGATCGGTCGCGGCCGTGCAATCCGACAGCACGAGTACCTCGAACCCGCGATCGTTGGCCTCCCTGATTGTGGTCGACACGCAGACATCGGTGGTCAACCCCGTAATCAGCAGATCGGTAATCCCCGCCATGCGCAGAATGTGCTCGAGGTCGGTGGCGTAGAACGCACCTTTGCCGGGCTTGTCGATGACCGTCTCACCCGCAAGCGGGGCCAACTCGGGGATGATCTCCCACCCAGCCTCGCCTCGAATCAGCACGCGTCCCAGAGGCCCGACGGACCCGATCTCGACCCCCTGACTGGCGGAACGCCACCTCTTGGTGTCGGGCAGATCAGAGAGATCGGGGCGGTGCCCTTCTCGCGTGTGGATCACCGTCAGCCCGAGTTCGCGCGCCCGCCCAAGCACTCTTTGGGTGGGTTCTATCGCCGCACGGGTCAGGCTGATGTCATAGCCCAGCGAATCAATGAATCCACCGCTGCCGCAGAAGTCGACCTGCCAGTCGATGCAGAGCAGAGCCGTGCGCGTGAGATCGAGTTGACCGTGCCACGGCCAGGCATAGGGATCCGCCTGGATCGCCTGCGGTGTTGTCGTGGTCACTATGACTCCCTTGCTCACCTCGATCGTATACGACCTACCGGAGAGGGCCGGCGTCGGAGTGTTACCGCCGTGTTAAACCTCAGCGACGGATGAGCTCGTCGAAGAACGCAAGGTCGCCGAGGACGTGCTCGCGCATGAGATGAGCCGCGGCCTCCTCGCCGCCGAGAATCGACGCGCAGATGTCGCGATGCTCATCCCACGACCCGGCAGCGCGCGCAGCCAGCTCCGCTCCGAATATCCAACTGAGGCGGCTGCGCAGCGTCCTCAGCATCTCGACGAGTTCTCGATTTCCGGAAGCAATCGCCACCGTGTCGTGGAATCGCTCCACCAGCTCCGAATGGCGCTCGGGTTCGGTCACCGGGTCGAGGGTGCTGCCCTCTTCTGTAAGAGATCGAAGTTCGCGTGCCATCGCCCCTCCGTGGGCAGCCGCGGCAAGCCGCGCCGCCATCGCCTCGAGTTCGGCGCGGATCGCGATGAGCTCGCGGGTGCCCGATGACTCGGGCTGGGCGACTATTGCACCCTTGTATTTGCGCAACTCGAGAAAGCGCTGCTGCTCCAGCACCTGAAAGGCCTCGCGCACGGGTACTCGGGAGACGTCGAAATCGGAAGCAATCTCCTCCTCGCGAAGCCGGCTGCCGGGAACGTACGAGCCATCGATGATCCGTCCCCGGATCGCGGCGGCAATCACGTCGCGCAGGGGAAGCCCAGCACGAGAAGCCATGCTCCTCACTCTAGGGACCAACCCCGCCAGATGCCGAGTTCCGGTCGCCTCAGCTGGATGCTCCCCCGCTTGCGGACGATTCCGCCTCCGTCGCGTCCAGTCGCGCGTTCAGCCCGTCGACGATGCGATGCAAGCGATCATCCCGCAGCAGATCCGGCTCACGGGGTCGCTCGAACCCCACTTCGACGACATCGGCGACCTGCGCCGGTCTGGCGCTCAGCACGACGACTCGGTCGGCGAGGAACACCGCCTCCTCGACGCTGTGCGTGACGAGGAGCGTCGTGATGCGCAACCGCGTCCACACCGCCTGCAGCTCCACATTGAGTCGTCGTCGCGTCACCGCGTCGAGCGCTCCGAACGGCTCGTCCAGAAGCAGAACGGAGGGATCCAGAGCCAGAGCCCGCGCGATCGAGACTCGTTGACGCATCCCGCCGGAAAGCTGGGACGGGCGCGCATCGGCGAAGCCCCGGAGTCCGACCAAGTCGATCAGATCATCTACCTGGTGCCGATCGACGTCACGGCCCGCGACTCGGAAAGGGAGCTCAATGTTCTTGCGCACCGTCAACCACGGCAGCAGTGCGTGGTCCTGGAACGCGACACCCAGGCGATGATCGCGCGCGAGGACTCGCGGATGCTCACCGGCGATCGTCACGGACCCCGAAGTCGGCTCGTCAAGTCCGGCAATCATCCGCAAGATCGTCGACTTCCCCGAGCCCGACGGGCCGATGAGCGCGACGAACTCCCCCTCGGCGATCTCCAGGTCTACCCGCTTGATCGCCTGGACCGACGCTCCGCGCTTCAGCCGGAACGACTTCGAGACCGCCTCGACCCGCACGCTGCGCCCGAGAGGCGCGCCGGCGTTCATCGGCCCACCTGGAGTCGTGCGCGGTCCGCGATGCCGCGGGAACGCTCCGAGGCCTCCCGCACCAGGGCCGCGAGGTCGCCGTCAGCGCCAAGGAAGGTAGGAACGCCGCGTTCGACGACGACCCGACCGTCGACTATCACGGTACGTACCGCGACCGTGGGTTGCAAGAATACGAGCGCCGCGTACAAGTCGGCCGCGGGCGTCATCCGCGGCTCCTCCAGATCAAGGATGACGAGGTCGGCGCGCTTGCCGACCTCGATCGATCCGATCAGGTCATCCATACCCAGAACCCGCGCTCCCTCGATCGTTGCCATTTCCACGACCCGCTGCGGACTGATCGCCCCCGGGTCACGACTCACCGCGCGGTGCAGGAGCGCCAGGAGCTTCATCGAACCGAAGAGATCGACCGCATCCGAGCAGTTCGCATCGTCCGTGCCGATCCCCATCGGGATGCCCGCCCGGAGCATTCGCGGAACCGGCGCGACCCCGGCGCCTAGAAAGGCGTTGCTCGCCGGCTGCGTCGATACCCGGGTGCCCGATTCTGCGAGCAACCGGATCTCACGATCGGAGACGTCGATGCAGTGCGCCGCGAGCAACCTCTCATCGAGCGCACCGACGCTGTCGAGATACTCGACCGCGCCCATCATGTGCTGCACGCGCTCCCGCTCGTCCTCGGCGACGTGCATCGTCCACATGGTTCCGCGCTCGCGCGCGATCTGTCGGCTCCGCTGCAGGGCGCGTCGGGAGACGATTCCGGGGATCGCCGGCGACGGCCACACTCGGATCCGACCCTCACCGGCCCTGTCGTACCTCCGCACGATCTCATCGAGGTCGGCCAAGACGCGATCGGTGTCGACGAAGATGTCGCTGTCCGGAACGTCCGGGGCCTTCGCACGGACCGCGCCGAGATAATCCTCGAAACCCGGCGCAGGCTGGTCGGCGAACATGCGAGCGTATACAGCGCGGATGCCGCTCTCGACGAGGGCCTCGACAGTGCTCGCCGCGGTGGAGACCATGGAACGCGTTCCAGCATCCTCGTTGTCAACGATCGTCGTCACACCGTTCATCAACGCCTCCGTCGCGAACAGCAAGGTCGCGCACCGGATGTCGTCGTTCTCGTACACGCTCAGGCCCGGGTACAGCACGTTGTAGAGCCACTCGTAGAGTGGCCGATCGTGGGAGTAGCCGCCGCGAAGCAGGATCTGCGGCACATGGGTGTGCGCGTTCACGAGTCCCGGGATCACCGCGCGCCCCGCCGCCTCGATCACCCGCGAGCCGACGGGAATCTCGACGTTCGATCCCACTGCGACGATCTCGCCGTCCTCGACCAACACGGTCGCCCGCTCGAGGTCGCGGCGCTCATCGTCCATCGTCAGCACTCGCGCGTCAACGATCGCCACCGCGCTCATGCCCGCGCCTCCTCGCCGGCTGCCACCGCATCGAGCTCCGCGAGCAGCGCGCTACGACGGTCATCGTCGCAGAAGGCCGACTCGATCGATGTTCGCGCGATGGCGAGAAGGTCATCGCGCTGCCAGCCGAACGCCCGCGCGGTCGCGGCGTACTCCTGGTCGAGAATCGATCCCAGGGCAGTGCCGTCGTCGGTGTTGAGGCTGATCCGCACCCCGGCTTGCCGCAACTCCTCGACTGGATGCGCGGCCCGGCTCTCGGTAAATCCAAGAGCGACGTTCGACCCCGGGCAGATGCCGAGCGGGATGCCTCGGTCGGCGATCTCGGCGACCAGCGCCGGTTCCTCGATCGCGCGGAAGCCGTGATCGATACGATCGGCCATCAGGAGGTCGATCGCATCGCGGACACCCTCGGGACCACTGGACTCCCCTGCGTGAACGGTCCGGTAAATGCCACGGGATGCCGCGCGGCGGAAAGTGTCGGCGAACCTTGCGGACACACGCCCGGCAACCGCTTCGTCGCCGTCGATCGACAGGGCGACCACCCGCGGATGGTCCCGCTCCAGCATCCAATCCAGCAGTTCATCGGCCTCAGCGGCGGATTGCTGGCGCAACAAGCTCAGGCACAGGCCAGTCGACGGGAGTCCGTCCTGTTCCGCCTCTCGCCATCCGGCGTCGAGGGCGTCGACGAGTCCCGCGATATTTCCGCGCCAGGCCTCCCAGTGGGTCGGGTTGATGATCACGTCGGTGTAGCGGATGCCGCTGGCCGCCTGCCTCTGGGCGAACCGATAGGCGACGGATGCCGCGTCGTCGGCGGTCCTGACCAGCGACGCACCCCAGTCGAGGAACTGGAGAAATTCGGTGAGTCCGTCGAAATCGAAGAGCTGCTCGGCCGGTCGGCGAAGGGGCACCCCGTACTTGCCGGCCAGTCGCATCAGCTCCTCCCGGTCGATGCATCCGTCCAGGTGCACGTGGACCTCGGCTTTGGGTACCGTCCGTACCCAAGCCTCGTCGATGTTGTCGTTCACGATCATCCCTTCCCATTACTGCCGTCGTGATAAGCCGCTTCGAGCCACCGCGTCACGGCCGAAGCCAGCCCGAAGAATGCGAGAGAGAGCACTGTGGCGACGATGGCGGCACCCCAGGATCGCGACATGTCGTAGGAGACCCGCGACACCACGAAGAGCTGCCCGAGACCCGACGACCCGACGACGAACTCGGCGAGCAGCACCCCGACCACCGACCCGACCGCAGAGAGCCGGAACGCCTCCAAGAGCGAAGGGACCGCGGCCGGGAGATCGAGCCGCCGGAACCTCGTCCATCTCGAGGCTCCCAGCACCGTCAGCAGGTCCTGCTTGCTGCGCGAGGCGGAGGCCAGACCGCGCGACACCAGGACGAACGCTGGAAAATACGCGACCAGTGTGGCGACGACCAGCACGGTCGGCGTTCCGTAACCGACAATCCGCGCGAAGATCGGAACCATCGCCACCATGGGAACAGCGCGGACGATCAGCACCGCGGGCCGCACCGCCGCACGCACGACTCCTGAGAGATGGGCCGCGATGGCGAGTCCGATGCCAAGCAGTTGTCCCAGGACGAGACCCGTCGCGGCCAGCCCGGCGCTCACCGTGAGGTCGGGAAGATACGCATCCGGATGTCCGACCAGGTCGGCGAGAACACTCGCCGGGGAGGGCATGACGACCCGGTTGACCTGCCCGATCACGACCCACAGCGCCCACGCGGCGACGATCGCCACGACCGCCACGTTGTCCCAGGCGAACCGGGCGACCGCTCGCCCGATAGCCGTCACGCGCGCGTTCACAGCCCGAACCTCGCCGCGCTCCGCCGGGCGAGTGACGCAGCGCCGCCGTAGACGATGCTGGCGGGCACTGCGGTCAGGACCCCCGCCGCCCACAGCAACGGGATGTCGTAGTTCTGCATCGAGTTGATCAGCAGGGG
>CALALQ010000022.1 GCA_937925595.1 uncultured Demequina sp. | reverse complement strand
GAGGACGTCGCACTTTCCCATGCGCCGCTCGCGCAGCAGCTCCACTCGACGGAGGGTGTCGACGTCGGAGTGCAGGTACTCGACCTTCACTGTCCGTTCGGCGAGGTAATCCGTGAGGTCTTCCGCCATCTTCTTGGTCAGGGTCGTGACCAGCACACGCTCATCCCTCTCGACGCGAAGCCGCACCTGCTCCAGCAGGTCGTCGATCTGCCCCTCTGTGGGCTTCACGACTACGAGCGGGTCAACAAGGCCAGTGGGCCGGATGATCTGCTCCACCACGCCATTCGCGCGTTCCAGCTCGTACGCGGCAGGCGTCGCCGAGAGGTACACCGTCTGGTGAATGCGCTCTTGGAACTCTTCCCACTTCAGCGGCCGGTTGTCGAGCGCAGAGGGCAGGCGGAAGCCGTGGTCCACGAGCGTGCGCTTTCGCGACTGGTCGCCGTGGTACATCGCCCCAATCTGCGGGACCGTCACGTGCGACTCGTCGATGACCAGCAGGAAGTCATCCGGGAAGTAGTCGAGCAGGGTGTGCGGCGGCGTTCCCGGGGCACGCTGCTCGATGTGGCGCGAGTAGTTCTCGATGCCGCTGCACGTTCCGACGGATCGCATCATCTCGAGGTCGAAGGTGGTGCGCATCTTGAGTCGCTGCGCCTCGAGCAGCTTTCCCTGCTTCTCGAGTTCGACAAGCCGCTCCCCCAGTTCCTGCTCGATGGTCCTGATCGCGGTGTTCATCCGCTCTTCGCTCGCGACGTAGTGAGAGGCGGGGAAGATGTGCACCTGCTCGCGACGCTCGATCACGTCGCCCGTGAGCGGATGCAGCGAGTACAGCGCCTCGATCTCGTCACCGAAGAACTCGATGCGAATCGCCAGCTCTTCGTACACGGGGATGATCTCGACCGTATCGCCGCGCACGCGGAAGGTGCCGCGAGTGAACGCGAGGTCATTGCGCGAGTACTGCATCTGCACGAACTCACGCAGCAGCGCATCGCGGTCGAGGCTGTCGCCCACCGCGAGGCTCACCATGCCCTGGATGTACTCCTCAGGCGTTCCCAGGCCGTAGATGCACGACACCGACGACACGACCACCACGTCCCGCCGCGTGAGCAGGGAGTTGGTCGCGGAGTACCGCAGTCGCTCGACCTCCTCATTGATCGAGGAGTCCTTCTCGATGTAGGTGTCCGTCTGCGGAACGTACGCCTCTGGCTGGTAGTAGTCGTAGTAGCTGACGAAGTACTCGACGGCGTTGTTCGGCAGCAGATCGCGGAACTCATTGGCGAGCTGCGCGGCGAGAGTCTTGTTGTGCGCCATCACGAGCGTGGGGCGCTGCAGCCGCTCGACGAGCCATGCCGTCGTGGCCGATTTGCCTGTTCCGGTGGCGCCGAGCAGGACCACGTCCTTCTCCCCCGCTTGGATGCGCCGCGCGAGTTCGTCGATGGCCTGCGGCTGGTCACCGGACGGCTCATATTCCGAGACGACCTTGAAGGGGTTCTGTGCACGGCGCAGGTCAGAGGACATGCAACTACGGTACGCCGAGCCACTGACACGGCCCCTCGCGACTAGTGCGGAACCAGCTCGTCCCAGAAGCGGTCGACCTGCGCCGCAAGCTCCTCAGGCGACCCAGACCCGTCGAGCACCACATCCGCCGCGGCGGCGCGCTGCTCGTCAGTGGCCTGCGCGGCGATGCGCGCCTCGGCCTCAGCACCCGTCATTCCACGGGACGAGACCAGGCGCTGGATGCGCAGTTCGACGGGAGCCGCAACGGTCACCACGAGGTCGAAGTCCCCGCCCTGGCCGGTCTCGACGAGCAGCGGGATGTCGTGAACGACCACGTCGACGCCCTCGAGCCGGGCCTGCCGGTCGGCAGCCAGCGCGGCAGCCATGACGTAGGGATGGACGATGCGGTTGAGCCGTTCGCGCTCGTGGTCGTCCCTGAACACGATCTGGGCAAGCGCCGCCCTGTCGAGCTGCCCATTGACGACAACCATGTCTCCGAATGCGGCAACGATGTCCACGAGAGCGGCGGAACCGGGCTCGACGACCCTGCGGGCCAACACATCGTGATCGATGACTCGCGCTCCACGTTCAGCGAACCGTGCGGACGCGGTGGACTTACCCGCGGCAATGCCTCCAGTGAGCCCGATGCGCAGCATGCTCGGCATCTTCACACGCGGCCGACGCTGGCGGCAACTTCGTGTGCATCACGTCACCCCAGCGTCGGGCAAGAGAAAACCCGGCGGGGCCACACCGTGAGGTGGGCGCCCGCCGGGCTTCAGAGAACTGCTTAGTTGCCGGTGAGCTTCTCGCGAAGCGCCGCGAGACGCTCGTCGGAAGCGAGGGTGCCGGCCGACTCCGCCTCGTCCTCGTGCGAGGAGTAGGAGGTTGCGACGTCGCCCTTGCCGGAGCGCTTCTTGCCAGCGGGGGCCGAAGCCTCGATCTCCGCAGCGGCAGCGTCCTGCTTGGCGACAAACGCCTTGTGAGCCTCCCAGCGCTCGTGCGCCTTGGCGTACTCCGCCTCCCAGGCCTCGCGCTCGGCGTCGAAGCCCTCGCGCCACTCCTGGGTCTCGGGGTCGAAGCCCTCCGGGTACTTGTAGTTGCCCTGGGCGTCGTACTCGGCGGTCATGCCGTACAGCGCGGGGTCGAAGTCCTCGCCGTTGGGGTCCACACCCTCGTTGGCCTGCTTGATGGACAGCGAGATGCGGCGACGCTCGAGGTCGATGTCGATGATCTTGACGAAGACCTCTTCGTCAGCAGAGACGACCTGCTCGGGCAGTTCGACGTGGCGCACGGACAGCTCGGAGATGTGCACGAGGCCTTCGATGCCCTCGAAGACGCGAACGAACGCACCGAAGGGAACGAGCTTGGTGACCTTGCCGGGCACGATCTGGCCGATCGCGTGGGTGCGTGCGTACACGGCCCACGGGTCCTCCTGGGTGGCCTTGAGCGACAGGGACACGCGCTCGCGGTCCATGTCGATCTCGAGCACCTCGACCTCGACCTCCTGGCCAACAGAGACAACCTCGGTGGGGTGGTCGATGTGCTTCCAAGACAGTTCGGAGACGTGCACCAGGCCATCAACGCCGCCCAGGTCAACGAACGCACCAAAGTTCACGATCGACGACACGACACCCTTGCGCACCTGGCCGGGGGCCAGCGCGGTGAGGAACGTGGAACGCACCTCGGACTGGGTCTGCTCGAGGAACGCACGGCGGGACAGCACCACGTTGTTGCGGTTCTTGTCGAGCTCGATAATCTTCGCCTCGATCTGCTGGCCGATGTAGGGGCCAAGGTCGCGAACGCGACGCATCTCGACGAGAGAGGCGGGAAGGAAGCCGCGCAGACCGATGTCCACGATCAGGCCACCCTTGACGACCTCGATGACCGTACCGGAGACGATGCCGTCCTCTTCCTTGACCTTCTCGATCGAGCCCCAGGCACGCTCGTACTGAGCACGCTTCTTGGACAGGATCAGGCGGCCTTCCTTGTCCTCCTTGGTGAGAACGAGGG
>CALALQ010000021.1 GCA_937925595.1 uncultured Demequina sp. | reverse complement strand
GGCGGGCGCGGTGGAGCGGAGCGCGGGACCCTCGGACGCCGCGGCGGCGGGTGCGGCGTGGGCCGACGGCGTCCAGGTCGCGGCTGGCGATCCCATCGAGGCGGTGTTCGACCAGTTCGAGCGGCTCGGATTCGAGCCAGAACTCACCGAGCGGGGAATCGACCTGCGTGGCTGCCCGTTCAGGAATGCCGCGCGTTCGGTGCCTGGCGTCGTGTGCGGCGTCCACCAGGGGCTCGCGCAGCGCATCGCCGAACGGGCTTCGGGACAGCAGATCGAGCTGCGCCTTGAGCCGTTCGTCGACGAGCACCTGTGCCGGATTCACGTCCTTGCCCCCAATTAGCCGTACTAGCATCCTCTTAAAGAGACCCTAGCGGGTGGGGAGGGCCGAATGCCTCAGGACCGCCGCATTGTCATGCGACGCGTCTACGACGCGCCGGGAGACGCCGAGGGCGTGCGTGTGCTCGTGGACCGCTTGTGGCCGCGAGGGATGACTCATGCCGAGGTGGGGGAGGACATCTGGGCGAAGGATGCGGCACCCAGCGCGGAGCTGCGCACGTGGTTCCACTCCCATCCCGATCAGTTCGACGAGTTCGAGCGCCGCTACCGCCAAGAGCTCGACGATACGGGGGCCGCCGCGACACTCGCCAGCCAACTGAAGGATGCCGAGCGCATCACGCTGCTGTACGCGGCCAAAGACTCTCGCCTTGCCCACGCCCGCGTTCTCGCGGAAGCCCTCGACAAGGAGCTGTGATGGGCGACGACGCATGCTGGCTGCAGCACACCTGTGACTGCGGAGCCATCACCGAAGGACCCGCCCAAGAGTGCTGGCGCTGCGGCGAGCCTCTGAAGCGGAATCAACTGAGCCGAGATCAATGGCAGCAAAGGGAGGACCGTGTTACGACTGACGACTGAGCTGGGGATTGACCAGCCCATAGTCCTCGGCCCCTTTGGGGGCGCTTCGTCGGTGCCGCTCACGGCGCTGGTCTCAAACCGCGGCGGACTCGGCTCGTACGGGCTCTACGGCTATAGCGCGGAGCGGATCGCCTCCGTGTGCGCTGACCTCCGAGCGGCGACCGAACGACCCTTCGCCGTCAATCTGTGGCTGCCCACGGGCGATGAGGTGACGCCACAAGACGTGCCGCCCACAGCGTCGGACGCGATTGTGGAACTGCTTGAGGAGGTGGGCGCGCCCATCCCCGAGACTCCCGACGCCTACGTGCCGTCCTTCGACGAGCAGTTCGAGGCGGTGCTTGCGGCCCGTCCCGCGGTGCTGAGCCTGGTCTACGGGGTTCCGCCGCGCGAAGTCGTCGACAGGGCCCACGAGGCCGGCATCAAGGTCATCGCGACAGCGACCACCGTCGACGAGGCGGTAGCGCTGGACCTGGGAGGAGTGGACGCAATCGTCGCGAGCGGCGCCGAAGCGGCGGGGCACAGAGTGTCATTCCTGAACCCAGCGCTCCTGTCGCTGGTTGGGACCTTCTCGCTCGTGCCCCAAGTGGCCGACGCCGTGCGGACTCCCGTACTCGCCGCTGGAGGGATTGCGGATCGCCGAGGCGTTGCGGCGGCCTTCGCACTTGGGGCCGACGGAGTGGTTGTGGGGACCGCATTTCTCCGGACGCGCGAATCCGCAATCTGCGAGTCGTATCGCAGGGCGATTCATACGTCGCGCGCGCACGATACGGTGCTGACCTCGGCCATGAGCGGCAGGCTTTCCCGTGGCCTTCCCAACCGCGCGGTGCGGCTCATCGAGGAGCGCGGCGACGCACTGCCATTTCCCGCACAGAACTGGCTCACCGGACGTTTCAGGGCACTCGCCGCCCAAGCGGACAGGGCCGACCTGCTGTCGCTGTGGATGGGCCAGTCGGCGCCGCTCGCGTTCAGGGCGCTCGCCGATGACGTGTTCACGGAGCTGGCTGCAGGAGTGCCAGCCGCTGCGGGGACCGCCTAGACGAGCGCGACGATGAGCAGCGCGATGGCGATCGCGGGAGGCGCCAGCTGAATGAGCGCCGCCCGCGCAAGCGCCGGAGTGGAGACCAGCAGAACCAGCCCGGCGGCGGCCATGGACCCGGTGCCGGCGAAGAACAGCGTCGCTCCGACCGCGGTCTTGTCGGCGAGCAGCAGCACGATCCCCAGCGCGGTGATGATCGTCAGGAACAGGTTGTAGAAGCCCTGATTGAAGGCAAGGCCCCTGCTGTCTTTCGCCTGCTCCGGGCTCATCCCGAACGCCGCGAGTCCGCGAGGCGTGGTCCAGGCGAAGGCTTCGAGCCAGAAGAAGTACACGTGCAGGATTGCGGCGATCGCGGCGAACGCCAGCGCGGCGTAGAGCATGGGCCCTCCTCGAGCAATGGTCGTCGACACAGCATGGCACTCATGGGGCGGCAGCGGCCGTCGCGGGTTACCGTTGACCTGACCGTCACTACAAGCCACTCCCTGGAGGCACGATGATCAGCACCGCACGCACCGAATGGAACGGCGACCTCACCAGCGGCTCCGGAACCACGACCTTGGCCTCTGGCGTGGGCACGTTCTCCGTGAACTGGAAGGCCCGCTCGGAGGGTCAGGACGCGACCACGACCCCCGAGGAGCTGCTTGCTGCCGCCCACGCCTCGTGCTTTTCGATGGCGCTTTCGCATGGACTGACGGAAGCGGGGACCCCTCCCACATCGCTCACCACCGACGCGCGCGTGACCTTCAAGCCGGGCGAGGGCATCACCGGCATCGAACTCGCTGTTGTTGGCGTCGTTCCTGGTATCGATGCGGACACCTTCGCAGCCGCAGCGACTGACGCGAAGGCGAACTGCCCGGTCTCTGCCGCCCTGCGCGCCGTGCCCATCTCGCTGGTGGAGGCGATGCTCGCCCCCTAGGCTGTGGCCGTGAAGAGACGGCTGCGAGATTTCATCGAAGGGCTGCGGCTGTTCGCAGCGGGCACCGGATTCTGGAGTTCTAAGGGACGCCTGATGGCCCTGGCGCTCGTGCCCGCGGTCATTGTGCTCGTGATCCTCGGTTCGGCATTCATTGCCGTGTTGATGTTGGCCGACGACTGGGCCGCGGCGCTCATCGAGTTCATCACGCATGATCCGACTCCGCCGGGTTTCGCCGTAGCGGTGGTCACGGTCGCGATCATCGCGAGCGCCTTCATGCTCGCCGTGTTCAGCTTCACCGCGCTGACGCTGCTCATCGGACAGCCCTTCTACGAAAGGCTCGCCGACGCAGCGATGGACTCGGTGGGACTCGTGCCGAGCGCGGAGGAGCCGTGGTGGCGAGGCACCTGGCGAGGTGTGACCGAGGGCATCGCCCTGCTCGCTATTGGTGTGTGCTTCAGCATCGGACTGTTCCTCACGGGGCTGCTGCCAGCGGTGGGCACGGTGCTCGCCTTTGTGGGGAACGCGCTCATCGGCGGCACGCTGCTCACGCTTGAGCTCACGGCCTATCCGCTCAGCCGCGTGGGCGTCAGGACACTGCGCGGCCGGTGGGCGCTGTTCAAGCAGCACCGCTCGCTCGTGACCGGGTTCGGCGTGACGGCCTTCCTGATCTTCCTCGTTCCGGGTGGCGCCGTGTTCACGATGCCCAGCGCCGTAGCGGGAGCGACGCTCCTCGCCTCGCGAATGGTGCAGGGGGCGCCAACGCCTGCTCATCCGAAGCCTGCAGCAGCGAACTAGTCCACCAGTGCGTGAGCGGCGTCTACGAGCGCCGTGCGCACCGCCTCCACCGCAGCGGATCGGCGCGAAGAACTCCGTGCGGCGCTGAACACCGTGCGATGCGGCCGTTCTGGCAGCCGACGCTGGTGAGCGTCGATCTCGCGGCCTCGCCACATCAGTCCTGGGATGAGGGCGAGGGCGAGGCCGTTCTCGACGAGCTGGGCATGCGTCTGCAGGTCTGTGGTCTCGAACCGCACATCCGGTTCGAACCCGGCGAGGCGGCACTGCTGCTCAGCAAAGTGTCGCGACGCGGCCGGACGCGGCTCCATAACCCACGGCAGGTCGCGCGCGCCTGCGAGCGTCTCCACAGCGTCGGCCAGTGGTCCGCGCCGGGGCACCGCCAGCACAAGCTCGTCGTGAGTGAGGTCGGTGCGCTCCACGCCCGGATAGTGCGGTGCGGAGTGATGCGGGTACTCCTCGGCGACCACCAGATCGACATCGCGCACCCACGTGTCCTCAAGCGCGGCCGCGGGCTCTCGCTGAGTGGCCACCACTCGCAGGTGGGGATGGCGATCTTGGAGGAGCAGCAGGGCGCCAGGCAGAAGCGCGAGCGACGCGGACTGGAAGATTGCCAGGCGCACCGTGCCGGTCACGTCGCTCGACGTGTCGTGAAGTTCGGCCTCCGCACGCTCCATCGTGGCGAGCAGCTCTTCGGTGCGCTCGACGAGGCGCTGTGCGGCAGGGGTCAGCGTGAGTGTGCGGCCGGAGCGGCGCAGAAGGGGAACCCCAGCCTCGCGTTCGAGCGTCGACAGATGCTGCGAGATGGCGGAAGGGGAAAGTCCCGTTGTGGCGGCCACGGCTGTGATGGTTCCGCGCAGGCTGAGTTCCCGGAGAAGGGAGAGCCGGTGAAGATCCAGCATGCGGCCAGTTTAAGCAGAACTGAATGAAACGGTTTAGAAACCGTCGCTTCTATCGGATGGATTCGTGTGTTCATGCTGGGGGACATGACGATCTCCCCGCCGTCTCAGTCCCCACACGCCACGCAAGCCGCGGACGCGGCGGTGGAGCTTGTCCACCGCTGGCTGGGTCGAGCCCGAACTGTAGAACCCTCAGCAAGCAGCAACCGCCTGACGAGACTTGTGGCACATCCAGATGGCCTCGCCTTCACTGTGGACTTCGTCGACGGCGTCATCCGGCCGCACGACCGGACGGTGGCGGCGCGCAATCTCGCTCGGGTTGCGCGCAGGCCTGCGCCGTTCCTCTCTCGCCCCATGCGCCTCGCCCTGGCCATGGGAGGGCGTCTCGCACCCTTCGCGCCGTGGCTCGCCATTCCAGTGACGCGCAAAGTTCTCCGCGGCCTCGTTGGCCATCTGGTACTTGACGCACGGCCCCGGAAACTGCGGCGCGGGCTCGCTCGACTCACGGCAGGCGGAGTGGCGCTCAATGTGAACATGTTGGGTGAGGCAGTGCTGGGAGCCGGCCAAGCCGCTGCGCGGCGCGCGGGAACCATTGCGCTCATCGAGCGCGACGACGTCGACTATGTCTCGCTCAAGGTGTCCTCGATCGTCCCGCCCCAGAACCCATGGGGCTTCGTGGAGGCGGTGGACCGGATCTGTGAGGCGCTGGAGCCCGTGTACGAAGCTGCTGCGCGCACAGGAACCTTCGTCAATCTCGACATGGAGGAATACAAGGATCTCGCGCTGACCTTGGAGGTGTTCACTCGCGTACTGGACCAGCCCCGCTTCGCAAGTGTTAACGCGGGCATCGTGCTCCAGGCCTACCTCCCGGACTCTCTCGCCGCCCTCGACACGCTCCATGCCTGGGCGGCGCGCAGGATGCAAGCAGGCGGCGGCAACATCAAGGTGCGCATCGTCAAAGGCGCCAATCTGTCGATGGAGCGCGTCGACGCCGAATGGCGCGGATGGCCGCTGGCCACGTGGACCAGCAAGGAAGACACCGATGCCCAGTACAAGCGACTGCTCGACGCGGCACTGAGGCCCGAGCACACTGCGCACGTTGAGGTGGGGGTGGCCGGCCACAACCTCTTTGACCTAGCGCACGCGTGGCTGCTCGCGAGCGAGCGCGGCGTCGCCGAACACGTCGACGTCGAGATGCTCCTTGGCATGGCGGAGCGGCTCGTTCCCGTGATCGCCGAACACACTGGCCCCGTTCGGCTTTACACGCCCGCAGTCCCGCCGGCGGAGTTCGACGTCGCGATCGCCTACTTGGTGCGCCGCCTCGAGGAGGTCGCCAATCCGGCCAACTTCCTGAGCTCCGCCGCGCGCTTTGAGGTCGACCCCGCGGGCCTCCGCCTCGAGGAGCAGCGGTTCCGGGAAGCCATGTCGCGCGCCATGACGCCAGCGCCCCAGGCGGGCAGGGCAGGAGCGGCGACCACAGCGTCGGTCACCTTTGCCAACCAGCCGGATACCGACCCAGCAATCGAGCGCAACCGCGACTGGGCTCGCGCGATTGCTGGCCGTGCCGGGAGTTCCGCACTGGGCAAGGCGACCATCGCCGCTGCCTGGCTGGACGATGAAGATCAGGCGGACGAGGCGGTTGCGCGGGCGGCGGCCGCGGGGGACAGATGGGGCGCGATTCCACCGGCCGACCGCGCCGCACTCCTTGAGACCGCAGCCGAGGCGCTGCAGGCTGCTCGGGCGGACCTGCTTGAGGTCATGGCTGCGGAGGCCGGCAAGACAATCGACCAAGGTGACCCCGAAGTCTCCGAGGTCGTGGACTTCGCTCGCTACTACGCGCAGTGCGCGCGGGATTTGGACAAGATCCCTGGCGCGCGACCCGTGCCTCGCCGCGTCACCCTCGTGACGCCTCCTTGGAATTTCCCGATCGCCATCCCGGGCGGCTCGACCCTTGCCGCGCTCGCCGCAGGCAGCGCCGTCATACTCAAGCCGGCCCCCGCAACCCGACGCTGTGCCGCAGTCCTCGCCGAAGTCCTGTGGGCGTCGGGCATCCCTCGCGATGTCCTCCAACTGGTGGACTGCGACGAGGAGCCGGTTGGCTCCGCCCTGGTGCGCGACGAACGGGTCGACCAGATCATCCTCACCGGCGCCTACGAGACCGCAGAGCTGTTCACTCGCCTGCGGCCCGGAGCGCGACTGCTGGCCGAGACGAGCGGCAAGAACGCCATCATTGTCACCCCATCCGCTGACCTGGATCTCGCGGTCAAAGACGTGGTGCAGTCCGCGTTTGGACATGCCGGGCAGAAGTGCTCCGCGGCGTCTGTGCTGATCCTCGTGGGCAGCGTAGGAAAGAGCCGACGCTTCCTCACCCAGTTGCGAGACGCGGCCGCATCGCTCGTGGTGGGACCCTCAACGAACCTCGAGGGCCACGTGGGACCGCTCATTGGACGCCCGAGCGGCAAGCTCGAGTACGGCCTCACGACCCTGGAGCCCGGCGAATCGTGGCTGCTCAAGCCTCACGCCTTGAATCCTGGGCGCACGTTGTGGTCGCCGGGCATTCGGCAGGGGGTGCGGTGTGGAGCGCCGGCCCATCTCGCCGAGTTCTTCGGCCCCGTGCTGTCCGTCATGACCGCGCCTACGCTCGAGGCCGCGATCGACGTGGCGAATGCCGTCGATTACGGGCTCACCTCCGGCCTGCACAGCCTCGACGCTTCGGAGATCGACTACTGGCTTGCGCGTATCGACGCGGGCAACCTCTATGTCAATCGCGGCATCACGGGCGCGATCGTGCGCCGGCAGCCATTCGGCGGCTGGAAGCGCTCTGCCGTGGGTCCCGGCGCGAAAGCTGGCGGTCCTCACTACGTCGAGCGCCTCACTGGCTGGGAAGACGCGGGCGGCGCCTTCCCAAGCGACCCACTCGCCGAGTTCGCGCCCAGCGATCCCTCCGGACTCGCATGCGAACGCAATGTGCTGCGTTACGTTCCCGCCCGCGCAGAGCTCCGTGTGGGTGCCGGGGCAGTGGAGGCAGATGTGTTGCGCGTCGCCCACGCCGCGGCCATCGCGTCACCAGGCACGCCGGTCACCTTCGCCAGGGCGCCCGACGCCACCCTCGCCCAAGCGCTCAGGTCACGCGGACTCCCGGTCACCGTGGAGCCCGACGACGAATGGGCAGCGCGCGTCACTTCGACGGTGCACACGCGTGTGAGAGCGCTCGGTGAGATCCCTGACGAAGCGCGCACCGCGAACGTCGCGATCTTCGATGATCCGGTGACGAGTTCGGCGAGGCTTGAGCTGTTCCCCTTCCTCAGGGAGCAGGCCATCTCCATGACGGCGCACCGATTCGGCACGCCTCATTCACTTGCTCAGACGGTCGAGTTCGCCTCGGAGCGCGCGCCCAGCTGATCCATGATGAGCTTCGCGGTGACGCGTCCTGCACGGTTCGATGACACCGTTGATGCCTGCGGACCGTATCCCGCGAGGAAGATGGTCGGCTCCGCCACCACCTGGCCCTTGGCCACCGCGATGGCACCCGTGTCTCCTGCGAGACCCAGCCCGTCAAGGTGCCTGAGCTCGGCGCGGAAGCCCGTCGCCCAGACCACGGCGTCGACGTAAGTGAACGTGCCGTCCTGCTCGATCACGCCGTCGCTGACCATGCGGCGGAACATGGGCCTGCGCCGCAGCTGGCCGCGAGCATCGAGGCGCTCCACGAGCGGACTGCGAGCCAGTCCCGTCACCGACACGATCGAGGGCAGTATCGATCCCGACGTGGCGGCTGCGTCCTGCAGGGCGACGGCACGCGCGCCGCGCGTCTCTGACAGCCAGGGCTCATCGTCGACGAACACGGGCTCACGGCGGGTGTACCACAGCGTTGTCGCGCCCACCCCTGCCAGCTCGTCGAGGAAGCCAAGCGCCGAGGTGCCTCCGCCGACGACAGCCACCTGGCGTCCCGCGAAGGGCGCCGCACTGACCCACTCTGGCGTCGAGACCTGGACTCCCGTGAACTCGCGGCGGCCAGCAATGGCAGGGATGCGGGGGTTGGTCCACGTGCCGGTGGCGTTGACGATGATCTGCGCCTCGATGGAGGAGACCGGTCCGCCTGGCTGGAGCGAAAGACGGTAGCCGTTCTCACTGCGCTCCACCCACGTCACCACGGCGGGGCGGAGCACCTGCAGGTTGAAGTGCGCCTCGTAGCGTGCGTAGTACGCGGCGACCACGTCACGCGCGGGGCGGTCTCGCGGGGCATCGTCGAATGACAGGCCCATCTCGTGCATACCGGGAAGGTCATGCACCTTGTGGGTGTCGCCAAGACGCAGCGCCTCCCATCGGTGCTGCCATGCTCCACCGGAGCGGGGGCCAGCATCGAGGACGAGGAAGTCCTCACCGGGCTCAAGGCCGTTCCTGCGCAGGAAGTACGCAACGGCGAGTCCGGCCTGGCCGGCACCGATGACCACAACCTTGGTGCGGCGAGTGCGGAAGGTGGCCTCAGCGTCGGACATGCCTCCAAGCCTAGGCCGCTAGCCTGGACGTGCAGGGCACATCCAAGGAGTTCGCATGAGATACCCCCGATGGGCGCACCTCGATTACGGAGGCGTGCTCGTTGGACTCGTGTTCGTGGCGCTGTCGATGACGCCGTCGATGCTGCCGCGACCCTTCTACTACCAAGGGGCGGTGTCAGGCATCAGCTTCGGCTTCGGGTACGCCCTGGGGGTGGCGCTGTGGGAGGTTGTGCGCTGGGCTGTGCGATGGCGCAGCGAATGGCTCACACGCTGGGGCTGGGCGATCATTCTCGCCGTCTGGGGCCTCGCTTTCGTCGCGCTGCTTCACTTTGCGACCGAATGGCAGAACGGTGTGCGCGAAGTGGTGGGCATGCCGCCCATCGACGGCGGATCCGCTTGGCTGCTGGTCCTGATATCCGTCGCCGTGGCCGCGCTGATGATCGCGATCGGCAGAGGGCTGGCGAAGGTGTATCGCCGCATCCGCGAACGCACCGGCGACGTCTTCGAGCGCCGCGGCTGGACGTCGAGCACCGCCGCCACGCTCAGCGCCGGGTCGGTGATGGCGCTGGGGCTGCTGCTCGCGTGGTTCGTCGTGTCGACCGGAGTGGTGATCTTCCTCGACGCCCGCTGGGATGTGCGCAATGACGCGATGGATCCGAGCATCGACCGTCCAACCTCCCCACTGCGCTCCGGGGGCCCGGGGTCGTTTGTCGCATGGGAGGACATTGGCAGCAAGGGTCGCGACATCGTGGGCAAGGGCCCCACCGTTCAGCAGATCGCGGAGGTCACGGGACGCCCCGCCATCGAGCCGATCCGCATCTATGTGGGACTCAAGTCGGCTCCCACGTATGAGGAGCGGGCGGCGCTTGCTGTGAAGGAGCTCGAGCGCACTCGCGCCAGGGATCGCGAAGTGGTCGTGATTCCAGGTCTCACCGGCACGGGTTGGCTAGAGCCGCAGGCCATCGACTCCCTCGAGTACATCCATGGCGGCAATACGGCGATGGTCGCCGCCCAGTATTCCGTCTCCCCATCATGGGTCAGTTCTGTCTTCCACCCAGATCAGTCCATTCAAGGAACCCGCGCGCTGTACCAGGCGGTGCATGAATGGTGGTCCGGACTCCCCAGGGACGATCGACCGCAGCTTGTGCTGTATGGAGTGAGCCTTGGCGCGGAGGCACTGCTGCAGATGTTCGACGACATCCACGACCTCGTTGGCGGCGTGGACGGCGCGATCTTCGCAGGCACCCCTGCGGGCACTCCTCTGACCGACGCTCTGCGCGCCTCTCGCGACGAGGGCAGCCCAGTCATGGCCCCAGTAGTGTCCGAGGTTCCGCAGGTGCAGTTCTTCCCCGATGCCGACGCGGCGCGGCGCTTCAGCGGAACGTGGGCGGCCCCGCGACTTGCCTTTCTTGAACACGCCAATGATCCCGTCGTGTGGATGGACTTCTCGATCTTCTACAGGAAGCCCGAGTGGCTGTCGGCAGGGCAGCGGTCGCCGGATATCAGCCCTCAGATGCGCTACATCCCCGTGGTGACCGGTGTGCAGGGCCTTGCCGACATGGCGATGGCGGAAGGAGTTCCGGACGATGCGGGTCACCGCTACGGCGACGCGACCTTCTTCGCCTGGATCAAGATCACGGGCGATGGCGGTCTCGACGCCCCCGCCCTTGAACGCATCCGCGCCGTCATCGACAGTTACGACAACGAGGCTCCCATAGGCCAGTAGTCCCTTGCCGATGAGTGCCCACGGGCGTAGCGTCGAAAGTACCCACCAAGGAGGTTCTCATGACTGACGAAGACATCCGCCACAAGACCTTCGAGAAGATTCGGGCAAGCGAGCTCGCTCGGGGCGCCACGGAAGATGAGGCAGCCCAGACGGCGGCCGCAACCGTCGACAAGGTGCTCGCCGAGCAGCGCAACGCCAAATAGCCTGGGACGCCCGCCAATACACTGGGGGAGTGACCTCCTCCGCCACTGAGCCCAGCGATCGCATTGCGACGATTCCCAACGCGATCTCCGCGCTGCGCATCGTCCTCATCGTGGTGTTCGCGGTGCTCCTTGCCGTGGGCAATGACGCCTGGGCGATCACGGCCCTCGCCGTCGCGGGATTCAGCGACTTCTTCGACGGTTACTTGGCCCGACGCTGGAATCAGGTGACCAAGCTCGGTCGCATTCTCGATCCGGCCGCCGACCGCATGCTCACCGTCGCTGTGGTGCTCGGCCTCGCCTTGCGGGGGATCATCCCGTGGTGGCTGCTTGCGGTGCTGTTTGCGCGCGACATCGTGGTGGGCATCGCGCTGCTCTACGCGCGCAAGCACCAGGTGGACGCTCCCCAGGTGACGAGAATCGGCAAGTGGGCGACGGCGCTGCTGTACTTCTTCCTGCCGCTCGCGTACCTGGCCGTCGTCGCGTTTGAGAGTGCGACCTGGCTGCACACGATCGCCATCGTGGGCGCTTGCGTCGCCGCGGTCGTGTACTGGGCAGGGGGCCTTGGATATGTAAAGGACGTGCGGGCTCGCGCGGCGGGACTGACGCAGGACGACGCTTCCGCCTACACTGACAGCACTGGAGGGAGCCAGCGATGACTTTTGATGAGAGTCCCGTCGAACGGACCATGTCGCTCGACTCTGCGGGTCCGTTGGAGTCGAACGCCGCGGGCCTCACTGCGAGCGACCAGGCTGCTATTGACGCGCTCGGACCTGGCCACGCGCTGCTCATCGTCCACCACGGCCCCAACCAGGGCGCTCGCTTCCTGCTCGATGTCGACAACATCACGGCGGGTCGCTCCGTCAACTCGGACATCTTCCTCGATGACGTCACGGTGAGCCGTCAGCACGTGATCTTCACGCGCAGCGGCGACACGTTCGCCATCAAGGACGCCGGTTCCCTCAACGGCACCTACGTCAACCACGAGTCGGTGACAGAGGCCGTCCTGCAGGACGGCGATGAGGTGCAGATCGGCAAGTACCGCCTGACGTTCCACGCTGGCCGCTCCGCTTCATGAGTGGTGCAGCAGCTCGCGCAGCGGGCGACAGCCTGCCCGCCGCTGGTGATGTGCGCCCTGATGCGGACGCCGTCCACAACACGGAGGCGCTGACGGGGCGCTGGCCACACGCGCTCTCGCATGAGCCGCTGCTGCGCGTGAGCGATGTGCTTGCCCTCATTCAGAATGAGTTCCCCGCGCTGACCCCTTCAAAGCTGCGCTTCTACGACGCCCAAGGCCTGGTCACCCCGCAGCGCACGCCGTCCGGCTACCGCCAGTACTCGCCAGCCGACGTCGAGCGGCTGCGCTTTGTGCTGCGCCAACAGCGCGATCACTATCGGCCCCTCACGGTGATCGCGAATCACCTTGAGCAGCTCGACCGCGGCACCATGCATGAGGTCGTGTCACCCCATGTAGTGGACGGAGACGACGCTGACTTCCTCACCGTTGGCGAACTCGCGGCGCGCGCCGGCACCACTGAGGCAGCGATCGAGGAGCTCGATGAGGCCGGCGTGATCAAGCAGGCGGTTCCCGGTGCCTACGAGCGCGGCATCCTTGACCTCGTCGTCGCTTGCGGCGCATACCGCGCGGCCGGCGGTGACATCCGCTCGCTGCGCTCACTCGTGCTTGCCGCTCGCAGGGAAGCGGACAGGGCCGACGCCATGGTTGCGCCGGTGCGCAAGAAGGGTGCGGTAGGGGAGGCCGAGGAGTCCGCTCGAGAGTTTGTCGAGTCCGCAATCGCCGTGTTTGGCGCTTGTGTGCGCGGATCGATCAGCCGATAACCACAAAGGACGCGACACGCGGTAGCGTGAAAGGGCGCGGTCGTTGACCGAGCCCCCAACGGGCCATAACGTTAAACCACAACGTGAAGGAGGGGCCATGACGGACACTGCGGGCATTGACCTCTCTGGCGTCGGCGACCAAGGAGTGCTGTTCGACGACGGTCTGCCCCATCTCGACGAGAACGTCGGCTACCGCGGTCCCACCGCGTGCAAGGCGGCCGGCATCACCTACCGTCAGCTCGACTATTGGGCTCGTACGGGCCTTGTCGAGCCCACCGTCCGTCCCGCAACCGGCTCCGGCACCCAGCGCCTCTACGGCTTCCGCGACATCCTGGTGCTGCGCGTCGTCAAGCGACTGCTCGACTCCGGCGTCTCGCTGCAGCAGATCCGCACCGCGGTGGAGCACCTGCGCGAGCGCGGCGTGAGCGACCTGTCCCGCATCACGCTGATGTCCGACGGCGCCTCTGTGTACGAGTGCACGTCCGACGATCAGGTCATCGACCTTGTTCAGGGCGGCCAAGGTGTCTTCGGCATCGCCCTTGGTAAGGTGTGGCGCGAACTCGAAGGTTCGCTGTCCCAGCTGCCGTCTGACCGTGGCGAGGCAGAGCACGCCGCGGAGGGAGTCGTCGACGAACTTGCGGAGCGCAGGGCCCGCCGTTCGAACGCCTCCTAGGCCCAGCGTCGGGCCGTAGCAATGGACTGACCCGCGACGGTGCGGGGGCCCGCTGTATTGGGCCGCGCAAACCTGGCAAGATGATGCCACCGTCGAAGGGAAATTGATGTTCTCGAAAGTCCTCGTGGCCAACCGTGCCGAGATCGCTGTGCGCGCCTTCCGCGCCGCTTACGAACTCGGGGCCAAGACGGTTGCGGTGTTCCCGCACGAGGACCGCATGTCTGAGCACCGCGTCAAGGCGGACGAGGCGTACAAGATCGGCGTCGAAGGCCACCCCATCAAGGCGTACCTCGACATCGACGAGATGATCCGCGTCGCCAAGCTCTCGGGCGCGGACGCCATCTACCCCGGCTACGGCTTCCTCAGCGAGAACGTTGAGCTCGCAACGCGCTGTGCGGCAGAGGGCATCACCTTCATCGGCCCTCCGCCGGAGGTTCTTGCCAAGGCCGGCGACAAGGTTGCCGCGCTCAAGGCCGCCAAAGAAGCGGGCGTGCCGGTGCTGCAGTCCTCGGAGCCGTCTCGCGACACCGAGGAGCTCATCGCGGCCGCAGAGGAGATCGGCTTCCCGATCTTCGTGAAGGCCGTCGCCGGCGGCGGCGGTCGCGGCATGCGTCGCGTGGAGACCCGTCAGGATCTGCCCGACGCTCTGGCGGCGGCGATGCGAGAGGCTGAGAACGCCTTCGGTGACCCCACCGTCTTCCTCGAGCAGGCGGTGCTTGGGCCTCGCCACATCGAGGTGCAGATCCTCGCCGACGGCTCCGGCAATGTGGTGCACCTGTTCGAGCGCGACTGCTCGGTGCAGCGCCGTCACCAGAAGGTGATCGAGATCGCGCCGGCGCCGGCGCTGGACCCTGCCATTCGCGACGCGCTGTGTGCGGATGCTGTGAAGTTCGCGACGTCGCTTGGCTACGTGAACGCGGGAACCGTCGAGTTCCTTGTGGCCACGGAGGGCGAGCGCGCGGGACAGCACGTGTTCATCGAGATGAACCCCCGCATCCAGGTGGAGCACACGGTGACCGAAGAGGTCACAGACATCGACATCGTGTCCGCCCAGATGCGCATTGCGTCGGGGGAGACCCTCGAGCAGATCGGCATCCGCCAGGAGCAGGTGCGGGTCAACGGCTTCGCCATTCAGACGCGCATCACCACCGAGGACCCCACCAACGGCTTCTTGCCGGACACTGGCCGCATCGTCGCCTACCGCTCGCCGGGTGGAGCCGGTGTGCGCCTCGATGGCGCGACCGCTATGGCAGGAAACTCCGTGACGGGTCACTTCGACTCGATGCTCGTCAAGCTCACGTGCCGCGGAAGGGACTTCGAGACCGCGGTGGCCCGTGCCTCGCGTGCACTGGCCGAGTTCCGCATCCGCGGTGTCACCAACAACATCCGCTTCCTGCGTGCCGTGCTCGAGAACCCCGAGTTCCGCGCCGGGGGAGTGACCACGGCCTTCATCGACCGTCACCCCGAGCTGCTCCAGGTCCCTGACTCGGCCGAGCGCTCGACCAAGCTGCTTGCCTACCTGGGCCACGTCACGGTCAACCGCCCGCATGGCGAGCACGCTGATGACATCCTGCGCCCGTGGGACAAGCTTCCTGAAATTGACCTGAGCGCACCCGCCCCCGCTGGAACGCGACAGCAGCTGCTCGAGCTGGGGCCCGAGGGCTTCGCGCGCGCTCTGCGTGAGCGCCAGTCGCTCGCCATCACCGAGACCACCATGCGTGACGCGCACCAATCGCTGCTCGCGACTCGCGTGCGCACGTTCGACCTGCTCAAGGCCGCAGGTCACGTGTCGCGCATGACGCCCGAACTGTTCTCCGTCGAGTGCTGGGGCGGCGCCACCTACGACGTCGCGTTGCGCTTCCTTGGCGAGGACCCGTGGCTGCGACTCGCGAACCTGCGCGAGGCAATGCCGAACATCGCCCTGCAAATGCTGCTGCGCGGCCGCAACACGGTGGGCTACACGCCCTACCCCGACGAGGTCGCTGTCGCGTTCGTCGAGGAGGCGACGGAGACCGGAATCGACATCTTCCGCATCTTCGACGCGCTCAATGATGTGGAGCAGATGCGTCCTGCCATCGAGGCCGTGCGCCGCACCGGCCAGTCGGTGGCTGAGGCGACGCTGTGCTACACGGGCAACATGGTCTCGCCCGACGAGACGCTCTACACGCTCGACTACTACCTCAACCTCGCGGATCAGCTCGTTGACGCCGGCGCTCACATCCTCGCGATCAAGGACATGGCGGGCCTGCTCCGTCCCGCCGCCGCATACACCCTGGTATCTGCCCTGCGGGAGCGCTTCGACCTGCCCGTGCACCTGCACACGCACGACACTGCTGGCGGCCAGATTGGCACGCTCCTTGCGGCCGCAGAGGCCGGAGTCGACGCTGTGGACGTGGCATCCGCCGCCATGGCGGGCACCACCTCGCAGCCGCCCATGAGCGCACTTATCGCCGCCCTCGAGCACACCACTCGCGACACCGGAATCTCCCTTGACGCCGCACAATCACTCGAGCCGTACTGGGAGGCCGTGCGCCGCCTCTACGCCCCCTTCGAGTCCGGCCTCCCGGGCCCGACGGGTCGCGTCTACCACCACGAGATTCCTGGCGGCCAGTTGTCCAACCTGCGCCAGCAGGCGATCTCCCTTGGCCTTGCCGAGAAGTTCGAGCAGATCGAGGACATGTACGCCGCTGCGGACCGCATCCTCGGCCGCCTTGTGAAGGTGACGCCCTCGTCCAAGGTTGTCGGCGACCTCGCACTGCACCTCGTCGGCATCGGTGCCGACCCTGCCGACTTTGCCGAAAACCCTGGTAAGTACGACATTCCTGACTCTGTGATCGGCTTCCTCCAGGGCGAGCTCGGCGATCCGCCTGGCGGCTGGCCCGAGCCGTTCCGCTCTAGGGCGCTCGCCGGACGCAACTTCGAGCGCAAGGTGGCGCAGCTCACCGACTCCGACCGCGAGGTGCTCGCCAAGTCCGGACCGGAGCGGCAGCGTCGGCTCAACCACCTGCTGTTCCCTGGCCCTGCCAAGGACTTCGACGTGGCAGTCGAGAAGTACGGCGACATCTCGGTCATCGACACCTTCCACTACCTGTACGGCCTCACCGTCGGCAGTGGGGAAGAGGTCAACGTCGAGTTCAGCCCCGGCGTGAACATGATCGCGACGCTCGAGGCGCTCGGTGAACCTGATGACCACGGCGAGCGCACCGCGATGTTCTCCTACAACGGCTCCATCCGCCCCGTGCAGGTCCGCGACGAATCAGCAAAGGTTGAGGCGGTGTCACGCGAGAAGGCCGATCCCAACCGGCCCGGCTCGATTGCGGCGCCGTTCTCGGGCGCGGTGAGCCCGGTCGTGGCCGTTGGCGACAAGGTCACCGCCGGCCAGGCCGTCGCGACCATTGAGGCGATGAAGATGGAGTCCTCGATCACCACGCCTATCGATGGCACCGTCACGCGTGTCGTGGTGAACAACGTCGAGACCCTTGCAGGCGGCGACCTGGTCCTCGAGATCTCGTAACCCCCTCCTAGGGACCATCGTCCCCCGACTGGCGCCAGCGTCGGGCAGATGATGGTGGCAACGGAGGAGGAAACCATGAAGGTCTTGGTTGCTACAGGTTCCAAGTACGGAGCTACTCGCGAGGTGGGCGAGGCGGTCGCGGAAGTGCTGCGCGAGTACGGCTTTGAGACTGATTTCGCCGACGCGTGCGATGTGGCGTCCGTGCGCTATTACGACGCTGTGATTGTGGGTTCCGCGGTGTATGGCGGGCTGTGGCGCAAGGATGCGTCGGCGCTTGTGCGCGACAATGCGGCAACCCTCCGTGCACGCGATACGTGGCTGTTCTCCGTTGGCATGACCCAGGTGACGGAGCCCGACCAGCCGCTCGACGAGGCGGAGGAGCTCGCGGAGCTTGCGGGAGCCATCGAGCACAAGCGGTTTGGCGGCCGGCTGCTGGTGGAGAAGCTCAACGTGGGGGAGAAGGCGCTGGTGAAGCTCATCAATCCGCCGATTGGCGACTTCCGCGACTTCGAGGAGATTCGCGACTGGGCACAGAATGTGTGCCTGAGGCTCCAGGAGGATGCCTTCGCGTAAGAGGCGCGGGCGGCACGGCGTGGTGCCGCTCGTCTTCCACCTCATGTCAGTGCTTGTGCTTACCCTGGCGCTATGACAACGCTCAAGGACAGGCCACACAAGGCGCTGCTCGTCATCGACGCTCAGAAGAACGTCATTGGCGGTGCTCACGATCGCGACGCGGTTCTCGCGAACATCAACACGCTCATCGCGGATGCCAGGCAGGCAGGCGTTCCTGTGGTGTGGGTGCAGCATTCCGACGACGACATGACAATCGGCAGCGACGGCTGGCAAATCGTTGATGAGCTCCCCGTTTCTGCCGACGAACCCATTGTGCGCAAACTGTACGGCGACTCGTTTGAGGCGACCGACCTCGAGCAGATCCTCGCCGCCAGGGGAGTGGGGGAGCTGGTGGTCACCGGTGCACAGTCCGACGCATGCGTTCGCAGCACTATTCATGGCGCATTTACCAGGGGTTATGA
>CALALQ010000020.1 GCA_937925595.1 uncultured Demequina sp. | reverse complement strand
ACGCCTACGCCGCGCTCGAGATGCACGCCGCCGAGGACACCTTCACCCTCGCGGATGACGACGTGCCCTCGGTGAACATGTCCTACGTCATCGACGGCTCCGTATCGCTGACGCTCGATGATGAGACCCGCAGCCTGTGGGTGCTCACTGTGGGCTACCAGGAGGTCATCCTGTGACGACCCCCATCAACCGCCCCAGTGCGACGCTGACGCTCGACGAGAGCACGGTAGACGCTCGGGGTGGGCGTGTGGCCCTGGATGCCATGGCAGTGCCCTATGCCACGGCTCACGTCACGATCCCTCTCGTCGACCCTGCGGATGTCGAGGACATCGACCCGCGCGACGGTATCCGCGCAACCCTCATCGCAGGAGACGAGAACAGCGGGACCACGCGCACGTTCGACCTGGGCGTGAGGCGGCGCACGGTCGACCACAAGCAGAAGACGATCGAGGTCGAACTCGCCAGCGACGAAGCCCTCCTCATGGACTACGCACCACTTACCGAGGACACCGGCGCGCGCACCCACGAGACGAGCCTTCGCGGAGTCGTCGACTATGTGCTCGGCAAGATCGGCGCGGAACTAGAGCCCGGCCCCTATGACGCCGACGTGACCGCAGCCTGGCCGCTCTCCAACCTGCTCGGCAATCCTTCGTTCGAGACGAACACCACCGGGTGGTCCGTCGGTGGCACCACGTCCTCGATCTCGCGCTCCACCAGCCTCACCCCGGCTTACGGGGTCGCTTACTGCACGGCCACGGCGGGCTCCGCGGGGAACTCGTACATCCAGCGTGACGAGACGATCCGCGTGGACGCCGACCGCATGTACACACTCAGCGCCTACATGCGCCCCAACACGGCCAACCGCCAGGGCCGCGTCATCATCCGCTGGATCTCGCCACTTGGCACCCTGATCCGGGAGTCGCTCGGCACGGTGAACAACCTGTCGACCGCGGCCTTCACGCGCGTCTCGGTCACCGCGATCGCGCCGAAGAACGCGGCAGCCGTGCGCGTCATCGTCGGCATGGCAGCGGGCGCCGCCTCGGAGATCAACCGCATCGACGCGGTCATGTTCAACGAAGGGCCTTTGACGAGCTACATCGACGGCTCCCTCGCCGCCGACACGTACTACTCCTACGCCTGGGATGACGGGACGGACACCACCTCCACCCGCACGCCGTTCGTTGAACGCGACCCGGACCTGTACACGTGGGAGCCCGGCACCTCCGCGTGGGACTTCCTCGACCCGTTTACCGCGTCAAGCGGGCTGCGTCTCTTCTGTGACGAGGAGCGCAAGTGGCGCCTCATCGACCCCGACCTGTATTCGGTTCCTGGCGTGCTCTCGCTGTCCGCGGCCCGCTCGACGGAGGGCACCGACACCATCGGTCTTGGAGACCCCGAGGTGTACTGCACCGGCGTCGTGGTCATCTACTCATGGGTGGACCGCGAAGGCATCCCTCGCACACGCCGCGACACAGCGGGCTCCCCCGGCCTAGTGCTCGTTGTGGGGATCGACCGGCCCTGGCCGGGTGCAGGCGTAGCCGCCGCGATGCTCGCCCGCAGGTCAGGACAAGGGCGCCAGCAGGAAGTGACCGCACTCGCGCGGTGGTCTGCGACCCCGGCCATGCAAGCCAGCATCAGCCTGCCCGGCACGGTCGAACAAGTCGGCCAGCTCGAAGCCGTCGAGTGGGGACTCACCGACGGGCTCATGAACGTCAAGACCCGCGCTCTCACCGACCTCATCCCCGGCTCAATCGACACGCTCGCCGGGACCATCGACACCCTCGTCGGCACGATCGCCGACCTTTGACCGAAGGAAGCACAGCATGGCAATCGGCGACCTCGCAGCCGCAGACGGCATGGACCTCGTCTCAGGCTCCACGCCCGCGAACACCCTCGATGACGAACTGAACAAGACTCGCGACTACATCGCCGAGCGCAACGAGGCCGTGCGGTCCATCGCGCGCGGCGGGACCGGGGCCAGCAGTGCGGCCGCCGCCCGGACCAACCTGGGACTCGCTGACGCCAAGGCTGCCGTAGACGCGGCCTCTGCCTCTTCCTCGGCCGATCCGGGCACACTCGTCAAGCGCGACGGCGACGGCAAGTTCGGCGTGCCAACCCCGACGGCTGGCACGCACCCGGCCAACAAGACCTACGTCGATGGAAAGACCTGGTCAGCGTCGGACATCACGAGCGGCACGTTCAACAGCGATCGCATCCCTGACCTGCCCGCCTCGAAGATCACATCGGGCACGATCAGCCGCCCGGTCTCCACCTCGGGCAACGGTCGCTTCGGCGGGGCATGGGACAACAACATCACCAGTACGCGACGAGCAGCCTGGATCGAATCGGACGGGACGCTCGGGCACACGTCATCGTCTCGCCGCTACAAGAAGCACATCGCGCCGTACCCGGCCCTCACTGCTGCACAGTTCGCCTCGCTGCGCGTGGTGACCTTCCAGTGGCGCAACAACGTTGACCCCTCCGACCATGTTGAGGTCGGCATGATCGCCGAGGAGCTAGACGAGCTGGGCTTGACCTGGGCGGTGTTCTACGACGAGGCCGGGCGCCCCGAAGGCATCCACTACGACCGGATCGTGCTGGCGGTCATCGGATATGTCCAGACGCTGGATGAGCGGGTGACGGCGCTGGAGGCCTCGTCCTAGCGCGCCCGCGTGTATTCGGGTGCGTCCCCCGGTGAACTTCGTGGCACCGATTCGGGGGCGACAGCACCTCCGAACGCGCGTGCACGAGCCAGGAACCTCGCTCCGGTCTCCATACCAGCGTGACCCAGGCTGCAGGGCTGACAGGCTGGTCCTTGCCGCGCTGCTGGCGGGCCACCTTTTCGTTCGCGAGCACCTTTACATAGGCGATGTCGGGGGCGCCTTTGGCGGGCTGGGGATAGCTCCCCAGCCCCCAGTCACGAATCTCCCTCAGACCATTAGCGGCTACCGAGTAGTCACCCCAAAGCGGGACGGACTCAGGGGTCACAAGTTGGATCATGGCAAGCGGATCGACCGGCGGATTCGAAAGGATCCTGATGAAATGCAGTGCCACGAACAATGGCTCGGTTTCGTCATACCCTGCAATTGCAGCCTGGGCGTCGTCGCTGGCTGACCACTCGTCTGACATGGCCTGAAAATACACGCCCGCCAGGCGGCTGGCTACTGCACTGTGTAGTTGACACATACGGCTGGCCGTCCACCCATGACCCTGTCGCCTCGTCGCGGCGGCGGACGTTGCTCGCGA
>CALALQ010000019.1 GCA_937925595.1 uncultured Demequina sp. | reverse complement strand
TTATTTCTTCCAACCGGCGCGCTTCATCACGAGCGCTCATGCCCGCTGACACAAGAGTTGCAACCCGCGAGGCCAACGGACCGTCCGGATCCATGAGCGGGGAGCGCGTAAAGTGAACAGAACGCTCGCTCGCATCCCAATCTGATCTGTGCAGTTGAACTAGTCTGTCGACATTAGCTATCACCGTCGCCCTCACGTCTGGGTCAAGCTTCGGGAACGGAAGGCGTGCAATTTCGCCGACGTTGATCGCGATCGTGGGATTAATCGCAGAAATCGCTTCGTTCGACACTCGTGAATTAAGTATTCCAAGAACCAGATATAGGTGTTCTTCAGAATCCCCGAATCCTGCCGATCCTCGCCCGTCAAAGAGCTGACCGGGTGGCATGATCCTGAAGGCGTTCACTGCCGAGGTGAAATCTGACCAAGTAACTCCCTGCCGGAAGATGTAATCCAGATTGTAGTTGTGAGACCGGATACGTCCGGTCTTCTGATCGGCAAACTCACGTACTTCCTGGCCATCCCGTTCCCAGTTCACCGCGAACTCAAGGTTCCCGTACCATTTCCTGAAGTCGCCGCCCTTCTGGTATGGGAACCACCGCTTGCCCGACTTCAGAGCCGCTTGCCGTGAGACTGCATCGAGCTCAAGATTGCCGACGCTGACCTCAGGCCATAGCCGCAAGAACCGGTCGTTGCTCGCCGTCGACATGCCCAGGCGAGTTACAAAGTGCGACGAAAGTGGCTCCGCGGAGAACGCATTTCGGAAGGTGTCGCTCACCCAGTAGGCGATCGGCATACCTGGAATCGCCATGAACTTGCGGGGATCAATGTTAACAAGCCGCTCGTTTTGAACGGGGAAGGTCAGCGGGATGCCCAATGGGTCGGTCTCGAAGTACCTGACACACTGGAAGGAGGCCGCGGTCTTATCTGCGGCTCGATTGGCAATCACAGTTGCTGCCGTTCCGAAGTTGATCCCCATCGGCGTGCCACCCTTACCCAGATAGGGCATGTGAACCATCGAAGTAATCGCTTTGTTCGTGACGAGATGCTCGCGGAGACTCCTGTAAGCACGCAGGAACATCCAAGATTCCATTGTCACCAACGCCGAGTAGCCCCTCGCCCGTAGCATCTCGAAAGACCGCTGGATGAACATGGCGAAGAGGTCAGACTTTGAGTTCGGATAGGACTCCTTTGCGAACTCACTGAGCTTGGCGTCCATGTTCCCGTTGCCCATGTACGGCGGATTCGTAACCACGACCGTGTAGTCGCCGGTGAGGTACGTGGCCTGGGTGATGACGCGCTTAGCCCAGTGGAGCGTGTCCGCGCGCAGGAGGTCTCCTCCGTCGTCAAGCGTTCCGACGTGATTCGCGAGCCGCGCTGTCACGGCGGGGTCGGGTTGGATGAGGGCCCCGAAGGTATCTGCCTCGGCGAACTGGTTCCAGAACACTTCCTCTGTGTGGCAGTCGCCGTCCTTGGTCACTAGGTAGCTCAGCTCATCGGCGCTGAAGGAGATCGGGTCGAGCACGCAGACGTTCGGCTCGACGGGGTTCTTCAGGAAGAGTTTGCGCTTGGCGGCGGCTTTCATCGTCAGCGCGAAGGCGGCGAGAGCGCCCGCACGAGGGTCGATCTCGCTGCCGTAGAGGTTGTGCGTGAGAATCAGTCCCGGAATCTGCGACGGCGTGTAGCCTTCCTCCTCATAGATTGTGTAGAGAAGGTCAAAGGCGTAGGTGAGCATGTGGCCGGAGCCACATGCGGGGTCGATTACCGTGAGTTCTTCGGGCCTGGTGATTTTGAGGAAGTCTGTTTCTTCATCGACTGGCGCGATGTAGTAGTCCATCTGGTCGATAAGGCGTGACTCAGGGTGGTTGAGCATCCAGAGGCGGCCCACGGAATTCTCGACAAGGTACCGGACGATCCAATGCGGGGTGAAGAGCTGGGTGGCGGCGGGGATCTCGTCGGCTCCGGCCTTCTTGTTCTTCTTGAACCCGGCGAAGACCTCGTCTTTGCGCTCGGAGATGTAGAACTGGTAGAGCCAGCCGATGACCTCGACGTCCTGGCAGACCTCCGCGGTGAGTACCTTAACGGAGCGGTTCAGGACGGAGCCCTCGGCGAGCAGGTTGGCGGGGATAAGCAGCTCGGTGTAGTCGCCCTCGCGCTCGAACATGAAGGGCATGGCCTTGTTCCAGTAGCGACAGTAGTCCGCGAGGAGGAGCGCGTATGCCTCGGCTTGGGCGTCGACGCCGGGGCGAGGCTGGCTGGTGCCGTTGAGGAGCCCGGTGATGATTGCGACGTTTGCACCCTTGACCACATCACTGTCGATCTGCCCACGCTTGGCCGCAGCGAGTACCTCGGGCTGGCCGACCTGTTGGGTTGCAGGCGAGACGACGCCGATGCCGGTGTAGCCGTTAGCGTCCATGAACCGCAGAGCGATGATGCGGTTAAACCAGGTGTACGCAACCTTGTCGACCACATGCGCCCTGCCCTTG
>CALALQ010000018.1 GCA_937925595.1 uncultured Demequina sp. | reverse complement strand
CAGGTGCACGTCCGACGCGCGCGAGCGTGCGGCGGCGGCCAGAAGGCCCTGGAGCATGGTGATGTCTTGCATCAGGCTCCCTCCGTTCGGATGTATGTGAGCAGTGAGACCACGAGCATGTCGTCGCCGTAGTCGGTGTCTATCACCGAGACCAGGCGCGGTCCCACCGCGAGTTTGTCCATGAAGAGCGCGACGCGCCGGGCGAGGTCATCGAGCGCGTCGGTGTCGAACTCGGTCTCGTCCGCGACGGCGTCGCCGGCGCCGCTCTCCAAGATCGAGAACGGCTTGGTGGTGTCGAGGGTGACGGTGAGGAGCACCTGCTTCTGAGGCGCGTCCTGCGTGGTCGGGACGGGGGCGGCCGGCTCTTCTGCCTCGTCGTCGCCGGCATCGGCTGCTGCCGGCGCGGGCTCAACGGGGACCGCCGCCGCGCCAGCTCCCTCCTCGTGTGACCCTCGGGCAACCCATGCCTCGACCTCTCCGGCCTCGACGACGTCGATTCGCAGATCCGCTGCTTCGGCCGCTGCCGAGATCAGATTATGAACGTCGTCGAGCTGCGGTTCCGCGGCGATCTGCCTGCGCAGCGCGTCAAGGTCGTCGTCGATCTCGTCGATCCGTCCCTGCGCTTCGGTGAGCTTTGCGATTCGCGTCTCGTAGACGCGGTTCGAACCGGCAACGGTCGCTGTGTCGGTATCGATCGCCTTGGACTGCGTATACAACGGCATCGCGATCAAAGTGAGCCCCGCCACGACGAGCACCGCCACGACGAGCAGACCGGCCAGATTGATGAGCTGCTTGGTGGCGTTCATTCCTCCTCCTCTGCGACGTACGCGCCCGTGTAGAACGACTGGTCGACTTGTACGCGCAGGAGATGCCGGTAGACGTCGTCCTGCTTGTCATAGTTCTGCCCCCAGCCGTCCACGGCGAGGATGCCCGGCACCGCGCGCACGGCGCGGGTGAGGTCGACGATGTCCCACGGCGACAGGCTCGAGAGCTCGATCTCGCCCTGCGCGCCGATCTCCAGCGCCGGATCATCACCCTGCGCAAGACCCCCGGGTGAGAGCTCGAATGCGGAGTAGGCAACTCCCTCGGGCAGGGCGCGCTGCACGGCGGCGATGAGGTCACCCCAGTCCACCTCGGTGCCCATCGCCTGTGCACGGAACTCGGCGAGCTCCGTCTGGAGGCTCAACTTGCCACTGATCACCTGCAAGGCGGCCACCTGCTCGAGCAGGGCCGTCGTGCGCGTGTTCTCGGCGTCCAGCCGCTGCTGCGCCGACACGTGAAGGTAATACGCTCCGCCGCTCACAAGCGCCACGACAAGCAGCGCTGCTGTCGCGCCCCAACCCCAACGGCGGAGGAGCGCAGCGCGCTCCCGCCGCTCGATCGCTGTACGCGGCATCAGGTTGACACGCGGCGGCCCGCCCACCGCGAGCACGGCAGTCGTCTGCTTGCGTGCCATCAGCGGGTCACCCCCATGGCGAGCCCGATGGTGCTCACAAGGTTGAGGTCGACGTCCCCCGGCGGGAACTCCAGCTTCGACGAGGCGATGCTCGAAGCGCCGATGAGCTGGACGGGCATCGGGAGGCTGGCGGCGAGCGCCTCGGCGATACCCGGCACCGCCGCGCCCGCTCCGCTCAGAAGCACACGGGTCACAGGAGCGTCCGCGGAGCGGTCAGCGTAGAAGCGGAGGGTGTTCCCGAGCCGGGTGACGACCTCGTGGATGTCGGACTCGCTCATCACAACAGTGCGAGCGAGTCCACGAACCGAAGCGCGACGGCGCAGCGGTTCGCTCGCGGGAACCGTCTCGAGCACCGGCTCGACTGGCGGTGTCTCATCTGCAGGTTCGCTTGCCGCGAGGCGCTCGCGCACAGCCGCGGTCATGATCTCCATCGGGATGATGCGCACGAAGCGCGGCACGCCGTTCTGCACGACGACCACGTATGTCGTGTGGTCGCCCAGAAAGAGCGCTGCGACAGTCTCATCAGCGGCCGCTGCGCCGGTGACCGCTCGCACAAGACCGAAAGGCGCGAGGTCGACGACATCGACGGTCAGCTTCGCCCTCGCCACCGCGGTGACGAGCTCATCCACGGTCTCGGCGACCGCTGCGACGAGCAGTCCCGATACCTGGTCCTGCTCCTGTGCCACCGGGCAGAAGTCGAGCACGGCCTGCTCAGCGGGTACGGGGAGGAGATCCTGCACCTGGAAGGGCAGCGCCTGAGCCAGAAGGTCCGCCCGCATGGCCTGGGTCGTGTAGTCGCGCACGAGGATGCGGCGGCTGCCGATGCCGAGAGTCACCTTCCGGTTCTTGATGCCGGCACGCGACCACAGCTGACGCAGGGCGAGTACGAGCGCATCGGCGTCAAACACCTCAGAGTCCTTCGCTGCTCCCGGAGGCAGCGGCACCGAGCCGAACGCGACCACGCGACGGTCGCGACCGGCGGTGACTTCCGCGGCGCGGACTCCCTCCTCAGTGATCTCCAGACCGACGATCGTGTTCGCCATCTCTCTCCCCTTCTCCGACCCAGTCTCAACTGAAGGTCAGCATCCCCAGATACCACCGGGCGACCTGTTCGCCCACGAGAATTCCGCTCCACGCGCCCGCGATCATCCACGGCCCGAACGGGATGGCAGTCTTGCCGTTGGCGCGGCGTGTCACCATGAGAGCGACGCCGACCACCCCACCCAGGACGAACGCGGCGAATGCTCCCACCGCGAAGGCTCCCCAACCGATCCACGCGAGCGCCGCACCGAGCACACCGGCGAGTTTGACGTCTCCCCCACCCATGCCACCCGGACGGGCGAGCCGCAGCACGGCGTAAAACACGTAGAGCGCCGTCGCGCCGATGAGCGCACGCAGCATCGCCTCCCAAGGCGCTCCCAACGCGCACGCGAGTGCGAAGAGCGTGCCCAGCACGACGTACGACGGCAACACGATCGAGTTCGGGAGCCGACGTGTGTCGAGATCGATGAGGGTCAGCGCGACGCTGACGGCCGCGAGGTACACATAGGCCAGCGTGACCGGCAGCATCGCGCGCGCAGGCATTTGGCCCCAGGAGTCGATGCACAGCCAGACCACCAGCACGAGCGCGACACCGGTCGCCAGTTCGACGAGTGGGTAGCGGGCCGAGATGCCGTCACCACAGGACGCGCAGCGCCCTCGCAGGGCGATCCATGACACGACGGGCACGTTCTGCCACGGGCGCACGGGAGCGGCGCAGCTGGGGCAGCGGCTCTGACGCGTGAGCGGGATCCCCGCAGGCACGCGGTACACGATGACATTGAGGAACGATCCGATGGCGAGGCCGAATAGCCCCACGAAGGCGAGGGCCACGACGGTGAGAGGGAGCGTCTGCATCAGCCGATCACCTCGTACTCGACGTCGCGCGACGCCAGGAGCGATCCGAGCGTCCCGTCAGCGGCGCCGCCGGATTCCTCTTCTCCCATGCCGGGTACCGCGATGGGGTCCGCGGTGAACGTCAGACCGCCGCCGTAGTTCCATCCGCCGCCGTAGAAGGTGCCGTTCCATTTGTCCTGCACGCCATACGCGCCACCGGCGACGTTGATGCGGCACGGTGTGTATGCCATCGCCTTGATGGTGAGGTCAGCCTGTGTGCCGTTGACGAGGAGATCACCGTAGCCCGAGGGGCATGTCGGCTTGCTGTCGCCGGGTGTGGGATCTTCGGTCATGACCCACAGCTTCGGCTTCCCCGCGACGCCCGCAGCGGCCTTGAACTTGGCGCCCGAGAGGTCGAACTTCTTCGCGAGCAGCACGACGTTGCTCTTGAGCTCGATCGTCGGGTTGGAGCCGTTGTTGCTGCTCAAGGTGGAGCAGGCGCGCGCGTCGATGACGACGGGGCTCGTGTAGGTGCCGAGGGCTGTCCAGGCCGACCCCGGCGAGCTGTTGAACCCGTTGCACGAAGTGTTGCCGGAGCCGCTGCTCGTGAGCGCCACGATCTGGTAGCCCGACCAGTCGGCAGCATCGAACTTGTACTCGAACCAAGGCGGCAGCACCGGAGGTGTCGGGCCGGGCACCGTCGACGGGCGCACGGTGCCGCCGACGACCGTTCCGCTCTGCGCGGTGATGGTCTTGCTCGAGGGAACAGTGAGCGAGCCGTTGATCTTGACATTTCCCAACTGTGCGTTGCCGTTAATGGTGGCGGATCCCGCGACCTGCTTACCCTCCCAGCCGAAGGTGACCGGGCCATTGGTGTGCAGATTGCCCTTCAGCATGCCCCGCACCGTGCTTGTGCCAGTGCCCGACGTCGCCACATCTCCCTCGATGACGTCGGTTCCGCAGCACATGTCGAGCACGCCGGTCGCCGAGATCGCCGATCCGCCGATCGTGCACCCGCCGTTGGCGTCGATGTCACCGTAGGCGGTGATGTTTGCCGGGATGAAGCTCTGACAGGTGAACGAGGCCATCGGGATGATGATGGACAGCAGACGTCCTCCGGCCGACGTCTTGACCTCCTGCGTGAATGTCACGTTCCCCGTGCCGAAGAACACCATGTCACCGCCGTTGTACTCCTCCGGCGTGTACGCATAGATCGACTCCACGGCCGTGCGCGCACCGTCGACAGCCGCGTTTACGCGGATCGTCGCTGTGCCTTCCGTGCACGTGATCCGGTAGTCGTACTCGGGACTTCCCTCGCCGTCGACGGCGACCCCGCTGTCGCTGTCACCGCAGGGG
>CALALQ010000017.1 GCA_937925595.1 uncultured Demequina sp. | reverse complement strand
GCACCACGCTCGTGCAGGCGCGCACGGTCAACGAGGTGGTCAAGGCGCAGACCAATAAGGTGCGCCTCGCCCGCCTCAAGGGCGAGCTGGTCGATCGCCACCAGGCCATCGCGCATGTGTTCAAGCTCGCCCGTACGGAGCGCGACGCCTGGCTCAACTGGCCGGCGCGGATCTCGGCGCAGATGGCGGCCCGGCTCGGCGTGGAGGCCCACACCCTGCACGTGGCCCTGGATGCCGCCGTGCGCGAGCACCTCGCCGAGCTCGGGGAACTCAAGGTTCGGGTCGATTGATGGACGAGTTCGCCTATGAGGGCTGGGACGTCATCGAGCGCGCTTGGCGCGAGGGCCTCACGCCGGACCCGCTGCTCACCGTCTCCGAATGGGCCGACCGTCACCGGGTGCTGTCGAGCAAGGCCTCGAGCGAGCCGGGGCGCTGGCGCACCAGCCGCACGCCGTATCTGAAGGCGATCATGGACTGCCTGTCGCCGACCTCGCCGGTCGAGCGCGTGGTGTTCATGAAGGGCGCGCAGGTGGGCGCGACCGAGACCGGCTCGAACTGGATCGGCTACGTGATCCACCACGCCCCCGGGCCGATGATGGCGGTGTGGCCCACCGTGGAGATGGCCAAGCGCAACTCCAAGCAGCGCATCGACCCGCTGATCGAGGAGTCGCCGGTGCTCTGCGAACTCATCGCTCCGGCGCGTTCGCGCGACTCGGGCAACACTATCCTCGCCAAGGAGTTTCGTGGCGGCGTGCTGGTGATGACCGGCGCGAACAGCGCGGTGGGCCTGCGCTCGATGCCGGTGCGCTATCTCTTTCTCGACGAGGTGGACGCCTACCCGCTCGATGTCGAGGGGGAGGGCGATGCGATCTCGCTGGCTGAGGCGCGCACGCGCACCTTTGCGCGGCGCAAGATCTTCATCGTCTCGACGCCGACGATCGCGGGCGCCTCGGCCATCGAGCGCGAGTACGAGGCCAGCGACCAGCGCCGCTACTTCGTGCCCTGCCCGCATTGCTCGCACCGGCAGTGGCTGCGTTTCGAGCAACTGCGTTGGGAGAAGGGCCGGCCCGAGACGGCGGCGTATGTGTGCGAATCATGCGAGACGGCGATCGCCGAGCACCACAAGACCTGGATGCTGGAGCACGGCGAGTGGCGCGCGACGGCGGAAGGCGCGGGCAAGACGGCGGGGTTTCATCTGTCGTCGCTGTACAGCCCGCTGGGCTGGCGCGCCTGGCGCGAGATCGCCGCCGCGTGGGAAGCCGCCGTGAGCAAGGAAACCGGATCGAGCGCCGCGATCAAGACCTTCAAGAACACCGAGCTCGGCGAGACCTGGGTCGAGGAGGGCGAAGCGCCCGACTGGCAACGCCTGCTGGAGCGGCGCGAGGATTACCCGATCGGCACCATTCCCGCCGGCGGGCTCTTGCTCACCGCCGGCGCCGACGTGCAGAAGGACCGCATCGAGGTCTCGGTCTGGGCCTTCGGGCGTGGCAAGGAGGCCTGGCTCATCGAGCACCGGGTGCTGATGGGCGACACCGCACGGGATGCGGTGTGGAAGGCGCTGGGTGGGATGCTCGCCGAGACCTGGACCCATGCCTCGGGCGCGGCCATGCCGCTGGCCCGCTTGGCGCTGGACACCGGCTTTGCGACACAGGAGGCCTACGCCTTCGTGCGCGCCTGCCGCGACGCGCGGGTGATGGCGGTCAAGGGCGTGCGGACGGGTTCGATGGGGGGCGCGGCCCTGATCGGCACACCGACGGCGGTCGATGTCTCGCAGGCGGGCAAGAAGCTGCGCCGGGGCATCAAGGTGTATGCGGTCGCGGTGGGGCTCGCCAAACTCGAGTTCTACAACCACCTGCGCCAGAGCGCGGAGGTGGCCGACGACGGCGTGACGGTGACCTACCCGGCCGGTTTCGTCCACCTGCCCAAGATCGACGCCGAGTTCATCCAGCAGCTCTGCGCCGAGCAACTGATCACCCGCCGCGACAGGAATGGTTTTCCGGTGCGGGAGTGGCAGAAGGTGCGTGAGCGCAACGAAGCGCTGGACTGCTACGTGTATGCCCGTGCTGCTGCTGCGGCCGCAGGGCTCGACCGCTTCGAGGAACGCCACTGGCGCGAACTGGAGCGGCAACTGGGGCTGGCCAGTCCGCCAGCCCTTGAAACACCTACTGAATCGATCACCGAGGCCACCCATCGAGGTGGCCTGGGTGTTTCTGGCAACCGCAACACCGGCCGGCGCGTGATCAAGAGCCGCTGGCTGTCCTGACGAGGAGACGCTATGTCACTGACCACCCGCATCGAGAGCCTGGTCATCCGCGTCGCGCAGGAGTTCAACGACGTCCGCGCGAAGGCCGGGAACCTCGCCCACCTCACCACCACCGACAAGTCGAGCCTGGTGGCGGCCATCAACGAGCTGAAGGCCGCGGTGGTGGCCTCGGGAGCGATCGACGACGCCCAGGTCGCCACGAGCAGCACCTACTCCTCGCACAAGATCGTCACGCTGCTCGACACCCTCAAGGCCGAGATCCTGGGCGGGGCCGATGCCGCCTACGACACGCTGCTGGAGATCCAGCAGCTGCTGCAGGACGGCACCAGCGGCCTGGACGCCTTGCTCACTGCGGTGAACCACCGCGTGCGCTTCGACGCGGCGCAGACCCTCACCGCAGCCGAGCAAGCCCAGGCGCGCAGCAACATCGGTGCCGTGGCCGCGGCCGATGTGGGCGACACCGACACCGACTTCGTCGCGATCTTCGAAGGGGCGCTGCTCTGATGAGTCTGGCTGCGCGCATCGCCGCCTTGGCCGGCCGCATCGGCCTGGAGGTCAAGACCAAGATCGATGTCAGCCATCCGGGGCTGGCCCGTGCCTGGGTGTGCTTTGGCCATGTCGGCAACCAGATCGTCGTGCGGGCCGCGCACAACGTCGCCTCGGTCACGCGGCTGGCCGCAGGGCGCTACCGCGTGAGCTTCGCCAGCCCGCTGCCGGACGCGAACTACTGCTGGGTGGGCGTCGCACGCAGCAACACCAACACGGGCACGCAGCGGCTGCTGATCGTGCGCGCGACCGCCGACGAGAAGACGCCGACGCACGTCGATGTGGGCTGCGCGACCACTGCCGCGTCCTTCGCCGACTCCCCCGAGATCGACCTCGTGGTCTACCGCTGATGGCCTACACCCAAGCCGACCTGGACGCCCTGCAAGCCGCACTCGCCAAGGGCGAGAAGCGCGTGAGCTTCGGCGACAAGACGGTCGAGTACCGCAGCGTGGAGGAACTGCAAGCTGCTATTCGCCAGGTGAAACGCGACCTCTTCGAGCAGGCCGTGTCCACGGGGCTGTGGCCCGGCGCGCCGCGGCAGATCCGCCTTCACACGACCAAGGGGACGTGATGGGCTGGCTGCACACCCTCAAGCGCCGCCTCTTCGGTGCGGGCCCCACCTACGACGGCGTGGGCGGCGGCCGTAGGGCCGTCGCCTGGCAGGTCGGCAATCCCGGGGCGGTCGCGGCGCTGGCTTTCACGCAGAACGAACTGCGCGCCAAGAGCCGCGATCTCGCCCGGCGCAACGCCTGGGCGGCCGCGGGCATCGAAGCCTTCGTGGCCAACGCCATCGGCACCGGCATCAAGCCGCAGAGCATGGTGACTGATGCGGCCGTGCGCGAGGCCATCCACGCGCTGTGGTGGGACTGGGTGGAGGAGGCCGACGCCGCAGGACTCACCGACTTCTACGGCCTGCAGGCGCTCGCCTGCCGCGCGATGCTCGAAGGCGGCGAGGCGCTGGTGCGCCTGCGCTGGCGCCGCCCCGAGGACGGTCTGCCGGTGGGCCTGCAGCTGCAGGTGCTCGAGCCCGAACACCTGCCGACGACGCTCAACCGCGACCTGCCCTCGGGCCACGTCATCCGCGCCGGCATCGAGTTCGACCGGCTCGGGCGGCGGGTGGCCTACCACCTCACCCGCTCGCACCCGGGTGACGGCAGCCTCGCCCCCATGTCGGGCACGGGCGGCATGGAGACCGTGCGCGTGGGTGCCTCCGAGGTCATCCACCTGTTCCGCCCGCTGCGCCCGGGGCAGATCCGCGGCGAGCCGTGGCTTGCGCGGGCGCTGGTGAAGCTGCACGAGCTCGACCAGTACGACGACGCGGAACTGGTACGCAAGAAGACCGCGGCGATGTTCGCCGGCTTCATCACCCGTCTCGCCCCCGAGGACAACCTGATGGGCGAAGGCCTGCCGGACGCCCAGGGCGCCGCACTCGCGGGGCTCGAACCCGGCACCTTGCAGATCCTGGAGCCGGGCGAGGACATCAAGTTCTCGGCGCCGGCCGACGTGGGCGCGAGCTACGGCGAGTTCATGCGCCAGCAGTTCCGGGCCGTGGCCGCCGCCATGGGCATCACCTACGAGATGCTCACCGGCGATCTCACCCAGGTGAACTACTCCAGCATCCGCGCGGGGCTGCTGGAGTTCCGCCGCCGCTGCGAGGCCATCCAGCACGGGGTCATCGTGCACCAGCTCTGTCGCCCGGCGTGGCGGGCCTGGATGGAGCAGGCGGTGCTCGAAGGGGCGCTGAGCCTGCCCGGCTACGCGCAACGCCCTCGCGCGTACCAGGCCGCCAAGTGGATCCCGCAGGGCTGGCAGTGGGTCGATCCGCTCAAGGAGTTCAACGCGCTCAAGCTCGCGATCCGCGCCGGGCTCATGAGCCGCTC
>CALALQ010000016.1 GCA_937925595.1 uncultured Demequina sp. | reverse complement strand
GACGGCAGCAAGAGGCACCTCGACACCCGGACCCGCCCGGTGACCTGATCGAGATGACGCAGCGGTGGCATCCGGTAGCGCGCGAGGACCCGACCAACCGTCGACCGGGGAACGTGCAGGTGGTAGCCGATGCGATGCGGGCCCCAGCGCCGGGTGAAGCGCAGTGCCAAGATCCGGCGCTCCAGCCGCTGGGGGGACCGGCGCGGTTGCCGGTGCGGACGCGAGCTGCGGTCGGTCAGCGGCAAGCCGGCGCGGTATCGTCGGGCCCACCGCGACGCGGTCGCTGGAGAGCACTGGAACCGCTCGGCGGCTCGCCGCACCGGCCAACCCTCATCGACGATCAACCGCGCAAGGCGAGCCCTGCCCTCTGGAGTGAAGGGCGCGTTAGCGTGAGTCACGAAGACCTCCGTTGGGACGAGTGAGTGTGGTAACCCACATCGTTCCCGGAGGTCTTCGCCTAACTCAGCCGATCACAACGTGTCGAGGAAGAACACCTAGTCCGCCTTCTTGACTCGCCTCAGTTCGTGGAGGATGGGTTCCGTATAGCCGCTCGGTTGCTTGACGCCCTCGAGAATCAGCCGTCGCGCGGCCTGGAACGCAACGCTCCCCCCTGCGGAGGCGCGAAGTGATTCATAGGCGGGGTCGTCGGCGTTCTGGTGATCGACCACCGCTGCCAGCCTGCGCATGCTATCGTCCACCTGCTCCTCGGAGATGACCCCGTGGATGAGCCAGTTCGCGAGGAGCTGACTGGAGATGCGCAAGGTCGCCCGATCCTCCATCAGCGCTACGCCATGGATATCCGGGACCTTGGAGCACCCTATTCCCTGATCGATCCACCGGACGACGTAGCCCAAGATGGATTGCACGTTGTTGTCCAGCTCTTCGGCGATGGTCTTGGGGTCGAGCTGGTCGGCGAGCGGCAACGTGAGCAGATCTGCCAGCTCGGCGCGTGCGGCCTCTTGTGCGATGTCGCGCTGGACCGCGAACACATTTGTGTCGTGATAGTGCAGTGCGTGCAGGGTGGCGGCGGTGGGAGACGGAACCCAAGCTGTGGTCGCGCCGGAACGAAGGTGCGCGGACTTCTGCTCGAGCATCGCGCCCATGAGGTCCGGCATTGCCCACATGCCTTTACCGATCTGGGCCCGTCCGGGCAGCCCGCAGCTCAGCCCACCCTGCACGTTCGCACGCTCGTACGCGAGCATGAACGGTTGCTCCTTCATACGCGCCTTGGGGAGCATCGGACCGGCGAACGTCGACGTGCGGATCTCATCACCCGTGCGGTCGAGAAAACCCGTGTTGATGAAGACCACGCGCGCACGTGCGGCCTTGATGCATGCGCGAAGATTCAGCGTGGTACGCCGCTCCTCGTCCATGATGCCGATCTTGAGCGTGTTCTCGCCCAGGCCGAACAACTCCTCGACCCGCCTGAACAGCTCTGCGGCGAACGCGACCTCGGCCGGGCCGTGCATCTTCGGCTTAACGATATAGAGCGAGCCCACGCGTGAGTTGTGGGCGCGCGTGCCCGCGCGCAGGTCAGCGACCGCGCCAAGAGTGGTCAGGATCGCATCCAGGATCCCTTCCTGCACCTCATCGCCGTGTTCGTCGCGAACCGCATCCGTGGACATGAGGTGGCCGACGTTGCGCACGAGGAGCATCGACCGCCCTGGCAGACAGCGCGACGTTCCGTCGGGTCCTGTGTACACCCGGTCGGGGTTGAGAGACCGGGTGAACTCCACACCGCCCTTTGCGACAACGGCTGACAGCGATCCGGCGAGGAGATCGCGCCAGTTCCGGTACCCAAGCGCCTTGTCCTCGGCGTCGACCGCGGCAACAGAGTCCTCCAGGTCCATGATCGTAGTCACGGCAGACTCCAGGACGATGTCCTTCACCCCGGCGCGGTCGATTGCACCGATTGAATGGTCGCGGTCGAGCGCGATCTCCGCGTGGAGCCCGTGATGAATCAGCAGTACGGCTGTCGGGTGCTCGGCGTCCCCTTGAAAGCCGACGAACTGCTCCGGGTCCCGCAACGGGAAAGTTGTCTCCTCGGACACCGCAGCCAGTGCGCCGTCGACGACCGCGTACCGATCGACCTCAGCGTGCGAAAGACCCGCCAGCGGTGCGACACGGTCGAGGAAGTCGCGACCGCGGCGGATCACCTCCCGGCCGCGCTCGGGGTTGTAGCCGTCGCCGCGCACCCACGGGCCGTCATCCGGGATCGCGTCCGTGCCGTATAGCGCGTCATACAGCGATCCCCACCGCGCGTTCGCGGCGTTCACGGCGAACCGCGCGTTCAGCAGCGGCACTACCAACTGAGGGCCGGCCTGCAGCGCCAGTTCACTGTCGACGTCGGAGGTCTCGACGACGAACTCATCCGGCTCGGGGACGAGGTACCCGATCTCCTCCAGGTACCGGCGGTAGTCGGCCGGGTCGGGGCGGCCGGGCGCGGATCGGTGATACTCGTCGAGCAGCCCCTGCAGCCGTGCGCGTTCCGCGATCAGCGCGCGATTCTGCGGCGTCAGATCGCGGATGATCTCCGCCACCCCCGCCCAGAAGGTCGCGGTGTCCATTCCTGCGGAGGGAAGTGTCTCGGCGACAAAGTCGACGATGGGGCGCGCGACGTCCAGCCCGGCGATCGTCATGCGTGCACTCACGCCGTCACCTCGGTGTCGGCACCGAGCAGGTGCAACACGCGTGCGGCGATCTCCGCGTCCTCATCGGGCCGCGCCCCGGCGACGCCGAGACCTCCCACGAACACGCCGCCAAACACGAGCGGCACACCACCTTTGATGCTTGTGAGGATGCCGCCGGTCCCGTGTTCCAGCGCGACGGCCAGTTCCGGGGCGATCAGCGCGCTGGGCTTCCGCGTGGATGCCGCGGTCATCGCCTTGCGCCGGCTGGTCTCGACGCTGTGCGGGGTCGCGCCGTCGGCGCGTCCATACGCCACGAGCGAGAGGGATGGGTCGACGACACACGCGACCAGGCGCAGTCCTTCGCTCCGACCTTGCTCGAGCACGTGTTCCACTGCGCGCGCCGCGGTGGAGTAGGTGATGGTGGGAACGGATGTGAAGATGTCGACGGCACGGGAGACGGCTACGTCAGTCATCGAGGTCCTCCTGCCAGGTATCGGCGATCTGAGTCATGGATGCCATCCAGACATCCGAGCGCTCGGTCATCGCGGTGAGGAACCGCTCGAGCATGTCGAAGCGGTGGGGCCGCGCGATCGACTGCGGGTGAAGGGTAAGGACGACGGCACCGCCGGGCTCCACACGAGCGGCCCAGTCCACCATCGACTGCCAGCGCTTGCGCACGAGATCGACGTCCATCATGCCGGGGTTGCCGCCGAACTCGAACTCGAATGAGAACCAGTCCTCCTGGTCGACGGTCGTGCTGAACTCGAGGACCCGGTGCGGATCTCCGAACACGGTCCCCTCCACCCGATCGCGGGAGACGACCCGCCGGGGCCGGTACGGGAGTACGTCGCCGCCAGCAAGGGAACTGTCCCACTGGAACCCGAACTCGTCGAGCAGGTCCAGAGTGTGCACCGTGGTGGGGCCGCCTGGCGCGCGGTAACCCTTCGGCCGGATGCCGAAGGTACCTTCGTAGGCGGACACCTGCGCTGCCAGCAGCTCACGTTCCGTTGCGCGATCCATGCCGCCAAGTGCTTCGTGGCAGACACCGTGGCAGAAGACCTCGTGTCGTTCGGCGATGCGCGCGGCCAGCGCGGGCCAGGTCCGGTACGTGTGCACCGGCATCCCCCAGCTCGTGGCGATCCCCAGATGGTCGAACAGAGCGAGCAGCCGCGGCGCAGCCACGTCACCGCAGTACTGCCCCTTGGACATGGTCGTCGGGTCGTGGTCGCGGTTCTTGGCGAGCCACAGTGACTCACCGTCGAAGTCGACCGTGATCGCCAGGGCGACGCGTTTGCCTTCCGGCAGCGTCAGTGTCATTTCTCCTCCGAACTCGTGACGGACATCGAGCCGCCCAGATACGCAGACATCCCGCCGTCGATGACGAGGTTCGCGCCGGTCAAGTAGGACGACACCTCCGATGCGAGGAACAGCACCCCGGCGGCGATCTCGTCGGGCACACCCACGCGTCCTGCCGGGCGGACGGCCCCCCATCTCCGCAGCGCCGCTTCCTCATCTCCGGTCGTCCGGGCCTCGCGGCGCAGGATCGGGGTGTCCACCGCGCCAGGTGAGAGGCTGTTCACGCGGATCCCGTGGGGGCCTCCCTCGATCGCCATCGCGTTGGCGACCGCGAGCACGCCCGCCTTGGAGATGGCATAGGCGCTCATGTCGGCTGTCGTGCGCCACGCGTGCGGTGAACTGGTCAACACGATGGCGCCGGGCATCCCGAGGGCTCGCATGATGAGGTACCCGTGGCGGGCGAGGTTGTAGACGCCGATGAGATTGATGTTGAGAACATCCCGGAGCATGTCCGTGGTCGTCTCCGACACGGTCCGCTCCCAGCTGATCCCGGCGTTAGCGAAGACGACGTCGACACGGCCGGTCTCCGCGGCCGCGCGGCTGACTGCGGCAGCCACCGCCTGCTCATCGCGCACATCGCATTCGATGGTCTGAAAGGGCGCTGCCGCATCGGTGGCGATGTCGAGGTTGATGACCCGACTGCCCTGAGCGACGAACTGATCGGCCGCGGCACGGCCTATGCCGGTCGTCCCGCCGGAGAGGACCACGGTCTTTCCGGCGAGGTCGGCATAGGCCGCGCGCGGTGCGGATGCGGGAGTGCTCAACTGGCGGCCCGGAGCTCGAAGCTGTCGACCGCGCTGCCCTCGAGGTTCCACTGGGCAAGGATGTCCTGATAGACGCCCTCCTGCGCCAGCACCTCGAGCGCCGCCTGGATCGCCTCGAGAAGCTGCTCGTTGGCCTTCACCGCGACGATGCCGTAGGGCGTCGGCTCGAGCTGGTGCTCGAGGATGACGAACTCGCCCGGCGCCTTCGACATCTCGTACGCCTCGTATTCGACGCCCATGATGATCGCGTCGGAGCGCTTCTGCTGCAGCTGGGTCACCTGCTGCGGGATCTGGTCCAGCGCGAGCACCTCGATGGGGTCGAGGCCCGCCGCGACGCAGTACTCCTCAGAGACCTGTGCGGCGAGGTCCGGGTACTGCGTTCCCTTGTTGCCCGTGACGGTGAGACCGCACAGGTCCGAGAACTCGGTGATCTCGTCAGCGTCTTCCGCCCGCACCATGAAGGTCGTG
>CALALQ010000015.1 GCA_937925595.1 uncultured Demequina sp. | reverse complement strand
GGCGTCGCGCCGCCCGCCGATGGAATGTCAGGCGTCCTCGTCCCTCGCGCCGACGGGCCAGCCGCCAGCGCCGCCGCAGTCCACGCACATGCGGGCGCGGGCTACGTCCTCCGAGAAGTGGGGACGGCCGCAGCACATGCAGCGGAGCCAGCCGACCCGGCGCACGACCCTGGGCGGGTCGCAGTTGGGGTCCATCACGGGGGCGCGCCGCGACAAGTCACCCGAGAACGGCCACCGCTCTGGCTCGATGAGGGGCTTGGCGATCCGCCGCTCGTCGAAGGAGTCGAACCGCCGCCGCGGGCCCGGCGTCGCGCCGAGCCAGACGTAGTCGGGGAAGGCGGGGCTGTGGCAGCGGCCGACGACGGTGTTGGAGCTGAGGCCGAGCGCGCGGGCCGCGCCCCTCGCCGACGGGTACACCTCGCCATCGACGCGCACGGCGACCGCGTGGCCGCTAGCCCCCGCGGTTGACGCTGCCGTTTGCACGGGTGCCCTCGTACTCCTGCGACATGCGCTCCCAGGTGGCAACGTCGAGCCTCGGCACCGGGCCGATGCACGTCATCTCCGACTTGCGGGCCAGCGCGTCGCGCCCGCCCAGGGATGCAACGGTCTCGGGTGCGGTCCCTTGGATCGCGTCGAGCATCCCGTCGATCTGGGCGACCTGGTGGAGCGCCTCGGCCACCGTCAGGTTCTCACTCATCGTCCTGCTCCTTGTTAGCGTTGTACTTGCCCAGCAGCGCCACGAGCTGCGTGCGCTCCTCGGTCGGCATGCGCAGCAGCCCTTCGGCCGACAGCCCCGTGTCCTCCACCTTGACGCGCAGGCGCTCGGCCATCTCGTCGCCGTAGTGGAACTTGAGCATCACCTCCAGCAGGCGGTCGCTGTGCTTCTTCACCGTGAGCGCGCGCTCCTCGCCGGTCTGCGGGTCGCGCGCCGTCGAGACCTGGCCCTGGTAGATGACTGGCTCGTCCACGCCGACCACGGCGCGGCGGTAAGCCTCCTCGAGTAGCGCGTCCATCGCGATCTGGATGGACTGCTCCCAGCGGCGCTTGAACTCAAGGTCGTTCTGCTTGTACTCGAACGCGAGGCGCCTGGAGATGCCGCACACCTGGGCCGCCTGCTTCGGCGACGCGGTGTCCTCCAGAACCTGAAGGAACAGCTCCTGCACCTCGGGGGTGAACTTCTTCGTGGCCACGGCCCGACTCCCGAAAAGTGGTGTTGAACTTGATCGTGCCGTGTCATGCGCGCGAGGCACGCCAGCACTTGTGCATGCCGATCAACCGCTTGGGATGCTTAGGCCCTCTTATCCCCGATTAGATGGCCCGGTTCCTCGCGCGTGAGGGAGAGGTCCGGCGCGCGGCTGGACGCATCCGTCCACGCGCTTTCGATGATGTGGAGGGGTTCGCTTTTCGATTGTCGGCCTGATTGTCACGTTCGTCGTCTATAGACTGACGAACGCCGTGACAATCGAATCCGCCAGTGACTTTCGGTTTGACAATCGGGTGGCCGAAAGCGGCCTAAGTGCTTGCCGCGCTTAGATTGTCGCGCTGACAATCGAAACTGACTTTCGGCGACAATCTGATTGTCACTGGGCGCGACAATCGAGCTCCGAAAGTCGCGCCCCGTGACAATCGAAAACGCGCTTTCACCCCTCCGTCCTGACCAGGATTCCGAGCCTCGGGTTGCGCGCGTCCATCGGCTCCAGCCACACCAGGAACCCGTCGATCGACGCCCTGGCGTTGCTGCGTCCGTCGGGGATGGCGGCCTCGATCTTGCGCCTCGCCGTCTTGTCGGCGACGCCGTCCCGCTCGCATATGATCGCGGCCAGTTCCTTTAGCGGGATGCTGCCGCCGCGCTCGTTCGCCTCCAGGCGTGCCAGCTCCAGGATGGGGTCCATCCCGCCGCCGAAGTCACCCTGCGCGTCTACCATCACGGTGGGACGCAGCACCAGGGAGTCGCCGACCTTCTCCATGTTGAAGCGCATCGGGGACTCGCGCTCGGCGTCCTTCTGCTTTTTCACCGCGACCTTGATAGAGCGCCCGTCGCTGGCGCGTTCCACCTCGACCGTGGTGTCCATCGCGCCCAGCAGCGCCGAGCTGCCGCGCATGCCCTTGCCTAGGTCCTTGCCCGAGTGGTGCACCACGACCACCGCGGCGCCCGTGGCGTTGCGCAGCAGTTTCATGCTGGCGATGTAGCGGCCCATGTCCTTCGCTGAGTTCTCGTCGGCGCCTGCTGCCGTCTGATTCAGGGTGTCGATGACGATCAGGCGCAGCGGACCCAACTCGTCGGCCACGGCTTGGGCGAACGCGCGCACGCCGCCGTCCTTCTCGGCGGTGAGGTTCAGGTCGTCACGCATGAGGTGAAGGTCGAACCTGCGACCCTGCGCGCACCTGTCCACCTTCCATGCGCGGAAGCGCTTACCCAGACCGGGCGCGCCCTCTGCGGCGATGTACAGGACGCCGCCGCGCTCGACCTGCCTGCCGTGCCAGTCGACGCCGCCCGCGATGGCCATCGACATGTCTACGGCGAGGAACGACTTGCCCGACTCGGGCGCGCCGTAGATAGCGGCGAGGCTGCCCTCGGTCAGCACGCCCGGCACCAGCCACCGGGGCGGCGGCAGCGACTCCACGTCGTCCAGCGATAGGAAGTTCCAGCGGCTGCGTTCCTCGGCCGACTCGATCTCGTCCCACACCTCGAAGTCCTCGGCGGCGTCGGGCGGAGCGATGTCGGCGCCGGCCTCGTTGAGGCGCCTGCGCAGCGTCGCGATGGTCACCGCGTCGTCGCGGTCAGCGTGCAGCGAGTCCCAGCGGCGGCCGACGATCCACTCGTGGTCCGCGAACTCAGGGTCTGACGTGCTCCAGTCGATGAACTCCTGCCGCCCCACGCCGTCGGTGGCGTGGTGGCAGGCCATCATCAGCTCGCGCCACGCGTCGTGCTCGCGGAAGTCCGTCGCGTCCAGGTGCTCCAGCGATGCGGCCAGCTGCTCGGCGGTGATCTCGCCTGCGCCCGTGCCGCGCCTCCTCTCCGGCCTGCGCGCAGCCTCGACCAGCCGTGCGGGCAGGTCCGGCATCTTGTGCAGCGGCGGCGAGTCCAGAGCCCAGCGGTACAGGCCACCGGTCGGGTGCACCGAGCCGGGGGCGACGACCTGGCGGCCGAGCGACTTGAACTCGACGCCCTCAAAGCCGTCCACGCTGTCCAGCAGCACGACGCCCGCAGGCTTGCGGAAGTAGAAGTGATGGCCGGGGTGTTCTAGGTTACCGGTCAGGACGTGCGGCGCCGACGAGAGCGGCAGGCCGAACGCCGCGGCCAGCTCTGCCAGGCTGTCACGCCCCTCGGGGAAGTTGCGCGGGTCCACGTCCACCACGACCACGTCAGCCGGCAGGCGCACGCCCAGGTTCAGGCCGTCGCGCCTCGCGCGCTCCAGCACCTCCGCATGGTCGTAGGCGCGTTCTTGCCACCGCTTGTCGGCGGGCATCTTGTCGCGGCGGCGCAGGGGGATCAGGTCGAGTCGGACGCCGCGGTATTCGGACGCGGCCTCGAATGATGGCATCGCGGCGGCGTGCCCCGCGGCATCATTGATCCCGTGAGTCCTGGACAGCTCACTCTCCCGGTCAGTTGTAACCTTGCGCCCGCCTTGCACGCGGGCGTTTTCTTTTGCGGCCATCGGTCAGCCCTCCGCGTTGGCGGTGCGGGCGGCGAGCATCGCCGTC
>CALALQ010000014.1 GCA_937925595.1 uncultured Demequina sp. | reverse complement strand
TCGTCTACGCCGAGAGCCCCGACCCGCGCATCGCCGACCTCGTCGCCGAGCGCGCGGCGATGGCGGAGGCGACAGCGGCCTCGCTCGGGGTCACATTGACCCGCGGGGTCGTCGGAGAGGTCTCACCCGAGACGGTTCGTGCGTGGGTTGCGACGGGTGTGAGTGCGGTGGCGGGCTACAACGACGACATCGCCGCCCGGGTGCTCAACGCCGCGCTGCGCGCCGGAATCGAGGTGCCGGGCGCCCTCGCGATCGTCGGGCACGACGATGCGCCGATCTCCCGACTGCTTCTCCCCGCGCTGACGACCGTGAAGGTCGACAACGCGGGGCTCGGGCGGTTCTTCGCTGCCGTCGCCCTCCAGGCGGCGACCGGTGCTCACCCGCCGCAAGCGGGGCCGGAGGCGCGGGCCGAACTGCTCGCCCGCTACTCGACTTAGATCGCGCGCGCCAACCTGCGACATGGTGGCGCGGCCCATCACCTCGGCGAGCACATCTTGAGGCGGAGGCTGGGGCACTGCCCGCCAAGAAGATTCGCGCCATCAGGAGCCTCAATGCGAAATGAGTGCTCGCTATTATTCGAGCACCAGGCAGGACGGCGAACCAGTGAAGATCGAACGACTGATAATCGAAAAATTTCGAGCAATCCGTTTCGCGGACATCGCGATCTACGATCTGACTGCGCTCGTCGGCCAGAACAGTTCTGGCAAGTCGTCGATCCTTCGCGCTCTCAACGCCTTTTTCAACTTCGAGCTTGAGCGCGACTCGTTTGAGCGCAACCAGCACTCGTTTTTTCCAACAGCATTCGCGGTGATCGACGTCACCTTCTCGGGCGTGCCGACGACATGCACCCTGCCGCGTGTGGTTGTCGGCGGTTCAGACGTTCGGGCTCGTTTGAGGTACCGGAAGCAGGCGCAGTGGCAGATCTTCACCGCTGGATCCTGGACAGCTATCACGGGCCAGGATCTTCACGAACAACTCGAGCGTTATATCTCATACGCGCTTGTACCCACGCGACGCGACGCGATCGCAGGCTGGGGCGCGGACGGTATCCTCGAACAAGCCCTAGAACAAGCGGTCTCGTCTGCGCGCCAGCGAGACAACTTGACTCCCCGGATTCAAGAACTGAGCGCTCGGCTGCAAAAGCAGGCTCTCGACGGCTTGGCTGCGAAGCTCAGGAAGTCGACGCCCTTGGCGGGCTCCTTCGAATATGTAATCGAAACCACCAGTCGTCTCGACTATCGCGTTCTGATGCAGGACCTATCGATTCGCATTCGCGAAGGGAGCCATACGGTCGGCCTTCCTGACGCTGGTAGCGGGAACCAGAGCCTTGCAGTCTTCGCTCTGTACTCGTATCTCGCGGAACTCAAGAACAGCACATACATCTTGGGCTTCGAGGAACCAGAGCAAAACCTTCATCCGCAAGCGCAGACGCAGCTGATGGCGTCACTAAAGAAGACCGGATTGCAGGTCGTCTTCACCACCCACTCCCCAACTCTCATTGACGCTCTCGACCACGAGTCCGTCGTACTCTGCCGCCGCAAGTCCACGGCGGTCCGCGAGGTTGAGATGGAAGTGGCGCAGCTCGCTACTGGGTTCTTTGCAGCTCATGGCCTGAACCGCGACGACTACTACCGGTTCCACCAACGCCGCAACTCAGAGTTCTTCTTCGCCGACCACGTTTTGGTAACTGAAAGCCCGATCGACTCTGCGGTGATCGCTCAGATCATCTTGGACACTGGGCTAGATGTGATGTCCGGGCAGGTTGTTGAGTCTGCTGATGGGTGGGGCGCCGATTGCGGAGTGTCGCCGATGGTGATTGTAGAAGTGCAACCAGCCGGGGAGTGCGTCTCGTCGCTCGGTCTCTGAGCCGTAGAACTTCGCGTAGGCCCATCCGTCGGCGAGAGTGCGGTGGAACCGTTCGATCTTCCCGTTGGTTTGGGGTCGATAGGGGCGGGTGCGTTTCGGGATGATGCCGAGTTCGGCGCAGGCGTTCCGCCATCTGTAGGACCTATAGGCAGAGCCGTTGTCGGAGAGCACTCGCTCGACGGTGACGCCGTGCTCGGCGAACCAGGCGGTCGCTCGACGCAGGACACCGATCGCGGTGTCGGCCTTCTCGTCGGCGCAGATCTCGATGTAGCCGACCCGGGAGTGATCATCGATGACGGTGTGCAGGAACGCGGTCCCGATTCTCGGGTGGCCCTTCTCGGTTCGACCGGTGGTCAACGCCGTCGCGCTCTTGTTTCGGTCGCCTTGCTGTTTGCCGACAAACCGCCAGCCGCCACCGTCGGGGATGTTGCCGAACTTCGTGACGTCGACGTGGATGAGCGCACCCGGCCGGTCGTGCTCATAGCGACGGATCGGTTCACCCGTGACGCGGTCGATCCGAGACAGCCGATTGAGCCGGCAGCGCACAAGAACCGCGTGAACTGTCGAGGCGGGCAACCCGAGTTCACCCGCGATCTGCGCCGGCCCGAGTCGACGGCGCCACCTCGCCTTGACGATCTGCTTCACCACCGACGGCGGTGTCTTCGTCGGCATCGATCGCGGGCGGCTCGAGCGATCACGCATCCCGGCGCTGCCCTCAAGCCGAAACCGTGCAGCCCACTTCCGAGCCGTCACCGCCGAGACCATGAACATCTTCGCCGCCACCGTCGGCGGCCAACCGTCCTCGACGATCAGTAACGCCAACCGAAGACGGGCTCGCGGAGTCAGAGCAGCATTACCGTGGGACACGAAGGCCTCCTGCATGTGAAGCGGTGAACTAGACAGCTCCACTTCACAACGGAGGCCTTCACCCCGTCAGCGACTCAAAGGCGATTCGCGAAACAACGTCCCCGGACATCACACCTAGAGGAAGCGAAGCGGCATCCGGCCGCCCACGAGCCGTGTCATCTCGCCCGCCGCGGCCACGACGGCGTCGGCGAGCTGCTGCTCCGAGCCGGGTTCGAACCGCTGCTCCGGCACCGTCACCATGACGTTGCCGAGCACCGCACCGTCGGAGTTCCAGATGGGGGCGGCGATGCCGACGGCGCCCGTGGCGCGCTGGCCGTGGGTGATCGCGTAGCCCTGCGCCCGGATCTCCGCCATCGCCGCGTCGAGCTGCTCGGGCGTCGTCAGGGTCTCGGAGGTGAACGCGGGGAGTCCCTCGGGCGCGCGCACGATGCGGTCGCGCAGGGCCGGCTCGAGGAACGCGAGGATCGACAGCCCGCTCGCGCCGGCATGGATCGGGATGCTGTGGAAGAGCTCGGCCATGTAGCGCAGCCGGTGCTGGGTCTCGACCTGGGCGACGAACGTGATCTGGCGCCGGATGGGGTCGAACAACCCGAGCGCGGACGTCTCACCCGTCTGCTCGGTGAGCGCCTGGAGCACGGGCTCCGCGATCGCCGGCGCCGGGAACCGTGCGGCGACACGCCAGGCGAGCCGTTGGAGCTCGAAGCCGACCGAGTAGCGGCCGTCGTCGTCGCGCGCCACGTACCCGGTGTCGGCGAGCATCGCGAGGATGCGGTGCGTGGTGCTCGGCGCGGTTCCGAGCATCCCGGCGAGCTCGCGCACGCCGAGCGCGCCCTCCGGATGATCGACGAGCACGTCGAGCACCTGGAGGGCCTTCGCGAGGGGGTCGCGCTGACGCGCCCCCTCTCCCTGATCCATGCGTTCGATTGTACGGATCAAATGTCTCTCTCGACGGATCGGCACGCCCGATTCGTCGCGCCGCCTCCGCCCGTTCGAGCCCCCGCCGGGACCGGAGGAGTGACCGGGGCTCCCGCTCGCCGCCGCGCACCCCTAGGGTGGGCGGCATGAGCGACACCGACGTCTACGTGAGCCCGAGCC
>CALALQ010000013.1 GCA_937925595.1 uncultured Demequina sp. | reverse complement strand
ACAGCGCCTTCCGCGTGCGGCAGATGCCGAGCGTGCTGTTCTTCCGCCGCGCCGATCATTTCGATCATGCGCGGTTCCTCACGGGCGACTCCGTGCCCTGGGGCAACGATGCCAAGCACGCGGACTCCCTCGGTATCACCGGCAAGCGGAGTGTGATGCTCGTCGCCCTGCGTCTCCTACATCACCTCGGCTTCGGCACGGTTTACCTGCTGGGCTGCGACTTCAAGATGGCCCCGGACCGCAAGTACGCCTTCGACGAGCACCGCGCACCGAACGCCATCCGGCACAACAACGTCCTGTACGACTCCCTGGCCCGCCGCTTCGAGGCCCTGCGGCCGCACTTCGACAAGCACCGCTTCCGGGTGGTGAACTGCTCGCCGGGCAGCGAACTCCAGTCGTTCGAGCGCATGGACTTCGCGGCGGCGCTGAAGGCCGCGTCTGCCGAGTGCGGCAAGCCCGTCAGCACGCAGGGGTGGTACGAACCAAACCCGCCCTCCCACAAGCCAACCGCCACGCCGCAGGAGGCCGCCCGATGAGCGACGGCCCGACCCGATACTACTTATATATCCCTGTCTGGGCGACGGGCCGCCCGCCCACGGGCGGCGGGTCGAGCAACTACTCCACGCCATCCGGCACGGACACCCCGGACAGTTCGTACTCGCCGCCGACCAGCACGCCAAGCATGCCCGCGAGCTATTCGACGACGGGGGACGTGATCTTCACCACCGGCCCGGGCGGCACGCCGACGCTGACGTTCTACACCACCGGCGCTTTCACGAGCAACACGCCCGGCACCACGCACACGCCGTCGAGCAGCGGGAGCAGCGGCACGACCGACACCATGTCGTCAGAGTCGTCGGGTTCGAGCAGCGGCACGCCGACATCATCGTCGGGCAGTTCCTCCTCGGGATCGATGTCGTCAAGCGGGTCGTCTTCGTCAGGATCATCGTCGAGCGGGTCATCCAGCAGCGAGGCTGGGTCTTCCAGTGGTTCAGGATCGTCCAGCGGCTCAGAGTCATCTGGCGGCTCCGGTTCGTCGGGCTCGGGAAGCAGCGGCATGTCGAGCGGGGCATCGTCAGGTGGCAGCAGCAGCATGAGTTCCGGTGCCTCGTCCGGCGCATCATCGGTTGGCAGCAGCGGCATGAGCTCGGGCGCATCGTCGGGCGGGTCTGGCGGCTCAAGCGGCGGCGGGTCGTCCGGTGGTGGTGGTTCGAGCGGCGGCGGCTCCGGACCTGGCGGTTCTGGACCCGGGGGCTCCGGTCCCGGCGGTTCGGGGCCGGGTGGCTCTGGTCCCGGCAGTAATTGTCTCCTCTTTGGCACCCTTGTGCGCCTCGAAGATGGCCGCCTCACTCCCATCGAGAACCTCAAGCCCGGCGATCGCGTGGCGTCGATCAAAGTGCCTGGGCTCGAAGTCGATGTTCCGTACCGCGCCCAGTACAGCTGGCTCTCTCATCACGGTCTGCACGGCGCAAAACCCGTCGCGGCACGCGTTGCCAGCATCCGCCTTGGCGAGCACCACGGCTTCGTCGTCATCAACCGCCGCCTCAAGGCGACGCCCGAGCACCCCTTCATGATCCGCCGTGGGGATGAGTGGGGTTTCGCATCGGCGGAGTTTGTCCAACGCGGCGACTTCCTGATCGACGAGCACATGAACGAGGAGGAGGTCGAGTCGGTCGTCCGCATCGACGCACCGGCCCGCACTGTGGCCATCCACATCCCCGGCACCAACACATTGCTGGCGGACGGTGTCTGGGTCCACAATGACATGCCAGGCGCTACCGCACAGAGCTCCGGGTCGGGCAGTGCGTCGTCTGGATCGGGTTCTGGCTCCGGGAGTGGGTCGGGATCGGGGACCATGTCCGGATCGACCAGCGGTTCATCAAGCAGCGGCTCATCGTCAGGCAGCAAGTCCAGCGGCTCGTCGTCCTTCTCGTCTTCGGGCTCGCCATCCGGCAGCGGCTCGGAAACCAAGAGTTCGAGCGGGTCATCGGGGAGCGGCTCGATCGTGGTGCCGCTCTGATCTCAAACCGACCGTTCGCCGTGCGGGAGCAAAACCACTGTGAGAGTCAGTTCACCTGACTCGATGTGTCACACCACGCAACATCGTCGAGCTCGGCCAACTCGCGCAGGTACTCGAAGCACCGCTGCTCGTGGAAGAATCCATCGATGCGCCGGTTCGGCACGGTGAGTGAGAACTTGGCGAAGTTGCGGTGCTGGAAGACGCGGCGGCCGTCGAAATCGTGCTGGCACATGACTTTGCTCAACGACACGAGTGGATGCCGGGTCATGGCGTAAGGGTGGCGGAGCTTCCGCCAGGCCATGTGGAACGTCTCCTTGTCGCCGTGCATGTGACGGTAGAAGAAGTCACCGAACTCGTTCATCCACATCGTCAGGGCGAGCGGCTTCCAGCACCGCGCTTTATCCACGACGATCTCCCCGCTCTCGAACTCCGGCTCGTCGCGGTACGGGACACCCGTCATCCGCCAGATCGACCGGTGCGGCGACAGCCTCTGATAGTCGGGCCAGAAGATCGCTCCCCGTCTATGGAAATCCGGCGTCTCGAAAAGGAAGGTCGGATCGACGATCGGTACGTTGTCGGCGTCCAGCATCAGCACTTCGCGGAAACCGCTGTGCATGATCGCGTAGGGTTTCAGAGGCCAGCCGTCGAGGCGACGGGCCGGGTGGGTCCGGCGGACGACCGTCGCGTCCACCGTGCGCACGCCCAGCGGTTCGAGGAGCCATCGAACTTTCTCGGGCATCTCCTCTGGCCCCAGATGCCATATCTCGACCGGCAGCGTGCAGCCCACGTAACGGAGCATCCGGACGCACACCCACGCGCACGGGAGGTAGATGGGGCCGCCCGCCGGGATGACGATGCCTCGACCTTCGAGTGCCTCCGGCGGTTCCTCCGGGCACATCGCCGCTGCGAGGTCCATGTGATCCGCGGCGTTGCCCTCGGTGAGATGAACACGGTCCCAGTCGATCGGTCCCGAGGGTGTCGGCGTCGCTGGCGGAAGGAAGTGCTGGATCTGAAAACCAACCGAGTCGAAACCCGTTGCGCGCCTCGATCCCAGCGCCGGCAACCTGTTCAATCCGCTGGCTCCACCGATCACCAGGACGTGCGCCGAGCGTCCAGGGCCTTCCAGAATCTCCGCCAGCACGGGGAGCGACCGGGCTGCTTCCGGGTCGCGGATGAGCACGACGTCGGCGGGCGGGAGTTGACTTGTCGAAATGTCCGCACGATAGAAGAAGCAGTTGGCCGACTTGTCGCGTCTCCTGCGGTTGGTTTCGACAACCGCCGGGTCGTCGTCAAGACCGATGTACTGCACCTCGTTCCAGTCGAGCCGCGGCACGGTGCGCCAGTCGCCGCACGGGACATCGAGCACCACCCGCGCCTGATGGTCGTCGATGAACGCCCGGAGAAACTCATCCAGGCGTTCGGTTCGACACCGATTCTCGTCGGTTATCATGAGGCTGCTCCGTTCGGCGCGAGGGCCTGCCCGCTCAGACAGTTCTCGATCGCGGTGATGACCTCGATCGGACGGATCAGCGCCATGCATCGCCCCACCGGCCTCGAGAAGTCGAGCACCGGGAGCTCGCACAGGCTCCGGTCGTGCGCTTCGCCGTCGCCGCGGGCGACGACCCGGCTCCTCCAGCAGGCCTTGGTCCGGCAGCACGGCAGCGCACCGAGTGTGTGCAGCGTCCGCTGCAAGGGGTATTGCGTCCACGTGATCGGCTCGCGCCCGCCGAGCAGCGCGATGTAGGGTTTCTCGAAGGCGGCGCACAGGTGCTGAAGGTAAGTGATGGGGCCGAGCCCGCCGGCGGCGTGGAAGCAGACGCGCATGAGGTCACGGTGGCCGGTGCGTCCAACCAGATTGATGACGCCGTCCAGAGCGGGATGCTCATCGTCACCGCTCCCGATCTGAACAAACGCCACGCGGCCGCGGAAATGGTCCACCACCGCCTGGTAGTACTCGACCGGCCACTGCTTCAGGGTGAAGTCACTCTTGATGCCGGCGCAGACGACCCAATATTGGCCTGGTTCCATCCCGTGATTGCACAGGTAGTCCGGGAGGCAGGTTTCATCCTGCGACAGATAGAGATGCGGCCGGTTCGTCAGCGCCGGCAGCGGCATTCCCAGGTACCTTTCGAGGTGGCGCGTGTAGGCGCTGATAAAGGTGCGCGGCTGGTCGTTGCTCCTCTGGAGATCGCTGTAGTGCATCGGCACGTGCTCGCCGTCCGTCAACGGCGTGATCCAGGGGTTGTGCCGGAAGATCTCGTCGCACGTGGTGCGGACGTCGGTCAGGAACCGCCCCGGGTACTGAGCGTGCAGCGACTCGATGGCGGCCGTGACCGTGCATACGTCGCCGGGTGAGAGCGTGCATTTGAGGATGAGGGCGCGAGGTCCCAATGAGCACTTCCAAAGTTCCAGTCAAGGGGTCTCAAACCATAATCGGCTTATTAGGCTTGACCATCCCGTGCGGACTCCGTACGCTAGCCTACTTCTCGGCCCTTCATCCCTCTACCCGCCGCGTCCCAGCGCTGTCTGTTGCCGTGCCGTGTCTCTTTGTGTTCCAGCGTTCCCGCGCTGGCGTCCGTCGACGACAAGGAGAGCCAACGCATATCGAGCTCCAGTTCTTCCGGTTCCGTTATGAACCCGGTCCCTGATGATGGGCCGCCGGTTTGGTGTTGGATTTACTGCGAGGACGGCTGCGGGCCGCTGGAGAACCGCAACCCATTCATCTGGGTTGGCTCCGGCGGGAGCGGCGGTGCCGTGGCGTCGAGCGCGGGAAGTGCTGGAGGATGCGCGAGCGGAGGGTGCGGGTCAAGCCCGGCCATCTCGTCGGCGAACCCCGTGCGGTACTGGAACGGGGCCGTGGTGCTCTCCTTCGCCGACATCGTCACGCCCTACACCAGGCTGACGCACACCCGCAGTTACAACAACAGGACCACGACGGACTACGACGGCCCCAACGGATGGAACTGGTTTGTCACGCAGATGCCCTACGTCGTGGCCAAGGGCGCCTCGATCGCGGTCGTCTTCGACCCCAACTACCCCATCTGGTTCGACGACAGCGGGGGCGGCACGTACGTCCAGCGCGACGGGTCGATCAATCTCACGCTTGTGCATGACGCCGTCAAGAAAACCTTCACCTTCGTGCGGACCATCGGCGGGCGGGGCGGCACGACAGTCACCACCGTCTTCAACGATTTCACGGCCCTGAACCGCCCCGGGCAGTTCGTCAGCCAAACCGACACGGCGGGGGTGGACACTTCGATCGTCAGCCTTAGCGGGGCCGAGATCGCCGAACTGCAATCGGTGATGACCGTCTCCGGAACCTCGTACTACGGATCGCTGGTCTACACCTACTACTCATCCGGACCCAACGCGGGGAAACTTTCCTCCGTCACCTACCGGCGCAAGACCGGCGCCGGCGGTTCGTGGGTGAACATCAGGCAGTTCACCTACACCTATCACGACGGCGGCGACGGCAACGGCAACCTCAACGACCTGAAGACCGCCACCGAGCAGCAGTACGACAGCGGCACCTCCTCCTGGGAAGACATCGCGGTCAGCTACTACCGGTATTACGTCGATACCGCCGGCGGCACCGGCTTTGTCCACGGATTGAAGATCCAGATCGGCCCCGAGGGGTACCGCCGCGCGTTCAACGACAGCATTGACTTTGACACCGCCAGCGACGCCACGCTCAAGGACTACGCCGACCACTACTTCGAGTACGACCCGAGCAGCCGGATGGTGACCAAGGAGGTCGCCGCGGTGTGCGTGAGCTGCCCGGGCGGCGGCACGACGGCCGACACATTCGCGTACAGCACGTCGGGGTTCTCCGACGGGGAGAACAACTGGAAGTACAAGACGGTCCAGACGCTGCCGGACTCCTCGACGCTGACCGTTTACTCCAACTACCGCGGCACGCCGATCCTGCACGTCTACACCGACTCGAATGGGACCGACCAGTGGTTCAAGTTCTGGCGGTACAACAGCGACTTCCAGGTCGTCCTCGAGGCCGAGTCGTCGGCGATCACCGGGTTTGACGAGGCGTATGCCGACCTCGTGAACTACGGCGGGAGCCCGACGTATCTCAGCGCGTCGTCCGGGCTCTTGCGCACGACCGACTACTACACGACGACCGGAACCGGTCCTGCCAAGGGCTACGTGCAGTACCAGAACGTCCGCCAGGGCACGGGCGGCTCGGATATCCGCCTCCGTGAGTACGCCTACACGTCGAACACCGACAGCGATGGCAACACGGTGTACCTGCCCTCCCAGGTGAGCGTGTACCCCGACGCCACCACCACAGCCGTCAAGTACACAACTTCTTACGCCTACACGTTTCATTCGGGCACCAACCTGATCGCCACGCGGACCACGACGTTCCCGGTGGTGACGACAGCGCAGAACGGGTCCAACGCGGCGACGACCTACTCGGAAATTTTCGACGCCAACGGGAACTTGATCGAGACCACCGACCAGGCTGGCACAATCAACAAACACACGTACGACCCGGTGCTCCAGGTCGCCACACAGTCGGTCCTGAACTACCAGACCAGTGGTTCCGGTTCGGGCGTGAACGTCACCACCAACACCACCTATGACAATGAAGGGCGTCCCACGCAGGCCCTTGGCCCATCGCACCACGCGGTCATCGGCGGTTCTGACACCGTCGTCCGCACGGCGTCGTGGTTCGTCTACCTTCGATCGGTCAAGCCGGGGAGTGGGACGTGGGATCTGAATCAAGACTGGTCCGCTCGGGGCTATGCGACCGGCAGCAGCCCGTCATATACCTACACGCTCGTTGACCCCGTCACCATCAGCCGCCTGGACAAGGACGGCCGGAACATCGACCAGATCACCTCGAAGCGCACGAGCGGGAGCGGGGCGCTCTCGCCGTCGGACACCTTTGCCCAAACCGACTGGAAGTCGTGGTCGAGCTCGCAGTACAGCAACGCGGGGCGGCTCCTCTCCACGCGGTCGTACTTCCTGATCCCGTCCTCGGGCACGGGCGTCAGCGGTACCAACTACGCTCAGACCAACTACGGCTACGACGCGCTCGAGCGGCGTAACCGGGTCGTCTCGCCGGTCGGCACCATCACGCGAACGGTGTGGACGGCTCCGCAGCGGGTGAAGGAAGTTTGGATCGGCACCGACGACACGGGCGCGACGGACACCAATCCGGCCGGATCGGGCGCGCCCAACAACATGGTCATCGTGACCGCCAACCAGTACGACGGCGGCTCGGCGGGCGGGGACGGCAACCTGACCCAGGTGACACAGTACGCAGCCGCCTCCGATACGCGGGTCACAACCTTCACTTACGACTTCCGCAACCGCCGCGTCACGCTTGACGGCGAGGTCGATGTCTATCAGGTCTTCACCTACGACAATCTTGATCGCGTGACGCAGACCGACCGCAAGAACACGAACTCGGGCGGGAACCTGATCGGGCGGAACATCGCCGCCTACGACAGCCTCGGGCGAGCGTACCAGCAGGTGACCTACGCGGTCGATCCATCGACCGGAACGGTCGGCAACCCGCTCACGGCGAGCGCGTGGTACGATCCGGTCGGCCGCGTGATGAAGCAGATCAACGCCGGCGACGGGCTGGTCGCCACGAAGAACGCCTACAACGCGGTGGGCTGGATGACCGCGACGTACCACAGCTACTACACCGGCTCGCCGAGCTACAGCGAGGCGGGAACCGCGAGCGGCGACATCGTCGTCGAACAAACGCTGTTCACCCGGGACGACGCGGGGAACGTCATCATCGCAGCCAGCGCCCAGCGGCTCAACGATACACCGGATTCCGGTACTGGCAGCGCCGGTGCTCTTACTGTGGGGACACAGCCTAAGGGGCGAGTGTCGTACACGGCCTCTTGGTTCGATGGCATCGGCCGCGCCATTGCTTCGGCGAACTATGGCTCCATCGCCAGCTTCACCCGCCCGAGCACGCCGCCGGCGCGGTCGGACACGATCCTGGTCACCAGCACGGACTACGACGATGCGGGCCGCGCCTACCAGGTCACCGACCCGAAGGGGATCGTCGCCAAGACCCTCTTCGATGCAGCCGGGCGTGTCACGAGCCGCATCGATGACTTCGGTACGAGCAAGCTCAACCGCACGACGAACTTCACCTACACGCTCGACGATCAGATCGCCACGCAGGTCGCGGTGAACTCGTTCACCGGCAATCAAACGACGACGTACACCTACGGCGTCAGCCCGTCTACCTCGCCGGCTTCGGACCTCGCCAGCAACTCGCTGCTGGCCACGGTCGATTATCCAGGCTCCACGAGCGGGTCTGACCAGCTTGCCTTCACCTACAACCGCCAAGGCCAGCAGAAGACCACGAGCGACAGTCGCGGGACCGTCCACACGCTCGGATACGACAAGCTCGGACGGCTCGTCAGCGACACGGTGACGACCACCGGCTCGGGCGTGGACTCGGCGGTGCTCCGCATCGGCCGGGTGTATGAAGTCCGGGGAATGCTGGCGACCGTCACGAGCTACGACAACACCGCCGGCACCGGCACGCCCGTCAATCAGGTCGGGCTCGAGTACAACAACTACGGCCTGCTGACGAAGGACGCGCAGAGCCACGCGGGGGCCGTGTCGGGCGGCACTCCGGCGGTGCTGTACACGTACGCAGGCACCTCCACGTCGAACTCCGTCCGCCGCACCAAGATCACCGGCCACGCCTCGACCGGGTACGACTACGGCGCAACGGGCGGCATCAACGACCGCCTCTCACGCGTCGAGTCGGTTGTTGACTCGAATGACGGGAGCGTCACCGCCGAGTACACCTACATCGGCACCGGCAGCGCGGTCCGCCTGGATTACGGCGAGCCGCAGGTCATGCTCGACCTGTGGGGCGGGACCAGCGGCCAGTTCGACGGGGTTGATCGCTTCGGACGCGTCATCGACCAGCGATGGAAGTCCTACGGCGGCTCGCCCACCGACCTCGACCGTTATCAGTACGGCTACGACCGCAACTCGAACCGGTTGTGGAAGCAGAACATGGTCGCCACGACCGGGTTCGACGAGCAGTACGCCGTTGACAACCTGAACCGCCTCGGGCAGATGAAGCGCGGCACGCTCAACGGCAGCCACGTCATCCCCGGCACGCCGGTCAAGCAGCAGGACTGGGGCCTGGACCCGGTCGGGAACTGGAACAAGTTCACTGAGGATGCGTCGGGGACGGCGGTCCTCGACCAGACGCGCACCGCCAGCACGGTCAACGAGATCACGTCGATCGGCACCGGCACAGGCGCTCTTCCGGTCTGGGCGACACCGGCCTACGACGCCGCGGGGAACATGACGGGGTTCGTCAACCCTGCGAAGCTCACGGCGAACCTGACGGCCATCTACGACGCCTGGAACCGGCTCGTGGCCGTCAAGGATGGGGCCAGCTTCGTCGCCGCGTACGCCTACGACGGGCTGAGACGCCGGGTAGTCAAGAAGAGCTACAGCGGCGGCTCGCTCAAGGAGACACGCGACTTCTACTTCAGCGACCAGTGGCAGGTGCTCAGCGAGGCCGTGGGCGGCGCCGTTGACAAGACGTATGCGTGGGGACTGCGGTATGTGGACGAACTGCTCTGGCGCTTCGATTCTGCCTGGAAGCGAAGCTACGCGATGCAGGACGCAAATGGTAACTGCACCGCTATTTGCGACACGAGTGGTGCCATTCAAGAGCGATACCAGTATGACCCCTACGGTAATCGTGTCGTGCTGAATCCATCGTGGGCTGTCATCACATCCTCGGCGTACAACTGGGATGTAGCTCACCAGGGCCTGGTGCTCGAAACTAGCATCGGGCTATATGATTGTCGGAACCGGCTATATGTCCCATCGTTGGGGGTTTGGATTCAAAGAGACCCGCAGGGGTACGGATCTGGATCCAATCTCTATGAGTATCTGCTTTCCAATCCCCTCATTTATCTTGATCCCCTTGGAGAGCAATCTTCTCTCAGCCACCCGCTCGGTGCGCTCGAAGTGCTCGTGGCACAGCTGATGGCAGCGGGGTATTCGGCAGCCCAAATTGCCCAGATTCTCATTGGCATGGGCGTATCTGCTTACATAATCGCCAAGCTTCTGAACTGGACTTTTGCCCATGCGCTTGCGGCCACCATTATTGCAGCATATGGGCAGGAAGTTCTTGATTGGATCAATCAGCATAAACAAAGACTGCTAGATAAGTGGAACGCCATGGGCAAGGCAGCTGGATGTGCTGCTGCCGAAGCGGCATACAACAGTTTTTGCAAGCCGCTTGCGGGGTGCGGCAAGTGGTCTAAGACGCCACCCAAAAACTGCAATCTGCTCTTGAACGCAGCAACATCAGCAGTCATATGTTTGGCGGCGAGAGAGTTTATCGCCAAGATGGGCTGCCCGAGCGGTCACAAGACCCCAGAGAGCCTGATAGAGACTATCACAAACACGATTGCTAAGTGCTATTCGATGTACATCGATTGTCTCAACAAGGCAAAAACGAATACACCTCCTGGACCTACCGCGTGTGGTCAACCCAAAGAAGATCCGACACTTGTTTGGGTTTAACTATGGAAGATGTTTAACTATGGAAGAAGAGACGGGCCATCCAACGCAAGATATTCCGCTTCTCGTTGCGGAATTAAAGAGGCGCGTTGTTTCGCTGAAACGTCGCGATTTGGTCGCAGCATTCCTGAGATCGTCGACTTACCCGGAGCACAGCCTACTAAATGATGTGGAGGCTTTGGCGGGGAGTTCGCTGCTTTGGGCATGCAGCGAGGATGCGCTCGATTCGCTGGGCACGGCTTGGTGCGACATTGAGAATGGCGGACGCTTGGCGGTCTACAGCAAGGACAAGGATCGCCGGCTTGTTGTTGCATATTTTTCTGCTGCATATATGTTTTTGGTGTTGCGTGGGTCGAGTTGGTGGATGCACGCGATGGCCGTAGTGGATCTTGTCGCGCCTTTGAGAGACTACTGCACAGAATCTGGATTGGACAGCATGTTCTATCAGTTCGTAGTGTGGTGGTGCGATCGGGCATCTAGCATCAACATAGTGGATTTGGACATCCCGAAGATCAAACGAGAGTTGGGGATAAGACCTGAACGGTGAGCGTCCTGTGCAAACATTCCGTCCGTGCAATTCGGCCTGGATTTCAGGGGCAAACCGTGTCACGCGGCCTTCCGGTAGTAGTGCTTGAGAACTCCGCCGAGGCGCTCTTGGCAGCGAACCTCGACCGGCCCGGCGCGGATCGACGGTGGCCGGCCCATCGGCGTGGCGAACCCGAGCGACGAATGCGGCCGCTGGCGGTTGTGGTAGTCGACGTACTCGGAGAGCAGATGGTCCAGGTGCCGAGTCCCGAGCACGATGAAGTGGTCAAGGCACTCGACCTCGATGCTTTGGATCAGCCGCTCGACGTACGGCATTGAGGTTCGGCGACCGGTGCGGCAACGGCATCGACCTGACCCCGATCTTGGCCAGCGCCGCGTCGAAGGCTCCCCGAAGGATACCGTTTCGAACCGTTGGCAGGTGCTTTCGGGGTGGCTGGATGCCACTGCGATTGGCACGGGTTGCTAACGGGACCGGAGGCAGCGGCGTCTCCGAGGTCACCGGCGCCGTGAGATCCTCCAGCCCAAGGCGACTTCGGCGTGCTTCGGCGTCGCCCCGCGAGCGCCATCTCTGCAAATCCAGACAGACACCAAACCCACGCCTGTCACTCGCGGTGCCCCGATCGCCGCGGGCGATCGCCACCCGCAGGTCGCACGAATGTGCGGTCCTGAGACTAAATCAGGGGCATTTGGCGCGGCAGTACGCCGGATTTGTAGGAGCGAATCTCAGAGTCTCATCATTTGGCGTCGCCCGGGCACGCCCGCGGTAGCCGCCAGCCACAGGCTTCACGGTGATGCCGATCGTTTGCTTTCGGAACACAGGACAACCGAATACCGACGAGGTAGTCGGCGCTGCCACCCGCCGCCGTCGAATTTCTCTGTGCAGGCGTGCTGGGAACGACGCTCGGCTGCGTATGGGAGGCCAGGAGGTTCCGCGATGGCTGACGTCCATTCACCACATCCAGAGCCCGCTCGAGCTGAAAACGGCTCTCGTCCATACGACCCGCCGGCGCAGCGCTCCGCGAGTGGTTCGGAGCAGCGACCTCACATCCTGACACCTGAACAGGCGCGGCGGGTCTGGCTCGCGATTGAGAATTGGCGACCTGATTGCGGTGCGACCGGTCGATGCAATCGCCCTTCGGGACCGCGTTCGCCTCACTGCTGATTGACGGCGTTATTCCAGGCGGCGGTGACGGCGGGTCCGTTGGCGTCGAGGCTGGCGCGGGCGGTGGCGACGGCGGGGAGGCCGTCGTTGGCGAGGATGACGGCGCGGGCGGGCTGGGGGATGTCCTCGCCCATGCGGGTGTGGATCTCGGCGGAGGCGAGGGCATGGCGGAGGGCGAGCCAGTCCGCGTCGGGTCGTGGCGCGGCGCGGTAGTGGGTGGGCAGGCCCCGGCCGCGTCGGTCGTGGAGCGCGGCCAGGCGGGCATTGATCTCGGGTCCGAGGTCGGCGGCCTGGACGAAGGCATGGATGGCCGCATCGTGCTGGA
>CALALQ010000012.1 GCA_937925595.1 uncultured Demequina sp. | reverse complement strand
ACCACCGCGGCACAGCCGCAGAAAGACAGCCTGAAATGAGTTCCGCGTACAACCCGAAGAACCTCGAACTTCAGCTTGAAGCCGTCCGTCTCGCCTGGGCCGTGGACCCTGACCGTCCCCGTGAGCTCACCGACGGGGAGCGTGCGACGCTGGCTTCGTTCATGGGCTGGGGTCAGTTCGCTGCGGCGTTCGCACCCATCCCTGAGGGCGCCGCTGCGAAGATCGCCGACCAGCTTGAGGAGATCCTGCCCGCCCACGCGCTGGCGGCTGCTGCCGGCCAGGTGGACACGTCGTTCTTCACCCCGAAGGCTGTCACCGACGCCGTCTACGGCATCCTCCGTAGTGTCGGGTTCACCGGCGGTCAGGTCTTCGAGCCCGGCTGCGGTGCTGGCGCGTTCATGAGCGCGGCGCCTGCGGACATGGGTATCTCGTGGACGGGTGTGGACATCGACCCGACCGCTGCTCGTATCGCCAAGCTCCTACACCCGGAGGCGAACATCATCGTCGCGCCGCTCGAGAAGACCGAGCTTCGTGACCAGTTCTTCGACGTCGCTGTCGGCAACGTCCCGTTCTCCCAGACCCGCATCACCGACGCGAACGACCGGTCCGCGTCCCTCCACAACTACTTCCTGATGCGCGCCGCGGCCGCTGTCCGCCCCGGCGGGTACGTCGTCGCTGTCACCTCCCGGCACACGCTCGACTCCACCGACCACGGGCTGCTGCGCAGCATCGCCAACGAGAACTTCGAGGGCATGCAGTTCTGCGGTGCGGTCCGCCTCCCGTCGGGTGCGTTCGGCGACGCAGGCACGTCCGTGGTCACCGACATCATCGTGATGCGCCGCTACACGGAGTTCGTCGGCCAGCGGTTCTACACCGGCATGGCGGAGACCAGCGGCAACCACGGCGGCTACTACTCGTACAGCACGTTCAAGGACAACGGCCTCATCGTTGACGAGCCCGCCAACGGTGACACCGGCATCCCGTGCCGTGTGTCCGTGTACTGGCGGGAGAATATCGACCACGTCGCCGGGACGATGAAGGTCACCACCTACAACCGTTCCCCCCTGGTGGTCGTCTCCGACAACCCCGAAGCTGACATCGCCGCCGCCGTCGGCGTGCTCACCGGCAAGCTCCCTGCGATCAGCGAGCACCGCATCGACCTGTCCCTCGACGATGTCGTCCTCGCGGACGCCGACGGCCGCAAGGAAGGTTCCTTCCACGTCATCGACGGCGCCATGCACAAGGTCGAGAACGGTCACCTGGTGGCCGTCCGCGGGTCGAAGGAGCTCACCCACCTGGTGCGCCTGCGCGACCTGATGGCCGACCTCCTCGCCCTCGAAGCGAACCTCGACCTGCCCGACGAGGCGATCGCTGAAACCCGCGCGGCAACCCTCGCCTGCTACGAGCAGTACGTCACCGCGTTCGGCCCCCTCAACCGTGGCACGCTCGTCGAAGGCGCCATCGACGAGGAGACCGGCATGCCGAAGCTGTCGTGGCGCCGGCCCGCGATGGGCGGGTTCCGTCGCGACCCCGACTCCGCGCTCGTGATGGCCCTGGAAGTGTTCGACCAGGTCACCGGCGAAGCCCGCGCAGCGGACATCCTCACCCGCCGTGTCAACCGCGCCCCCGAGCCGGTCACCTCCGTGGACACCCCCGCCGAAGCCCTCGCCGTCTCCCTCGGTGAGTCCGGCCGGGTGGACCTGGACCGCATCGGGTCGCTCCTCGGCCTCACGAACGCGGACGATGTCATCGCCGCGCTCGGCACGCTCGTGTACACCGACCCCGTCAAGGGTCTCGTGCCCGCCGCCGAGTACCTGTCCGGGGACGTGCGCCGCAAGCTCGACATCGCCGAAGCGCACGGCCTGACCGGCAACGCTGAGGCGCTGCGGGCGGTCCTGCCCGAAGACCTCGGCCCACTGGACATCACCCTGTCCCTCGGCCACCCGCTCATCAACATCGCCGACATCCAGCAGTTCGTCGAGAACGGCCTGGACGCCGGCCGTGTCACCGTCACCCGTGAGCCGCGCACCGGCGTCTGGGAAGTCGACGAAACCTGGCGCGGAAGCGGGAAGGGCCAGGCCCAGTGGGGCACCCCGGAGGTGGGCGTCGCCCGCCTTGTCGAGTGCGCCCTCAACAACCGCACCCCCGAGGTCACCGACCGCGTCTGGGACCCGTCTCGCCGCGACTACAAGCAGGTCCGAAACGCCGACGCGACGGCCACGGCGATGATGAAGCTCGAAGAGATCAACGACCGGTTCCAGGCGTGGATCTGGGAGGACGAGAAGCGGGCAGCCCGCCTCATCCGCCAGTACAACGACCGGTTCAACTCCTACGTCACCCGCACCTACACCGGAGACGGTCTGACCTTCCCCGGCATGGCCGACACGTTCACCCCCTGGACGCACCAGCGCGCCGCTGTCGAACGCATCGTCTCCACCCCGACCGCTCTCATCGGGCATCCCGTCGGCGCCGGCAAGTCCGCCACCGCCGCGCTCGCCGCTGTCACGCTTCGGAAGTTCGGTCTGGCGAACAAGCCCCTCATCGTCGTCCCCAATCACCTGCTCGAGCAGATGGCCCGGGAAGTCCAGCAGGTCATCCCGACCGCGAAGGTGCTGGTCGCTACGAAGGAAGACCTCGCCAAGGACGCCCGCCGCCTGTTCGCCGCCCGCTGCGCGACCGGGGACTGGGACGCCGTCATCATGACCCACTCGTCGTTCACCCTCATCCCCGTCTCCCCGGAGGCTGAGATGCAGTGGATCGCGGAGCAGAAGTACCAGCTCCGTCACGCCCTCAGCATCCACGGGAACACCGGGTCGAAGGGTGCGAAAGCGATCGCTCGCCGGATGCGGTCGTTCGACCAGCAGATGGAGAAGGCCCGCCGCGGCATGAACGACCCGGAGGCCATCTACTTCGAGCAGCTCGGCATCGACTACATCATGGTCGACGAGATGCACCTCTTCAGGCGCCTGCCCACGCAGAGCACCCAGCGCGGCTCGGGCCTGGGGTCCGGGTCGTCGAAGCGGTCCACCGACCTGCTCCTCAAGGTCGAATCGCTCCGCCAGCGCAAGGGCTGGGACGCCCCGGTGCTGGCCGGGTTCACCGGCACCCCCTGGTCGAACACGCTCGCTGAGACGTGGGTGTGGCAGCGGTACTTCCAGCCGGAGGTGCTGGAAGCGGCCGACATGCTCTCGTTCGACGCGTGGGCGTCCGCGTTCGTCCGCTACGAGACTGCCAACGAGGTCGCCCCTGACGGGTCCGGGTTCCGCTCCTACCGTCGCCCGGTGGGCCTGGTGAACGTCGCCGAGATCAAGACGATGCTCGCCCAGGTCGCCGACCTGATGCCCGCCGAAGCGCTGCAGACCGAACGTCCCGACGCGAAGTTCAACACCATCGTCGTGCAGGGCACCACCGAGCAGATGGCGTATGTGAAGGAACTCGCTGAGCGCGCCGACGCCATCCGCGGCCGAAGCCGTGGGGAGACCGAGGCCCGCAAGGACGACAACATGCTGCTCATCGTCGGCGACGGCCGGAAGGTCGCCCTCGACCCGCGCCTGGTCGGCATCGACGACGACTCGGAGAAGTTCACAGCATTCGCCCGTGCCGCAGCGGAAACGTACCGTGCCAACAAGGACCGGATCTTCGGGCAGCAGACCCGCCCCGGCGGGTTCCAGCTCGTGTTCTGCGACCTCGGCACCCCGCACCCCGGCGACGCGCAGAGCTACGGGCGGATCCGTCGCGCGCTCGTCGACGAGGGTGTCCCGGCGAATATGATCCGGTTCGTGCACGAGGCGACCACCGACAAGGCCCGCGCTGCCCTGTTCGCGTCGTGCCGTGACGGTGAGGTCGCGTTCCTCATCGGCTCCACCCCGAAGGTCGGCATGGGTACGAACGTGCAGACCCGCCTCACTGACATCTGGCACCTGGACGCCCCGTGGCTGCCGTCCGAGATGATCCAGCGTGACGGTCGCGGTATCCGGCACGGCAACCTGAGCGGCGAAGTCACCGTCAACCGCGTCGTGGTCGAAGGTACGTTCGATGCCTACATGTGGCAGACACTCGAACGTAAGTCCAGAAGCTTCGACGCGCTGTACGCCGCTGGCGCCGGCGCCCGCGAGCTCGAAGACGTGTCGGCTGCGACCCTCAGCTACGGGGAAGTGAAGGCGATCGCCGCCGGCAACCCGCTGCTGCTCGAGCAGGCCAACGCCCGCACCGCCGTGAAGAAGCTCCGCCTGATGCGCGCCGTGCACCTCCAGAACGTGAACACGCTCCGCCAGCGCGCCGACCGCGCCGCGAAGACGGCAGTGGGCTGCCGGAAGGAAGCCGCGTACCTCCTCAACGCCGCCGACGTCATCGACGAGCACGGCACCCCCGCCCTCGATATCGCCGCGCTGCAGCGTCACGTCGCCGAGGTGAAGAACAAGGGCGGGTACGGCTACTTCCACCTCGGCCAGTTCACCGTCCGCCACGACACCGTCTGGGCCAACGGCAAGACCCGCCTGACCGGGTTCCGCCTCGACCTGAACTACCAGACCGTGCAGACCTTCCCGATGCACCGGGACATGCAGGTCAAGAGCCCCCGGACCATCGGGACATGGCTGGCGGAGAAGATCACCGCGACCCTCGCAGGTGCGCGCGGCATCGCCGACGGCCTGCTGGAAACGGCTGACCGCAACGACATCATCGCCGAGCAGGCCACTGCCGACGCGGACGCGATGACGTTCGACCGGGAGCAGGAGCTGGCGGACGCTGTCGCCCTCCTGGCCCGCATCGACGCGGCAATCGACGACCAGGTCCGCGAGGACCAGGGCGAGACGGTCGCTGCGTGACCTGCGCTCACCTCCTCCACTGCGCATGGAGGAGGTGAGCCGGGCACCGCGCCCGGCAGAATGAGAGACGTGATGGACGGCGCACAGCACGCGCTTTGGAAGCGCGACTTCGACGAGCTGAGAGACGTGTTCGCGAGGGCCGCGAAAGAGCGCGCCGCCCGCCCCGGCATCGACCCGGAGCTGCGCGAGCCTGAGTGGGTGACGTTCGAGCGTCGGACCATGCACGACGCTGTCAACCGCATCCGCGCCCGGTACGGCAAGCCGCCCGTGACGGAGGAGGCCATCGTCCGTGTCGAGACGAGCGCGTCAGGCCACACCGACTACTACGTCAAGTTCCCCCTCGGCTGCGCCGACATCGTCCACGACAGGCGCTGACCTACGAACCGGCCTCCCACTGCGCATGTAGCCGGTGAGGAGGGCAGAGCGCTCTCCCTGATTGGAGAGCACCCATGGCAGCCGACTGCGACTCGATCGTCGAGACGACCAAGACCGTCCCCGTCTTCCAGTACGACGGGCGCGAGTTCCTCACCTTCGAGGAGGCCGAGGCGTACCGCAAGGAGAAGCGCAAAGGCCTCGACGTGGTGTACTTCCGCGTCCTCCACAGCTTCGATGACACCGAGGGCCGCGGATACTTCGGGGAGACCGTCTACGCCGTCGCCAAGGACTGCGGCGTCCAGCCGCTCGCGGCCGTCATCGCCCGGTGCACAAAAGACCACGGCCCCATCGTCCAGGACTGGTACAACCGGCCCACCCAGTATTGGCGCATCGCCGACGAGGTGACGTTCACGAACCTCACCGACCTCACCGCGTTCCTCGCCGACATTGACGCGAAGACGAAGGGTCGTGGCATGAGTTACGGGCACCGCCACCACGGCATCGTCCACATCGACGGCTACGGCAACGACATTCCCCGAAAGTGACCATAGCCACCATCGACTACCAGGCAGCCCTCCGCCGCGGTCGGAAGGTCGGCGCGTCGAAGGCTGAGGACGCCGACCTGATGGCGATGTTCTGCGAATCGGACATCCAGCTGCTCGTCGGGGCTGTCTCCCCGCAACTGGTGTGGGAAGGGGCGATGAAGAAGGGTCTCACCTCCTCCGAGCTCGCCGCGCTCGCCAGTACGAACCCGGGCGCTGTCGCCGATCTCATGTGGGACTGACCCGACTTCTCGTCGCCGCTGCGCATGGAGGACTCATGACGACGACGATGTTGAAGCGGACCCTCACTCTCGGTGACACGTTCACCCTCCCTGCCAGCGGGGGCGCCGCCTGGACGCTCGGAGACGGGCGGGCGCACACGTCCTCCCGCGACTACACCGTCCGCGCCAGGTGCGAGAAGCTGAACCTCACCGCCTGGTACTCGCCGACCCGCGGATGGTTCGTCCCAGCCCGCATCCAGACCCGCCGCGTCATCTTCACGCAACTGAGCGTGTTCGACGTCCGCCTCCCGCACGCACTCGCCGCGTGACCCGGAGGCCGGGTCTCGCCGCGTGACCCGGAAAACGGGCGCGACTGCGCATGTACTTCATATGACGACCCAGACGCTCACCTTCGGCTCCACGTTCACGCTGCCTCTCACCGGCGACGCCGAGTGGAAGACCCGCGACACCCGCCCCATCTTCGCCCACCTCGCCGGCCAGCACCAGACAGACGCGACGGCGTACGCGAAGTGCGAGACCACCGGCCAGGGCGCGCTCTACACGCCCGCGACCGGCTGGCGCGCAATCGGTGAGAAGGACGGCGGCCGTATCGTCGCCGAGCTGTCCGCCCTTGACTTCCACCTGCCTGCCAAGACCGCCGAGGACTACACCCGCGAGTACACCCGGATGCTCGTCCGCGAGACCCGCAACGAGGTCACCGGCATCACGGAGATGGTGACCGCGTGGACGGACGGCACCGACATCGACCCGGCGCCGCTTCGCGCGCACGTCGCCGCCGTCGCGGCACTCACCGCCATCGGGCAGACCCCGGAAGGCAACCCCGACCTGTACCAGGCCATCTACCAGCTCGCGATCGCCGAGGTGACCGCGTGAGCGCCCCGCTGACGTTCGGGGACACGTTCACCCTCCCGTCCACCGGCGACGAGCAGTGGCTCATCGTGGACAGGCGGCCGACAAGCTACACGCCGCCGGAGAACCTCGACCTGCCCGGACGGCGCCTCGCCGACGCGGTCAGCGACAACTACTACGCCATCTACACGTCCGGCAGATGGCGGGTGCTCGAAGGGCCAGAGAAGGAAAGGGCCGAGGCGGACCTCAACGCGCTGACGTACTCGCTGGGTCACCGCACCGACGACGTGTGGCGTGCCAGACACATCACGCAGTACCAGAACGAGACCCGCTACCGCATCGAGCAGGTCGTCGGCACCTCCGATGTCGCACAGATCGTCCACCCCCTCGTCCCGAACGAGGAGACCATCGCGACCATCGCCGCGACCGCCGCCGTCACCGCCGCCAAGCGGCCCCTCGACGACCCGCTCTACCAGTCCGTCTACGACGCGACGCTCGAAGCGCTGCGCGCATAGGGGACCCAGCGGCCCCCAGCCCCACGCACGGGGGCCGCATCACTTTTCATACGGAACCGAAGCAGAGAACATGACCATCGCACCCACCGCCACCATCGCACCCACCTACGCTCCCACCGACGAGCAGCAGGCCGCGATCGACGCGTTCCGCACCGGCGACCACGCCACCATCATCGCCGGCGCAGGCAGTGGTAAGACGTCAACGCTCCGGTTCATCGCCGACGAAGCACGCGGCAAGCGGGGCCTGTATCTCGCGTTCAACCGCTCTGTCCGCGACGACGCTGTCCGCCGGTTCGCTGGCACCAGCGTCGAACCGCTGACCGTCAACCAGCTCGCTTACCGCGCGTACGGTGACCAGTTCCGCCAGCGGATGAACATGAAGCGGCTCATGCCGTTCGAGAAGAAGCGTGCCCTCGGCATGGAGACGAAGTTCCCGATGGGCACCTCGTTCGTGTCCTGGCAGAAGGTGCTCCGCATCACCCAGCAGACCCTCGAGACGTTCTGCCGCAGCTTCCGCCCCGAGATCGAGATCGACATGGTGGACCTGCCGCCCACCATCCTCGGCCCCAAGCGCGACAAGGACGCGCTGCGCGCCGCCATCGTCCGCTACGCGAAGGCGTGGTGGAACGACTGGATGAACCCGAACGGCCTCATCGAAGCGACCCACTCCACCTATATGAAGCGGTGGGCACTCGACATGCCTCAGCTGCCGTACGACTTCATCCTCGTCGACGAAGCCCAGGACCTCGAACCCCTCACCCGTGGCCTGCTGCTCATGCAGGAAGGCCCGCAGATGGTGGCCGTAGGTGACCCCAATCAGGCAATCTACGGATGGCGGGGCGCGAGCTCAGCGCTCGACGACTTCGGCGGGACGCGCGTCCCGCTCACGCAGAGCTTCCGGTTCGGTGACGCGATCGCTGAGGAAGCGAACTTCTGGCTGAACCTCCTCGACGCCGAAATCCGCCTCAAGGGCCTGCCCGGGAAGGCGTCCAGCGTCTGGAAGAGCGAACGGACCCCCGAGGCGGTCCTCACCCGCACCAACGGCGGCGCCATGCAGGAGATCATCGAGTCCCAGAACCGCGGCCTTGCCGTCGGTGTCGCGGGGGAGCGGAAGGCGACCGAGCTCGTCAACCTCGCCCGCGCCGCCCTCGAACTGCAGAAGGACGGGAAGACCAAGCACCGCGACCTTGAAGACTTCGACTCGTGGGCCGACGTCGTCGCGTTCGTCGAGGACGACCAGGCCGACACCGAGATCGCCGCGCTCGTCCGCGTCGTGGACACCTACGGTGCTCCCGCTGTCGTCCGCGCGATGGAGGCGACAGTCCCGCTCCAGCAGGCCGACCAGTGCATCTCGACGGCCCACATCGCCAAGGG
>CALALQ010000011.1 GCA_937925595.1 uncultured Demequina sp. | reverse complement strand
CTCGCCGACCTCGCGCGACGCTCCGGCGTCGATGAGAGCCAGGCGTGGGCATGGCCGCTCATCGTGGACGGCATCATCGTCGTCGCCACAGTGTCCGTCGTCGCGCTCGCGGGACAGCGTGCCGCCTGGTATCCGTGGCTGCTGCTCATGGCCGGTGCCGCGGTCTCGGTCGCAGCCAACGCGATCCACGCGGTCGTCGCCGCTGACGCCGACGTTCCTTCTGCGCTCGCAGGATCGGTTGCCGCCGTTCCGCCGCTCGTGCTACTGGCGATCACGCACCTGACGGTGGTGCTCACTCGACGGTTCCGTGCAGAGCCGTCGACGCAGACAGCCGAGTTGGTGCCGAGCGCGGTCGAATACCTGTCGCCGGAAGCGCCTGCGCACCTTGCCCCTAGAGAACTCGCTCTGCGGATGAAGGAGGACGGCATGACGAACACCGCCATCGCTCGTGCAACCGGGGTGCATCCGTCCACCGTCGGTCGTTGGCTGGCGACGCCCGCGCTCGCCGCCGCATCGGAAGGAGGCGCGCTGTGAACGACGAGCTGCCAGAAGACGAGCATGCCCGTCGGCTTGCCGATGTCCTCCACACACTGAAGCCGACTCCCAGCGAGGCTGCTGATATCTCCGAGCTGGCGCGCCACACCGACCCGTGGCTCGCCGCGCAGACGTGGCGCGGGGGCCACCCACTCCTGGAGCGTCTGAGCGCAGAGCACGACCGCAGCCAGGTGGTGTGGGTGCGCCCAACCGAGCTACTCCCGTCCGCTTCGGCCCGCATGATCGGGCGCGGTATCGACCTGCGCACCGAGCTGGCGCGCCGCGTCGAGGAACGTCGGCAGACCTCGCCGCAGGCAACTCCGGTGACCCGGCCAGGCATCCGGGCGCGTGCCCAGGGCATCGCGCCGCTCTCCGCGTTCGGGCAGTCGCCCGCACACCAGTCCTCTGTCAGCCGCGACGCGCTCCGACGCCTGTGAGCGCACCATGTCTGCCCCGCCCGCTCCACCGTCGTTCCGCACCCCGGAGGGATTGCGCGCGCTCCTGGAACGTCTGCACGACGATGGGAAAGGCGCGTGGCAGCGCGACGTGGATGTCGCGGCGCTCATGGAGTACACGGCGGGTCGGTACGCGAGCCTCGCGCGAAAGCACGGCCTCGACCCGTGGGAGGCGGCGAGTGCCGCGTTCGACGCGATGCGTACCCCGGCCGTGCGCAACGCCGATGATCCGTGGGCAGTCGTCACCCGTGCTGTGCAGGTCACACTGATCGCCGAGGAACGAGGCAACGGACTGCTGTGCTCGACGCATCAGGCACGCAGGCCGCAATACAGCGGTTTCCACGACCCGGAGCGGTTCAGCGACCGGGAGAACCCGCTCACCGACTACCACGAAGCGTTGCAGGTCGCGCCCGCGGGTGAGGACGAGAACGAATCGGACGACGAGGCATCTGGCGTCGTCCGTGCAGTCGAGGACGCGATCAAGCTACTGACGCTGCTCGACTGGCCGGAGCAGACGGCGCGCGCGGCCATCGAGCACATCTGCACTCGACTCGGCGAAGCGCCGTCGCGGGCGAGCGCAGCGGAGTCGCTTCGACGAGACCCACACGCTCGGGCCGTGCTCGATCTGTCGTCGACGAGCTGGAACGCGCTGCTCCGTGCGATCCTCGGCAACCCCGATCCCGATCAGGCCCGCACTGCCGTCGGCCGCGGCGTGCTGTACCGCCTTCTTGTCGGCGAACCCCTGCGCGCGCTGCTCACCGATGACGACCTCGTGCTGCTGCTCGGCCTGAACGCGCCCACTCTGGCGGGGGCGAGGTGAGCGCATGGCGGCGAGCACCGGGCACATCGAGCTGGAGCGCACCATCGACTCCATCGTCGTCGGCAGCCGTCATCGCGTGGAGCTGGGCGACATCGACGCACTCGCAGCATCCATCGAACGCGACGGACTGCTCCAGCCCCCGACCGTGACGCCGGAGGGGGTGCTCGTGTGCGGCGCTCGCCGCATTGCCGCGCTGCGCAAGCTCGGCTACAAGAAGGTCAACGTGTTCGTGCGCTCCGGGATCAGCGACCGGCTCCAGAGGCTCATGGCTGAGCAGGCCGACAACGTGCTGCACAAGCCGTTCACGCAGACCGAGGCCGCGGCGCTGTACCGCGAGCTGAAGACGCTCATGGCCGAGGATGCCGCCCGTCGTCAGGCGGCGACGCAGTTCGGTGCGGGCGGGAAAGTCGCCGGAACGAGCGGTGGTGCCGTCACGGCACCACCGCTGATCGGTGCCCCTGGCAAATCCCGTGCGCAGGCCGCGCTCATGGTCACCGGGCGCAAGTCGTACACGAGCCTGGAGCAGATCAACGATCTCCAGCGGATCGCGAACGACCCCCGTCAGCCGGAGGATGTGCGCGGCTTCGCCCGCTCCGAACTCGACGCCATCGACCGCGGCTCGTCCATCACCACGGCACACGCCCGCACGATCGCCATGCTCGCGATCCCGCAGGAGGAACCCGAGCCACCCGGCGAGCTGGAGCTGCTCGCACAGGAGGCGCTGGAGCGTGCGAAGCAAGGGCGCAAGCGAGGCCCGGCACCCGCAGCCGCGTCGAGCGCCGTGCCGGTTCGCTACCCGGTGCGGGCGTTCACCCTCACCTGGAACGACCTCGATCAGTGGTGGTCACACTACGACCCTGCCGAGGTCGGCACCGCGCTGAGTGATGACCAGTGGGAGCGCTTCGAGACGATCCTCGACGCTACCGTCCGCTTCTTCGACGCGGCCCGCGCCGCCCGCCAAAGTCTCGCCAAGGAGAGTGCCTGATGCCGCAGACTCGCTTCCCCCGTCGCCTCATGATCCTCCTGATCGTCGGTGCCGCCGTGCTTGCCGTCCTCGTCGGAGTCGGGCTCTACGGGTTGCTGCTCGCGCCTCGATCCGAGCCTTCGCCGGGCGGCAGCTCCACGAGCGACCAACCAGGCGCTTCCACCAGCGCACCGTCCCCGACATCGAGCACACCGCCCGCCGTCCGTGAGTCCGACGACCCCGAGACGTTCGCGCGAGCCCTCGCCATCGCGCTGTTCACATGGGACACCGCGACCGAGTTCGGGCCGACCGACTACGCACAGGTCATCGTGGATGTGGGCGACCCCTCCGGCAAAGAGACCGCCGGGCTCGCCTCTGACGTGCGCACCTATCTCCCGACCGCGGACGCCTGGGCGCAGCTCCGCACGATGCAGACCCGCCAATGGCTCGACATCAACGACATGTTCGTGCCGGACGAGTGGGCGACGGCGCTGGAGCAGGCAGCCGAGGGACAGATCCTTCCGGGCACCGTCGCCTACACGATCACCGGCGTTCGGCAACGCGAGGGCATCCACGGCACCGAGCCCGTGACCAGCTCCCACGAGGTCGCGTTCACCGTCTTCATCACCTGCGAGCCGACCTTCGATACCTGCCGCGCGCTTCGCATCTCCCTGCTTGACAACCCCCTGCATTGATCGGCACCCGCATGAAGAAGCTCGTTGTGGCCATCGCCACCCTCGTCGCAGTGCTCCCCATGAGCCTGGTCGGCGTGGGTCTGCTCGTGTCGCCCGCGGTATTCGCCGCATGTCTCTCGTCAAGCTCGCTCGTTGTCGGGCCGATCCCGGAGTCGCTCACAGCCACGACGCGCGCGGGCGAGACCGTGACCCTCAACCATGAGCAGCTAACGCATGCAGCCACCATCATCACGGTCGGTGCGCAGACCGAGGGCGTTGGTCGCGCTGGCATCGTCATCGCGCTCATGGCCGCACTCACCGAGTCGCGGCTACGGATGCTCGCAAACTCGGCTGCGATTCCAGAGTCGGGCGATTTCCCGAACGACGGAGAGGGCAGCGATCACGACTCTCTTGGCCTGTTCCAGATGCGGCCAAGCGCAGGATGGGGCACCGTCGCGGAGCTGATGAACGCGACCTACCAATCGCGCGCCTTCTACGGAGGTTCGAGCGGGCCGAACTACCCGTCACCGCGCGGACTGCTCGACATACACGACTGGCAGCACCTCGACCCTGGCGAGGCAGCGCAAGCGGTCGAGGTCTCGGCATATCCCGACCGCTACCAGAACTACCAGCCGGTTGCCGAGGCGATACTCGCTGCACTCACGCGCCGCGCCGAAACCACGCCGGGCGGTACGCCGATCGGCAACGTACCCGAGACGACTGCCATCGTCTTCCCACTGCCGAGCGGGACGTGGGTGAACACCAGCGACTTCGGGTGGCGCGAAGACCCCTTCACTGGAGAGCGAGCGTTCCACTCAGGAACGGACTGGGCTGCCGACGACGGCACGCCGATCCTCGCGCTCGCCGATGGCGTGGTCAGCTTCACCGGACCGTCGGGCGGCTACGGCAACCTCGTCATCATCGAGCACACCATCGGCGGCGAGCGCATCGCCTCCGCCTACGCGCACATGTGGCAGAACGGCGTCCTCGTCAGCGTCGGGGATCGCGTCGTTGCCGGGCAGCACATCGGCAACGTCGGTTCGGCGGGCAGGTCGACCGGAGCCCACCTGCATTTCGAGATCCGGCCGGGCGGGTCGAACGCAGCGGCCGTCGATGCGGAGCCGTGGCTTGCCGCCCACGGAGTGCAGAACCTCGATGTCGCGAGCACCGCGGCACTCTGCTCAGCACAGATGGCCGCATGACATGGACATATTCCCCGACTTCGGAGCCGTTGGCGGTCAGGCAGAACTGCGCGCCATCGTTGGCGCGCTGCTGACCGTCGTGCTCATCCTCGCCGTGCTCATGCTCGTCATCTGCGCCGCGGTGTGGGCGATCTCGTCGGCGAACGGCAACATCACTTCGGCTGTCCGCGCGCGCACCGGATTCCTCGTCTCCGTCGGAGCTGCCGCACTCGCCGGCCTCGGTGTCACCTGGGTCAACTTCCTGCTCGGCGTCGGCGCGAGCATCTGATCCTGCCGATGGAGGTCAGAAGCGGCGCGCAAGGATTCCAATGGAGCAGTCGTCCTTCGTTGCCTCGCGGAGCCTGGTGTCGACCACCCGTCGCAGCCGCCTCTTGTGCTCCGGGCTTTTCACATGTCGCTTCGGAGCGACCGCGACCGCTTCGATCAACTTCGCGCAGGCAGGGGCCAAGGTTTTCGAGCGGTGGTCGAACAGGCTCGCACTCGTACCATCGCTCATCAAGATGAAGCCGGACACGCCCTCTGTCGCACCTCGGAACAACCGCGTCGAACTCGCGGCGTCAGGGGAGGTGACGAAGGTGGTCTGATTTGCGAACTCCGCGTTGTCGGGTGCTGATACGACACGCAGTTCGCCATTCTTGACGTAGCCGATTACGCCGTCCCCGATATGCACGACGACGAACCTCTCCGCCGAGACCGCGACAGCGAGGAAGGTCGACGCGAGATCCGCGATAGTGCAACCTAGCCGCCGAGCCACACCCGCGAGACGCTCGTGCAGGCGTTCGAGAATCTCCTGCCGTGCTTGCTCTGCATCGGCGCTGGCATCGAACTGCGCGAACTGCTCGATGAGTAGCGCGCAGCCTTCTTCCACTACTGCCTGAGCGCCGAACTCTGCTTGAGAGGCCGAGCCCGCGCCGTCAGCGAGGCAGAGCACTTGGATACCGCGACCGGACAGGTAGGCGGTCCTGTCTTGTCCGCGCGTGCCGTCTAGTTCGTGCCCGCGTCCTCGCACTTGGTAGTGGAACTCGTTGAACACCTACAGTTCCGCCCAGCCAGCAAGCCCCTCGAGGTCCAGCTTCACCGTGTCGCCCGGCGTCGATCGAGAGACCCGAGAAACCGACTTCGACAGCCACTCGAAGAACTCCTTGAAGCTCAGCCCGCGCAGCCGCAGCGGCGGGCGGTTCGGGCTGAACTTCGCCAGCACGTCCATGTCGGCGTCAGCACCGATGCCGATCGGGAATACCGTCAGCTTCTTCTGCGCAACGAGGTCGGTCACACGCTGGATCGCCCGCTCCAGCTCGACGGCGCTACCGTTCGGCTGTCCGTCCGTCATGAGCACGAGCCAGGGCTGGTAATAGAGGACGCCCGCGCCTGAATACACCGACTTGCGCTTCTCCAATGTGTCGAGCGCAAGGTTCACCCCTTCCCCGAGTGCCGTGCCGCCCGTGGCGTCAATCGCGTCGATCCGCTGGAGACGCTCGACACTGGAGAAGTCCTGGATCAGGCTCGCGGCGGAGTTGAACTCGACGATGCTCACCTCGGCGGCATCGTGAGCGTCATCGTCCTCGTCGATGGCGTCGTAGAAGAGGTTGACCCCCTGCACGAGTTCGCGGATCTTGTCGCCCATCATTGATCCGCTGGTATCGAGGCAAAGGGTTACCGGAACCCTTGGAGTGGGGTTCTCTACGAGGTCATCGGCGCCGATTGCGAGTGCCATTTCATTGTCCTTGTCAGTTCGGATGGTTCGTGGGTGCTGCTCGGTTATGACTTCCACCACTCCGCGAGTCGCTCCCAGAGGGACTTCCTGGGTACGGTGCTCTTCGGACTGGTCGCGGTCGCGGTTGTGCGCGACGGACGCGGAGTTGCCACTGGCCGCGGAGGGCACGCTTTCCTGATGGCGGCGTGCGATTTCGGAATGTGGTATCCCTTGCTCGTGAACCAGCTCGCGTGGTCGAACGTGATGAAGGGCTCGCGGCAGTCGGCGCACAGTCTTGCGGGGTCGAGCTGCGCTGCTTTGGCAGCGCAGGATTCACAGCGCCCATAGGTCAGCTTCGTCTTGGGAGTCGGCGCTCCGCAGTCCCTACAGGCCACGAGCTGGCAGTTGGAGCAACGGCCATCGACCAGATATCGACGTGGCGTGTCCTTCCCACAGTTGCCACAGGCGGCATAGTTTCGCTTGCGGTTGCAGTCCAAACAGCGACCGTCGCGCAGCGCATCGGCGGGCTTCGGCTTGCCGCAGTCCGAACAACGCGTCCGGCTCTGGCGACAGTCGTCGCAGAGACTCGGTGTCCAGTAGCTCTGCTTGTCCTCCTGCCAGCGTCCGATCATCGAAGTGTGACATTGGGCGCACTCGTACTCGGGGGTATCCGCATCCTTCTTCTTGAATCGCGTCGGGTAGACATCGTGCGACATCGGGTCGAAGTCGTCCGAGCCGCCGAAAAACTGCTGGTAGTCGCGGAAGACACGCAGCCAGTCGTCCGCGCTGGGGCGCTTGAAGTACCGCATCCCATCGCGGTGGAAGGTGTTCCAGAACGTGCGCTTGACGGGGAAGGGCAGGTGACTCCACATGTACTTCCAGTTGCCCTCGGGCTGATCCCGGTCGGACGCCCCACGGAACTGGAACGCGAATTTGCCCTCCTTGATGAGCGCCGCGAAGTCCCCGCCGTCCGCACCTGCCCGCGCGTAGGGGAACTGGCCGGTGATGAGAATCATGAAGAGCATCGTGGCGACGGCAAACAGCTCCTCCTCTTCCGTGCGCAGAGCGTCCGCGTAGTCTCCCGTCACGCTGGGAGCGGTGAACATCGGCGTCCCTACCGGACACGGGTACCCTTCCAACTGCCAGGAGTCAGCGTCGATGATCCAGACATCCTTGTTCGCGTCGACCATGACGTTCTTCGGGTTGATGTCGCCGAGCAGGATGTTGAGGGAATGCAGGTAGGAGACCTTCTCCAGGAAGGAAATGCAAACGTCGACGAGATCCGCCTTCGTCCAGTTGGGATAGGTCTTCTTGAACCGGGCAGGCCGCATGACAGTCGCCTGGAGTTCCTTGCCGGTGGCCCGCGGCATGGCGTAGCCGACGAACTCACCGTCGCTGTTCGTGATGATGCTTGTCGGGAAGCCGATGCCTTCCCGCTCGAATCCGCGCGACAGGAGCAGGGTCAGCTTCTCCTTGCGGTGCCATGTCCGGTGCTCGGCGTCGAAGACCTTGACGACGCTGTTCGCCGCGCCGTCCACTGCGTAGACTCGCCCCTCTCCGCCCTCACCGAGCATCGCACCGAGCACAAGCGTCCCGGTGTCTCCGCGGGCCGACGTGAAATGCACGGTATCCCCGGCCGCGGGCAGGACTGTGCTTCCCTCCAGCACGCGGTCAGGAGCCCTGATCGTCGTTGAGGGGTTGAAGGCACCCGGAACGCCTCTTGCTGCTCCGACCGCGGAGCGTTGCTGCCGCGTCGTTCGGCGTGCGCCAGGCGCGGCGACGACCGGGGCGACCGCGAACGTCTGCTGGAAGTCGGCCAGCAGCGGTGCGAGCGCTGCGACCTCGTTCTGGTCCTTGTCGGTGCCAAGGCCCTCCTCGACATGCCTCGTCATGCGTGCGTGCTTGCGCGAGGCTCGCTCATACAGGGCCTGATCACTATCCACCTCGATCAGCCCCTCCTTGGTGAGAACCCCGGCGACGAGACGCCGATCCGTCTCCGCCGCGAGCAGGCGAATTCGCAGCCGCAGAGTGATGTCGTTCGTCAGAAGGCACATCTCATAGCGGTGGGCCGCGCGTTTGAAGACCTCGACAAAGAGATCGTCTGCATAGGGGTTCGAGACATTGCCGAGGTCCGTTCGAATGAGTCCCGCGCCCACGGCCGCGTCGAGGAACACGAGAGCATTGCCGGCCTTCTTGATCGAGTCCGCGCGCTCTTCGCTCAACCCGGAGGTGTCGATCACACTCTGCTTGGTCAGTTCATCGACGACCTTGCTCGGGACCACGACAGGATTCTCGTGCGCACGGATAGCTTCAGCGCATCTCTCGAAGAGTCGCTTGAGCCCACCCTCGTGTGCCGGGTCCGTGTCCATGAAGACGTTTGTGTCGATGAACAGCCGGTGTTCCGGTTGCACGAAGTCCTCTGGCGTGAGCGCGCCGACCGCGGCTTCTATGGTCACTAGGACTCCCGCCCCTCTCCGAGTGCGTGCTGAAGTCGCCGCGCATCAGCACGGAACGTCACGTTGCTCTGGAAGCCGGTCGATCTCGATGAGAACTCGGTGAGCAGTTCTGCGGCGCGCTCGTGGCTCACCTGCCGCACACGCTGATAGGCCAGCAGCTCGTCCGCCGGGACTCTGTGATGCGTTCCGACTTTCACCGCCTCGATGTCGCCGGATTCGATCAGTTTCATCAGGGACGCCCTGGAGATGCCGAGCATCGCGGCAGATTCGGTCGTGGTGTAAAGCTCTTTGACTGGCACGACGACCGCGCCTGACGTGTGCTCCGCCTCGACGAGCAGCAGCAGCTTCTCGGCGATCACCCTCGGGATGGTGAGCGTGACGCGAACGGGGTCTGCTGACGCAGCGAGGGCGTCGCGGAGGACGTCCGCTGCGTCGTTAAGCGGCTCCGTCATTTGCCCCTCCTATCGTCGCAACTGCTTCTAAGTGCTGTAACTGTAACACAAGTGTCGTCAATGCGAGGAAATGGCTTCCCGAGGCGAATCGCGACGTGAGCGGGGACGGCGTGCGCACCTACCCGGCAAGTCGTCCCCTCGCCTGCTGAAGGAGCACACAGTGATCGACATCGATCCCAATACCGACGGGTTGCCCGGCATCGAGCAGCTCCGCGTCATCGTCGGCGCGGCCATGACCGTGGGGCTCATCCTCGCTGTCCTCGCCCTCATCATCTCGGCCGTGGTCTGGGGCTACGGGGCGAACAGCTCGAATCCGCACCTCGCCAGCCGGGGCAAAGTCGGCGTACTCGTCTCGTGCGGCGCGGCAATCATCTGCGGTGCGTCGGTGACGCTCGTGAACTTCTTTTGGAACGTCGGCCAGTCGGTCTAGCACCACGACCGAGTTGAGATGGCTGAGCCG
>CALALQ010000010.1 GCA_937925595.1 uncultured Demequina sp. | reverse complement strand
CGCTGAGTTTGAGGAAGTTGAGGTTCGCGGCGACGGTACGCACCGATTCGACCTCGATTCCCCTGGCGTCGGCGAGAATCGCGCTCGGCAGTGTCGCGTCGCGCTTGGTGTCAACGATCTCGCCGAGGACGGGCGCCGTCGTGATCTGCGTGATGTCGGAGGGCGTGCGGATCGTGTTCCACAGCTGCGCGCGGACCACCGCGATGGCGACGCCCGCCACTAGGCCGACAATCAGCCCGAGGAGCGTGTTGATACGGGTGTTCGGGGCGAACGGGTAGCGGGGCTCAGTCGCCGACTGGATTGTTGTCAGACGGACGGTCGCCTTACCTTCCTCCGTCGTCGGTGAAACGTCTTCGGTCACCACCCGCGTGAGACTGCGGGTGACCGCATCCGCGAGTTCCTGCGCCTCGCCACGATCCCAACTCGTAGCGCTGATGTCGATGACGAGCGTGTTCAGGCGTGCCGACGCGGCGATCTGGGAAGCCAGCGACTGCGGCGTCGTGTCCATGCCCAGTTCGCGAATGACCGGATCGAGAACGAGCTCGGAGGACGCCAGAACCACGTAGGTAGCGACGAGGTTCTCGACGTAGCTGGTGCCCTGGACCAGCTCCAGTGTCGTGTCGCCACGATCGCTCGTGAGGAGGACGGAGCTCGTCGACCGGTACTGGTCGGGCGTCGTCGCGGAGTACCCGTATGCGGCCAGGCCGCCCGCGAGCACGCATGCCAGCAGGATCGCCCAGCTCCTCCAGATGGAGCGCAGGTACTCCGCAACTGACATGCTCAACTCCCCAGGTCGAGAGGGCACTCCGCGGTGGGCGTCCGTGCGCTCGTCGGCATCAGTCTATGGCCTTCATGAACCGCGCGAGATCAGGGCTTCCCACGTGCGGCCACGACGTCGAGGTGGTCTGCGACAGACGCGCGGTACACCTCCGGCGCATGGCGTTCCAGGGCTCGCCGGCGGCTGCCCTCGACCTGCGCCGTGACCGATCCCCAGTCGCTCATCACCCGTCGGAGCGCGGCCGCCACGGCGAAGGCGTCATCCGTGGGGACGAGCTGGGCTGTTGGGTAGCCCCCGGCTGCCTCTCGGAGCCCGCTGGTGTCAGTGGTGATGACGGGTCGGCGCGCCAGGATTCCTTCCACGGCGGTGTTGCCGAACGGCTCGTCCACGCGGCTGGGGACGACGAGGACATCGGCCTCGGCGAGATAGGGCCAGACATTCGTGTTGAATCCGTGGAACTCGACGTCGTCGATCATGCCCCAGCGAGCCACCGACGCGCGCAGCTCCTCCTCGAACCACTCGTAGCCCGCGAACACCGATCCGAGTAGGCCGACGTGCACTTCGAAGCCAGCGTCTTTGACGAGGTGAGCGGCTTCGACGACCACGTCCGGTCCCTTCCGGGCGGACAGCCTCCCGACGTACAGGATGCGGAAGGCACCTTCGATGGCGGCACGGGGCGCGGGCGCGTCGTCCGGTGATGCAACGCCGTTGTAGACGACGTGAGCTCGCTGGGTGAGCCTGGGGAGGGAGGAGCGGATCGTCTCCAGACTGAACTGGCTGTTCACCAGCAGACGCTGCGAGAACGCGTGCGGCGCATAGAGCACCCTGTTGACCAAGCGGCTGCCGGACGCCTCGGCTTCATGCACGTGGGTGATCACGGGGCGGCGCCGGAGGCGCGCCACGACCGGCCACAGGGGGATGGTGATTGTGTTGACGTAGATCACGTCCGCAGCCGTGCGGGAGATCAGCCGCCACGCAGAGCTGAACCCTCGGATAATGTCTCCCACCAGCTTCGGCCAGTTTCGCGGTCTCAGAAGCGCCTTCCTGAGGACGAGACCGGGCTCGACGGCGACGGTCGCGCCCACGGCCCGCAGCTCTGCAACAAGAGGACCGGTCTCCGGCAGGGTGACGACGCACTCGTAACCGCGTTCACGTGCGGCGACGACGCTCTCGATGAGCATCCGGTCCGAGCCGAACAGCTCGGCTCCGGGGTGGGCGAAGAGACATGTCGGCACGGCCCTATCCTTTCGCATCGCAACTGCTCAGTCGCATGGTCCGACTCCTAGCATGCCGAAGGTGTACCCGCGTACACCGCGTGGGACATACTGGAACCCTTGCTGGGGAGAAGGGGAGCGCGTGGCCCACAGACTGTTGTTCGTGTGCGCGATGAATGTCTGTCGGTCGCCGCTCGCCGCAGGTAGTTTCCTCAACGCTCTGAGCGCCGAAGAGCGAAAGGGATGGATTGTGCATAGCGCTGGCACGGCCGCTGAGGACGGCCACGCGATGTGCGGCGTCGCAGCGCAGCTCCTCGGCGAGGAGGGGAAATCCTTCGCGGCGGCGCACGCGTCGAGAGAGGTGTCGGAGGACAGGCTCTCGACGTACGACGCGATAGTCGTGGCGACGCGGAGCGAGCGTGCGGTTATCGCGCGGCTTGACCCCACCGTGCGATCGCGGACATTCGTTCTGAAGGAGGCCTTGTTGCTTGGTCAGCGCCCCGTGCGTGAAGAGGAGCACCTGACGGCGATCCACACCAGCGGGGAGACCGAGGGGCGTCGTCGCGTGCGCAACTATGCGACCGTGCTCAACTACCGCCGTGGACTCATTCCGCTGCCCGCGGCACGAGAAACGACGAGAATCCGCCGCCGCACTCGGCCGATCGA
>CALALQ010000009.1 GCA_937925595.1 uncultured Demequina sp. | reverse complement strand
ACTGCAAGATCCTCTTCTCGGTCGCCGCCAAGGGCGGTGTCGGCAAGACGACGCAGACGCTCATGTACGGCCAGACCGCTGGCATGGCGGGCCTGCGTGTCCTCGTCATCGACGGCAACCGCGACCAGGGCGACATCAACGCGTCGCTGCGTGTGGAGAAGACGGGTCTGCCGACCATCCTCCACGCCATCAACCACGGGCCCGAGGCGGCCATCGTCACGAAGGACCAGCTGAACGCGGTCCGCGCGGCAGGCAAGCAGCAGATCGAGTTCGATGTGGTGTTCGCGCCGCACCGCGAGTTCGCTGGCCCCCAGTACGCCTCGGCCGAGGTGTACGCGAGCGTCCTGAGCTACGCGAAGCCGCGCTACGACCTCATCGTCCTCGACACGCAGATCGTCGAGGCGCAGAAGTCGGACCTGTTCGAGGGCTTCATCATCCCGGAGCTGCGTGCAGGTGCGTGGTCGGCAGGTATCGCCCAGTACAACTACGCCGCCGTCCGCAACGCCTTCGCCGCGTTCGACGAGCTGAACAAGCTCGGCGTCGGCCGCGACCGTTCGCTGGTCCTGGCCTCGAAGTGGCCTGCCGACGACGCCGACCCGGCGAAGTTCCAGGAGAAGTTCGGCCAGTACGGCACCTTCGTCGGCTTCCTCGCTGAGGACGCCTCCATCAACCGGCACATGTCGTCGGGGAACATCCTCACCGGTTCGCCGGCGGTCGCGGAGGTCAACAAGGCCGTCCTCTACCACGTCACCGGCAACCCGGCCTTCGCACCGTCGTCCGCTCCTGCGGCACAGGGCAAGGGCAAGGCTGCCGCCAAGCCGAAGCGGAGCCTGTTCGGCGGTCGTCGATGAGGGCCGCGGCGATGTTCAACCTGCCCAGCCCTGACCGGCTGCGCGAGTTGGTCGAATCGGTCGCCTGGGGCCTGGCTGCGGAGGCGAAGGAGGGTGACGACCTCGTCGCCCTCCCCCACGCAGCCAAGCTCCCCACCGGCACGGCGTACATCCACTGGGCCCCGGCGATCGTCGTCACCCCTGGCGAGAAGGTCACCTGGAAGGTCGTCGAACGCGGCGACGAGTTCGCAGGCACGTTCACCGTCTCCGAGACCGGGGACATCGACGGCGTCTACCCGCTGGCGAAGGCCCCTGTCCTCGCCCGTCGCCGCGAGCTGACCCGCGAAGGCAACGCTGCACGGTTCACCCTCGTCGCCGAGCTCGAAGCCCACGTCCAGGGGCTCCTCGAGGCGACCAACCGGTTCGTCGCCCGCGAGATCGAGGACCGTCTCGGCGACTCCGACGAGGGCTGGGCTCCGACCAGCAACCACGGCGTCGTCGACAAGGTCGCCCTCGAAGAGCTCGCCACCGAGCTGCTGTGGGGCGCGGACGGCCGTGACGATTCGACGGTCCTGCGGATGGTCGATCGCGCCGCGACCACCCCCATCAACAACCAGCCTCTCGGCGCGTGGTTCGACAAGAACCTCCGCGCCCGCTGCGAGGAGGCGGTCCGCCGCCGCATCGGCGACCCGCACATCGGCCGGAAGGTCCGTCGCCTGCACCGGGAGCAGTCCCCCGGATCCATCGACGAGCTGCTCGAGCTGTACAAGCGCGCTCACCCGCGCGAGTCGGTCGGGCGTGACCGGGTCATGGCGGCCCTGTCTGCGGACAAGACCATCGACTCCGTCGCGCACTCGCTCGACCTGGTCACGAACTCGACCGCCGCGGTCTTGGTGGGTTCCTCCAACGAGGAGGCCACAGCGTGAGCCTCGAGTTGGCGAATGACGCAAAACTGCGGGCCGAGCAAACCCGAGCCGTAGTGCTCGCCTCGGTGAATGTAGGGGCTTCTTCGATCCCCGACCTCCTGACGACGGCATCCACTGAGCAGCGGCACCCGTTCCGTCGGATCACCCTCCGCAACCTTCTGATTTCTCAGTTCGGCTGGGGCAGGGCCCGAACGGCACACGCCCTGGCTCGCATCACCTCTCTTCTCGGACCTGAGCCGACCAGCCGTCTGACCGTCGCGTGGCTTATCGACGCCCGCGTCGGTGGTCGGCGTGTCCGCGCACTGGCCGACGTGCTCACTGAGCGCGCCGTGCCCTGGATCGGTTTTCCGTACGCCCCCCTGCCCGCAGGAGGGGGCAGCGAATGACCGAGATCAACAACACCGAGTTCAACCGCATCGTCGTCCGCGCCATCGAGGCTGAGACCCCGGAGCTCAAGAAGCGTGCCGTCAACGACGCGCTCGCTCTGATGTACACGACGGAGACGCTCCGCAAGTGGGCGCAGTCCATCGCCGCCGGCCGCGGCTACCGCGACCAGTCCGGCATCGGCGACATCGAGCAGGTCATCGCCGAGAAGGTGCTCGTCACCCTCCGCGAGGTGACCCCGGACACCAGCAACCGCATCGGCGACTGGCTCCGGTTCCTGCACGGCCTGGCCGTCAACGCCGTCAAGGACTACCTGGCGTCCTCGCAGGTGACGGTCGCCTCGAAGATGAGCGGGCAGATGAAGCGTCTGGACGTCATCCGCCGCACCGCCAAGGAGCTGCTGCAGCGCAACGGCGTCGAGCCGACCCGTCAGGAGATCATCGACGCCGCCAACGCCTGGGCGATCGAGCACCACAAGGATGCGAAGAAGCAGGGCCTGCTGGTGTCGGAGGAGGACTTCTCGTCCGCGTCGATGACGGCCATGTCCCTGGACGAGGACCCGTTCGCCGGCCCGGCCACCGACGGTGAGGCGGAGGAGTCCGCTGAGGCTCAGCTGGCCCTTGACCGGGTCCGCGACACCGCGAAGCGGCTGTACCCGAACGACAAGAACCTCGGCACGGTCGTCGAGGCGTGGGCAGGGCTCATCGCCGCCGCTGAGCGCCCGTCTCAGGCGAACGTGTCGAAGGTGACGGGACTGTCCGCTCCGGCTGTGCGCACGGCCCTCGGGAAGCTGAACAACGTCCTCGACGAGGTCCGCGACCTGTTCGCCTGACCCGCTGAAGATACGCGAAAGACCCGCTGTCCTCCGCAGCGGGTCTTCGGCGTATCTTCAGTCGCGATTGAGGTCGGGGAAGTGCGCGTCGAAGTAGTGGTTGTCGATGACCAGCAGCGGGTCGGTGTCGGCGTCCTCTTCCACTTCCGCCGCGGCGGCCCGCCAGTCGATGTGAGTGTACGGCCACACCTCGAAGTCGATGTGAGGCGAACCGACGATGGACAGGTGCTTGTAGACGTCGGCGCGTGAGGCGAACTGGCCGAGGTAGCGGACGTCGAGTTCAGCGTCGTCGGGGACGATGCCGTCGCGCGTCAGGAGGTTGCGGGCCTGCTCCCGGATGGTGTCATGCAAAGTCCACGTCCTCCAGTCCGGGAAGGTCCACGGTCGCCCCTGCGGGCACGAGGGACGGTGTGACGGGCTCGGGGGTCACCTGCGGCGCCCCAGCCGCCTCTGCCGGCGTCACAGCGTCGAGGGCAGGCGTGGGGGCGGATGCGGGCTCTACGGGCGTCACAGCGGCGCTGGGCGAAGTCGGGGCGTCGTCTGAGGGCGAGGTGTCGGAGTCCTCTCCCCCGTCGCTGTCACCGCCCAGGGACGGCAGGCCGAGCATTTCGCGGACCATCGCGTCATCGACGCTGTTCCACTTGCGGCGGTCGCTGTTGAGGTACGCGATGAGGTTCGATGTCTTCACGGACTGGGCGGTTGCCAGTTCCGCGTACGTCGAGGCGTTCCGCTCGAAGCGTGCGGCCGAGTGGGAGTCGGCGGCGCCCTGAGCCTTTGAGAGCTCGTCGAGGGACTTCTGGACCAGGTCGGTGACCTTCGTGATGGGGTTGCTCATGCGTTGACCTCCTGGCCGAGGAGCAGACTGAGAGTGGGACGTTCGGCGTGCTCGTCCTCGTCGGACTGCTCTGCCGCAGGCGCGGCAGTGCGCGCAGGGTCAGGGTGAGGGCCGTACTCGGGCATCGGCTCGTACGCGGCCTTCTGCACCGCTTCGGACAGTTCCTCGGTCGCGGTGAGCGCCTTCGTCGCGGTCTCTGCGACCTCGTCGATGCGGGCGTGCGCTTCGGCCTTGACGAGGTCGATGACGTCGGCGGTGTCGGCCTGCTCGAATGTGTCGCCCTCGTCGTGATTCATGAAGACCAGTCGGGTGACCTCGTGAGCGGCCAGCAGCGCACCGATGGGGGCGACAGCGGCCATGGCGATACCGCCGTAGATTTCGGGACGCTCCCACGCCCACTGCCAGCCAGCGGCGACGTGGAGGGAGTTGACGGACACGGACAGGCCCGTGAAGAAGATGAGCACCCGCATCGCGTGGTGGGCGAACTTCGAGATCCCACGCCAACGCCAGATGGCGTACGAGGCGGTGTAGACGAGGATGGGGCCGTCGATGATGATCGGTGCCAACCACCACACCTGCTCGGGGTTGTGGGTCCACTCAGCGGCCTCGTAGAGCGCGACGAAGCTGAACGCCATCGCCGCGAGCATCACGAGGAGCACCAGCGAGATGACGATGAAGCCGACGAACGGGCGGTCCGGGCTTACGCGGGCACCACGAGGCACCGGCTTCGGGGGTGAGGTTTCCATAGGGACTCTATGCGCAGTGGTCCCCCGAAAAATGGGTCAGGGGCCGCCGAAGCGACC
>CALALQ010000008.1 GCA_937925595.1 uncultured Demequina sp. | reverse complement strand
GGAACCAGAAGTTCAGCACGCCGGCCCATAGGGCTTGGTCGGCGTCGGTCCAGGTGGGCCTGGATGGCCGGAATCCACTCCACACCCGCATAGACCGCACCGACGAAGACGGCGATCTTGGCGGCGCAGTACAGCGCCATGAACCAGTAGGTAATGACCGGCCGCACGCTGGTGGACAGCGCATCGGCCCACCGGACACCGGACCGCTGGCCCTGGGCGGCGACGGCCTCGCGCAAGGCCTCGACCGCGCCGCCGTTCCAGGCCGCCTCACCGGCGGCGCCGATCTCGGCCATGCGCTGGGCGCCGCGCAGCTTCTCGAACTCCAGCGCCTTGTCCTGCATCGCCAGCTCGTGGCCGCGCTCGCCCTTGCGGTCGAGCCATTTGAGAATCTCGGGCGCCAGACGGAAGGCCCCGCCGAGGAGGCCGCCGAGCAGGGTCTCGATCATTGGCCACCTCCGAACACCTTGAGCTTGATGACGGCGCCCGCGACCAGCGCCAGGAGGAAGCCGGTGGTGACGAGCCGGACCACGGTCTGCCAGGCGGTGTGCTTGGCGGCGTTGAAGGCTTCGAGCAGGCCGCGCAGCTCGCGGATGTCGTGGGCGGCGTCCTCGCCGTCGAGGCCGACGTCGGCCAAGGCGCGCCTCGCGCCGCGCTCGGCCGCGCGCGCGAGCAGCTCCTCGAACTCGTCGCGCGGCATGACGACAATGCCGTCTTGCAGAGTGGGTGGGCTCATTGCTGGTCTCCAGAAACGAAGAACCCGCCGGGCGGCGGGTTCGGTGGATGCAGTAAAGAGAATGCGATCAGACGGCGATGCCGGGGCTCCAGCCGGTCGCTTTGTAGACGGAGAGCACGCCCTCGTCCTCGACGAAGCAGGTCCAGCCGATCTTGGGGGCGTGGTACTCCCACGCACCGGCGATGCGCACGGCGATCTGGTCGGTGCGACCCGCCCAGGCGCCGGTGGCCGCTGCCGGGACGATGTAGCGATCGCCGTCCACGGGTGTCGCGGGTGGAGTGGCGAGGTCGCGGTCCTTGACCGACAGGCCCACCACGGCGCCGAGCCGCTTCAGGTTGGCGTCCATGCCGCCGTTCCAGTTGTGTTCGCCCTGGGCCCAGCCGTAGGCGAGGCCGAGGTTCGGGTCATTCAAGGCCATCAGACACCTCCGTAGTAGTCGCCGTAACGCAGGCCGTAGCCGGTACGGTCGAATTCGATGACGTGTTTCTGCCAGGACACGTGGCCGTCGCGGCTCGCCTCGATCTCCACCTTGACGTGCGCGTTGACGCGCCCGAGGCCGGAGTCGGCGAGCTCCTGCGCCAGCGGCCAGGTGGTACCGTTACCCGTGATGCCGCTCACCGTGCGCGCGAGCTGCCCATTCTCGTTGTAGAAGCGCACGGTTGTGGTCTGGCCCGCCTCCGGCGTGATCGCCCCCTCGGTCTGCAGGACGAGGTAGGCGGTTTGGGACTGGCGGTTGCGCGTGGCCCAGCTTACGTTGATCTCGCCGGCCACCACGGTCGGATAGCGCTTGCCGTTGATCTGGGCGTTGCCGGGGCAGTACGGACGGATGAAGCGCTTGTCGAGTGGCAGGCTCATCTCCGTTGCCGCCGCCTCGGGCAGCGTGCCGCGTGCCGTGCGGGTGAGGAGCTTCACGCGCACCGTCTCGCCGGCGACGTACTCGGGCGTGAGGTAGTGGCGGAAGCCGTCGACGAACCAGATGCGGCTGCCTGCGGGGTGGCTCGCCGGCACCGTATCGAGCATCCCGCGCTCCAGGGTGACGGTCTGGGTCGCGAGGTTGAGCGACACCACCTTGAGCCATTCGCCGTCGATCACCGTGAGTCCTCCGGCAGTCACCTCCTCGAGGCCGATGCCGGAGGTCAGCCCCACACTCACCTGCGCGGCCGACTGCGGCAGCATTGCCGTGAGAACCGCCGTGGGCGTGAAGATGCCGAAGCCCTTCTCGGTGAAACTGCCGCTGACGCGGGCCAGTGCCTTGAAGCCGAAGGCGTCCGACGAGGGGCGCGAACCGCAGGCTGCCACCAGGCCGTCGAGATCGTCGATGTCGCCGAGCAGGCTCTGGGACTCGCCGGTGAAGTCCTTGACCACCGACCAGTACGGCACCTCGAACAGGGTCTGGTGGGGGCACGGCGCCGGCAGGCTGGTCGGCTCCGTCCAGCCCGAGGGGGGCGGCGCCGAGTAGACCGACTGCGGCAGGCCGAAGATGTCCTGCACGCACTCCACCCGCACCGCCCCGTTCGCCAGCTCCCCATAGGCGATGCGCGCGACGCGCATCACCATCTGGTCGATGCCGTAGGGCGGCCAGGAGAGCTTCACCACGTCGCCGATGTTGAGGCCGGAGGCCTGGCGGTTGGCGACGAAGGTGCATTTGGCGAGGGGGCTTACGAGTTGCTTCAACTCGCGCATGGCCACCCGGTTGGCCAGCTCCGCTCGGCTGATGCCGGGGTAGTTGACCGTGGTCGCCACCACGCCGCCGTTGAGCTGCACGGCGGCGATGTCCTGCACCGTGACGCTGCCGTCCTTGTCTGTGGCGCCGTCGCGGTAGACGACGGTCACCTGGTTGGTGATCTCGCCCCAGGAGGGCCGCGTGAACTCCTCGATGCGCAGGATGTTGCCCGGATCGAAGGTCGGCAGGCTGGAGAGCGTGTAATCGGCGCGCGCGAGCTTGAGGGTGAAGAGCCCGGTGCGCGGATGGACGTAGAGCAGCCCGTCCACGTGCCTGAGCACCGACAGGATGAAGTCCTCGATGGTCTCTTCCTTGTTCCACAGCAGCGACAGCCCGAAGCCCTCGGCATGGAGCGTGTCGGCGGCCGCCATGAAGCTGGCATCGTCGATGTCGCTCGTCGGGTAACCCATGCCCCACTCGCCGTTGGTGAGGCACTCGCGCACGATGTGGGCCGGGTTGGCGTCGCCGGAGATCTCGGCCTTGGCCGCGTACCACTGCCTCGGCACCCGCTTGGCGCGCACCGACCAGGGCTTGATGTAGGGGTTCATGGCCGCCACCCACACCCGGCGCAGGATCAGCGACACCACGCCGCGGAAGGCCGGGATGTCGGCGCCGAGGCGCTCCTGCAGGTAGGCGTTCCGTCCCTGGGTCGGCCCGCCCATCAGGATGTCCACCGGCCCCTGCACGCCGCCCTCGCGCTCCTCCCCGCCGAAGAGATTGGGGTTATCGATGGTGATCGTGGTGTTGCCGGTGACGTTGCCCGACCAGGCGACGCGCTCGCCCACCCGGATCTCGGTGATGGCGTCCAGCGGGCCGTGGCACAGGGCGAGGTGGGCGCCGAGGCCGTACCAATAGCCGACCGTGTACTCCTGACTGCCTTTGCCGCCGCCGCTCATCCTGCCTGCTCCTTCTGTGCGCTTCGCGCATCCCTCGCTGCGCTCGGGACCAGCACTTCGTGCTGTCCTGCGGCCCTTTGGGCCTTGTCGGCTTCCTCGGCGACGCGGATCGCCATCGCGTCACCCGTGGCGCGCAGCCAGTCGGCCGGGACCCCTCGCTCCACGAACTCGGCCCAGGTGTGGCTGCGCCCCTCGAACCAGCGACGCATGCCGCGGGCGCAGTAGCCCAGGGCACGGGCATGCTCCAGCCGAGCGATGACCTCGGTCACTTCTTGCCCCCGGAGGACTTGCGGATCGGCCGCACCTGGACGTCGCCGTACCAGACCACGTTGGGCCCGGAGATCACCCGCGTACCGAACAGCACCGGGATGGGCGCATCCTGGGAGGCGATGGGCACATCCTTGTCGCCGATCTGGCCGGGCTGGGCGTCCTGCACCTTGGGGCGCGGCGCGAGCAGCGCGGACAGTACCGTGGTGACGACCCAAATGATGATCTGTTGCCACATGGGAAAGCCTCACACGATGGCGTCGCCGGTGAAGGGGTTCTTCACCGGGATGAAGGGGAAGCCGCCGAAGTTGTCCAGGTTGCCGAACCTGTCCTTGCAATGCGCCATCGTGTGGTCGCAGCCGGCATAGAGCTGGACCGCATCGCCCGCCGTGAGGCCGACCATGGGAGCGACCAGGGTGAGGTCGATCCCGGCGTGACCGACGATCATGCGCGCGCCGGCGGTGGTGGCGAGCATGCCGCCCACGAAGTAGCCGTCCGGCCGGCTGGCGGCGACGGCGACCTGGACGGTCACGCCGCTCACCGCCGCTACGGTGCCGTCCACGCGGAAGCTGTCCTTCAGCGCGCCGCATCCGCTGGAGTACAGCACGTGGCGGCACAGCAGCTGGTAGCGGGCGCGCAAGCCCGGCCGCTTCAGGCTCGAGGCGATGGGCTCGCACTTGAGGGTGGCCTCGGCGCCGGACAGCCGCGCGCCGGTGATCCGCCCCTTCCAGTAGGTGATGAACTCGGCGTCGCCGACATGGCGCCGGTAGAGAGTCACGCTCACCACACCCTCGGGCGGGGCGGCGAGAAACAGACTCGCCACGGGAAGGCTCCGCGGCATGCGGATCTCCAGCCCCAGCCGCGCGAGCTCGTTGCTCTGCTCGAGGCCGCCGCGCGAAATCGTCGCCGGCTGATAGGTCTCGGATTGGTAGTCCACCGCCACCTGCCCCGAGGTGTAGAGCCAGCGCTGCGCGCCCTGGGAGAAGCGGTAGAGCTCCTGCGGTTGTCCGCCGTGGGCGGACTGTTCGATGCCCAGATAGCTCATGGTCTTAGCTCATGATCTCAACGTCCGGGTGGAGAGCTGCACGCGCGCCGTGGTGTCCGTCTCCCAATGCAGCTCGACCGCGTCCTGGTCGAGCCGGGCCAACTCCAGGTACGAGACCTGCAGGAATTGCTGGGGTTCGAGGGTCACGCCCAGCGGCGCGTCCAGGGAGAGCAGTTCCTCGTCCTCGGAGATCTCGTTCGCCCCGGTGATACGGCGATGGAAGGTGCCGGCCGTGGTGAGGAGCCGCAGGTCGCGCCGCAAGGGATCGGCAGCGACGAAGCGGGCATAGCCGACGTTGCGGACGATGAGGCCGGCATCCGTGGCCGCCACCGTGCGGCTGACTTCGAGGTCGGACTCGAAGGTCGGCAACCAGCAGGGATTCGCCCGTCCCGCGCGTGCGGCGAGCCAGCCCCGGAAGGCGGTCGCCTTGCTCCGGTCGGTGAGCAGCCAGGTCAGCGTGCGTCCGATGAGCGGGGAGCCCGACTCGTCGTCGAAGGTCGGCAGTCCCGTCCCGTAGTCGATGATGGAGAGGCGCCGAAGCCACCTGTCCTCGAGGTCGGTGCTCCGGTTGGGCCGCCAGTCGAACACCCGGTAGCCCTGATAGGCCGGGCCATAGTCGGCGACCGCGGGCGCCGTGATGTCCTCGATGCCGAAACGGCAGCGGCCGACGGCGATGGTGTCGGTGGGACGCGCCACGGCCACCTCGCCCTCGAGGCGGGCGAGCCGCGCCGGGAACACCCGCGTGCCGGCCGGCCAGCTCCCGGCCAGGGGGAGCTTGAGGGTCAGCGTGTTGCCGGCGATGGAGAGGATCTCCACCGCCTCGTGCCGCGTGTTGGAGCGCCACAGCACCGCCAGGCCGCCGGCGTGGTAGTCGCTGTTGGCGGCATCCTGCACGGTGAGCGCGGTGCTGCCGACGGCAGCCTCGCCCGCAAGGGTGGAGACGTCGGTCCACACCGGCAGGCAGTAGATGCGTGCGCCCCAGGCGAACAGCAGATGATCCAGCACCTGGGCGTCCCGGCCCTCGATCAGGAATCCATACTCGAAACCGCGTCGCGGCAGCTGCCGCAGGCGCACCCGCTGCTCGGTGCCGTCGTAGGCCTCCAGCACCTCGGTGAGCCATTCCAGCCGCTCGGTGATCCCTTGCGACCAGTCCGGACGCATGCCGAAGACCACCACGCGGCGGCCGGTGACCACCAGCAGCGCGGTGAGCCCGCCGGCAAAGACGAAGCGGTAGGAGGCGTCGATCACCGGCGCCCCGCGCGTGCCCGCTGCGAAGGTGTAGAGGCGCGACTGCAGCGGCCCGAAGGCGAGCGGCGGCGCCGGCTGGCCCGAGAGCAGCAGCCCGTCCGTTCCGGTCTCGTCGATGGCATCGAGCGTCTGCGCGTCGAACCGAGCGTTCCACACCTCCAGCACCCGCTCGACCGGGCTCACCAGGTTGCCGAGATCGATGGTCGAAGGGATGACGTGGATGCGGTGATACCAGTCGGCCCCAAAGGTGGGCAGCAGAGCGCCGTTGACGCCGAGTCGCAGCTCGTCGACGGGCTGGGTGTCGAGTCGCGCGCCCGGACGCATGACCGAGCTCGCACTCGGGTCGAACGGAAAGGCGACCGGCACGCGCTCGGAGACCTCCGGCGAGCGCGACCAGGTCGGCGGCTCCTGGCGGGCGGCACCAGGCAGGATGGAACCGGGAAAGGTCGGCATGATCCGCTCAGGGGATGAGTCTCACGGCATAGCCGTGCAGGCCGCTCTTGCCGTTCTTGGAGTGGGCCGGAAAGGCCATCCACTGCTCGGCGCCCAACGCGAAGGCCTCCGCCGGCGCGTAGTGGGTGATGTTGAGGTAGCGCAGGTGAGCGGTGTGGCCGAAGGGCGAGAAGAAACCCGAAGGCCGCTCCACGAACAGGTAGAACGGCAGCATCGGCGTCACGCCGTTCAAGGTGTTGGGCACGTGCCCCCACCAGTAGCGCGCCAGACTGTCGCGCGGCGTGCCCGTGCCCCGTTCCCACAGCGCCTTGGCGCGCTTGCCGGTGAGCGCCCAGTCCTTGCAGACCGAGTGCCAGTCGGTGGCGCCGTCCACCTCGGCGAGAACGAAGTTCGCGCCGCCGTAGTACTTGTAATCGTTGAACGGCAGGCCGAAGTGCCGGTCGTGGTCGTAGCCGAAGACATAGTCGTTGAAGCCGCTGTACGTATAGGTGTAGGCGTCCGGGCCGAACGCGCCCGACACGAACGCCCCGCCGCCGTAGCTGCCGAACTTCGTGAGATCCCCGAAGGCGAGATGGTGATAGACGCCGGGCGAGACCTCGGCGACGAGCATGATCAGTTCGGGCGTGGCGGCCGAGAGTAGGTGGTAGGTGTTGGCGGTGCCCACCTCGAACAGGCCGCAGGCTTCGGCGCGGTAGCTCGTGGTGTTGCTCACGTAGCTGGCGTTGACGATCGATCCGGGTTGATCCCACCAGGGCTTGCCGGCATCGAATCCCGTCGAGCCGATCAGCCAGATGCCGGTGATGGTGTTGTAGCGTGTGGAGAGGCGCTCGTTCACCGCGGAGCGCAGATGGACGTAGAGCCCGCCCTTGGCGAGCGACAGGGTCTGCCCGGTGCCGTCGGGGGCCCAGCGCAGCTGGGTCCAGCCGTTGGCCACCGCGAACACGCGCAGGGCGTCGAGCAGCTGATCGGCGTTGGCGGAGGTACCAGTCTGGTAGGCCATGGTCGGTCACGAAAGGCGCAGCGCCCAGTAGTCGCGCACGCTGGTGCGATACACGTTCTGCACCACGAGGTGGTCCACGCCGCCCACCGTGATCAGGTTCTCGGCGGCGTTGTTGAACCCGGAGACGTGATAGACGCCTTCCAACTCGCCGAAGAGGTCGTGATCGGTGCCGGAGTTGTTCTGCGTGAGCACGATGGGCGAGAGCACGTAGGTGCCATCCGGCGCCTCGCGCAGGTTGCCGAGGTAGGTGTAGTTCGTCGGCCAGACCGGGCGCGGCCCGTCGTAGCGATACTCGGACGACGAGTAGGCGACGTTCTGGAACGGCAGCCAGGCGCCCGAGGGGCCGCGCAGCATGCAGGCGGTGTTGGCGTTGTTCTGTCCATCCTCGCCCGGGTCGACGAAATGGCGGTGGTTGGGCGAGGTCACGCTGTAGTTGCGGCCCCGCTGGCCGGTCATCGAGCCGCCGACGAGCAGCGGGTACGGGTACTGACCCGGCGTCGCGTAGGGCAGGACGAAGCCCAGGTGCGCCGCCTGGTAGACGGTCGAGATCTTCGCCACCACCACGGCACGCCGGCCGTTGGCCACGAACCAGTACGGGATCGCTGTGTTCCAGAGCGACATCATCGGCAGCCAGCCGCTGATCGCGCCCGGTTGCGTATAGAAGTCGTTGGCCGGGTTGAAGCCGATGAAGCCGTTCAGGTCCCACATGTAGTAGCCGGCCGTGGCGTTCTCGTAGGCCCGGATGCCGCAGTAGATCTCCTCGGCACCGGCCAGGCCGGGCGCCTTGAGGATGAGCTCTTTCGTAGCGGCGTCCGTCGTCCAGCGCAGCGCCTGCCACTGCTGGCCCGCGGCGACCAGATTCGGGTGAGTGGTGAGGAAGGCATGGAAGCGGTCCAGCAGATCGCGGTAATCGCTGGCCGTGCCGATTTCGAACGCCATTTACGCAAGCACCTGTCTGACGGCTCCCGCATTGCGTTGCAGGATGTTGAGGATGGTCTTCTCGCCTGCGGACGAGTTGAGGTAGTCGGCGGCCATCGCCGGATCGATCACGTTGACGATGCGCACGGACTGGCCCTGGGCCGGCGGGGGCGGCGTCTCGGGCACCAGCCCGCCGGCGGCGAAGGTGAGCCGGGGCCCCTGGATGCGCGGTCCGCCTTCGATGCCGTTGATCGCCTCCAGGAACGCCACGCCCACGCGCTTCACGGCGGCGGCGTTGACTACGTACTCGCCGGCGGAGAGCCGTGCCGGGATCGAGTCGCTGGTGGAGGTGCCCGGGCCGGTGACGTAGCCGCCGCCGGCGAAGCCCTGGAACAACGACGAGACCAGCGATCCCAGGCTGAACCCGCCCGCACCGCCGCCCCCGAACAGACTGCCGAACAGCGCCTCGGCGAGCTTCTGCGAGGCGATGCGGTTGATGGCGGCCAGCACCGAGCGGGCGAAGTCGGCGAAGGCGTCCTTGGCCGACTTGGCGCCGCTGCCGATGGCCTCGAACATCTGCGCGAAGCCGTCCTGCACCGCCCCGTCGATGGCGACCGCCACGTCGTCCACCACGAGCTTCACCTGCGCGATCTCGTTCTTCCAGGTCTGTACCCGGGCGACGGCCTCCGGGCCAATGGCCGCGGCGGCGGCCTCCAACTGCGGCAGGAGCGCATCGAGCGATTCGCCCGTCTGGCGATGCAGCGCAAGGATTTGGCTTCGTGCCTGGGATTCGGTGAGTAGCCCCGACTGGCGCTGCAGGTTGATCGACTCCTCGGATGCACGCATCCGGGCGAGCGCGTCGTTGAACTGGCGCTCGTAGTCGGCGAGATCGGCGGCCGCCGACT
>CALALQ010000007.1 GCA_937925595.1 uncultured Demequina sp. | reverse complement strand
CCTTCGACGAGGAGGGCAAACCGACGCAGTACGAGACGCGCGACTACATCGTCGTCGCCACCACCCGCCCCGAGACGATGCTCGGTGACACGGGCGTCGCCGTCCATCCGGACGACGAGCGCTACAAGGGCCTCGTCGGCAAGTTCGTGACGCTCCCGCTCGTCGGGCGCCGCATCCCGATCGTTGCCGATACATATGCCGATCCAGCGCTGGGGTCCGGGGCGGTCAAGATCACGCCGGCGCACGACTTCAACGATTTCGAGGTCGGCGCGCGCAATGGCCTCGAACAGATCAACATCTTTACGACGACCGCCGCCATCAACGACAACGCACCGGAGGCTTATCGCGGCCTCGACCGGTTCGAGGCGCGGAAGAAGGTCCTCGCCGATCTCGAGGCGCAGGGGATCCTCGACCATGTCGAGGACAAGAAGATCATGGTGCCGCACGACGAGAAATCGAAGCTCGTCGTCATCGAGCCGTTCCTGACCGACCAGTGGTTCGCCGATGCCGAAACGCTTGCGCAGCCGGCGATCAGGGCCGTGCGCGAGGGCCGCACCAAGTTCGTGCCGCAGCAGTACGAGAACCTGTTCTTTGCCTGGATGGAGAACATCAAGCCCTGGTGCGTCTCGCGCCAGCTCTGGTGGGGTCACCGGATTCCGGCATGGTACGGGCCGGACGGCGAGGCGTTCGTCGAGGAGAGCGAGGCGGCTGCAAACGCGGCTGCCGAGAAGCACTACGGCAAACCCGTGGAGCTGAGGCGCGACGAGGACGTGCTCGACACCTGGTTCTCGTCCGCCCTCTGGCCGTTCTCCACCCTCGGCTGGCCCGAGGAGACGCCCGAGCTCAAGCGCTACTACCAGACCGACGTCCTCGTCACCGGCTTCGACATCATCTTCTTCTGGGTTGCCCGCATGATGATGATGGGCCTCGAATTCATGGGCGAGGAGCCGTTCCACACGGTCTACATGCACGCCCTGGTCCGCGACGAGAAGGGCCAGAAGATGAGCAAGACCAAGGGGAACGTCATCGATCCCTTGAAGCTCATCGAAGAGTACGGCGCCGATGCGACCCGCTTCACCCTTGCCGCGATGGCGGCGCAGGGACGGGACATCCGTCTCGCCATCAGCCGCGTCGAGGGCTACCGCAACTTCGTCACCAAGCTCTGGAACGCCGCGCGGTTCCTGGAGATGAACGAGTGCCGGCGTGTGGCCGGGTACGATCCCAAGGCCAACAAGTTGCCGCTCAACCGCTGGATCGTCGGCGCGACGGCGCGGGCCGTGGCGGCTGTCACCCGCGGGATCGAGGAATACAAGTTCAACGAGGCCGCCAACGCCGCCTACGACTTCGTCTGGGGCACGTTCTGCGACTGGTACGTAGAGTTTTCCAAGCCCGTGCTGACCGGCGCGGACGAGGCGGGCAGGGCCGAGACGCAGGCGACGGCGGCTTACGTCCTCGACCAGATCCTCAAGATCCTGCATCCGTTCATGCCGTTCGTGACCGAGGAACTCTGGGGCGAGACGGGCAAGGTGGGGCCGGCGCGCGAGAGCCTGCTGATCCTGGCCGAATGGCCGGACCTTTCCGGGCTCGAGGATGCTCAGGCCGACGCCGAGCTCAACTGGCTGATGGAGCTGATCTCGACCGTCCGTTCGGTCAAGACCGAGATGAACGTGCCGGCCGGCGCCAAGCTGCCGCTGGTGGTCGTCGGCGCGAACGACGAGACGATGCGGCGGCTGGTGGAGAGCACGTCGCTCATCACCCGTCTCGCCCGGCTCGATGCCATCACACCGGCGGCTTCCGTTCCGCCGGGCTCGGCGCAGTTCGTCGTCGGCGAAGCCACCTGGGCGCTGCCGCTCGAGGGCGTCATCGACATCGGCGTCGAGAAGACCCGCCTTTCCAGGGAGGTGGACAAGCTCGACGGCGAGATCGCGGGCATCGACAAGAAGCTCGCCAACGAGCAGTTCGTCGCCAAGGCGCCCGAAGAGGTCATCGAGGAGCAGCGTGCGCGCCGCGACGCTGCGGTCGAACGCCGTGCCAGGATCGTCGAGGCCATAGCTCGCCTCAACTGAGGCGGCGCGCGAGGTTCACATGAACGAAGCCGGCTCAACGCGTATCGATCGACCCGTCGGCCAGGAGAAGGGCGATCCCGGCAGGATCGTCGGTTTCGACGGCGCCGGCGGGGTCACGAGCGCCGGCGGGCTCGATCACGTGCCGGAGGTGCCCCCGCACGGCTTCAAGCTCGTCACCGGCAATTCGCGGTCGCCCGAATTCAAGGTGTGGCTGAAGAAGACGATCGGCGCGTTCGAGGCGGACCTTCTGACGGTGCCGAGCACGCGCTCGCGCTGCACCGTGGCCGACGATCGGGCGATGATCGTGATGCGGGTGGTGCGGCCGGGCGCCGACCCCAACGACATCGGCCGGCAGCTGCTGTCGATGCGTCTCGGGCGCGGCGAGGTGATCGTCGCATCCGAGCTCAACATTCCCGAACTCCTCGGCGTCAGCCAGTGGCAGCAGACGCATCACGCGCCCCTCTCGCCGGCCGATCTCGTCGCGCGGCTGGCTCTGCGCGCTTCGGACCGCATCGAACCGCTGATCGAGGCGCTCGGCAACCGGCTCGACGACATCGAGGAGCAACTGATCTTCGATCATAATCCCAAGAACCAGTCGCGGCTGGCACAGCTGCGGCGCGACCTCATCAGCTTCCGCCGGCTGATCTGGCCACAGCGCGACGTGCTGACGACGCTCGAAGTCGAGGACCTTTCCTTCTTCACCGATCGCGACCGCATCCGGCTCCGTGAAGCGTCCGCCCGCTCGGCTCGGCTCGGCGACGAGCTGCAGACCCTCTCGGAGCGCGCGGTGCTGGTGCACGAGCAGATCCTCGATGCCCGCGCCGAGCAGATGAACCGCAACATGCTGGTTCTGGCGGCGGTGACGGTGGTCTTCCTGCCGCTGACGCTCGTCACCGGCGCCCTCGGCATGAACGTCACCGGCATTCCCTTCGCCGACGAGCCATGGGCGTTCGGAGGGGTGTGCGTGGGACTGCTGGCGGTCGCGCTCGGGCTCGTCTGGTGGATGCACGGGCGCCGCTGGCTGTAATCCCTGCAATTTTCCGACAAGTTACAGCGATGTGCGTGTGACGATTCAGCAACAAGGCTGCTTCAAACATGATCCACGGACTTGCCGGTCAACCATTTGGCCAGAATTGGCATCACACTCTTGCCCGAACCGAGCTAATAGACAGCCGGGGGCGGGCAGAAGAACCTGAAGCGTACGCGAAAACCGTGCAGCCGGGCCTGTCATAACCCACCCTCGCGACGGCCGTGCCCTCGGCCGAATGGGACAAGAACAGGCATGAACGCCACGAGTGCCATTTTCGCAAACGGATCCTTTTCCGCCATGCCGCGCACACGCGCCCCGCGGGGTCCCCGGTTTGCTTCAATCCGGACACAAATTCTTACTACAGTCCTAACAAACAAGCTGTCGTTCCCGGTCTTGCGCGCTGTTTCGAGCGAGCGTACCGGCTTCGCAGCTCTCATGAGATGGAGTGCGTCCGGATCTGCCCAGCGGCCGATCGGGGCGAGAAGGAGTAAGATGACGGCTATCCGGGGTATATCCCTGATTTCCGTTGCGGCAAGTGCCTTGTTGATCCTGGCTGTTACCGCGC
>CALALQ010000006.1 GCA_937925595.1 uncultured Demequina sp. | reverse complement strand
CCGATCCCACGCCATACATCTGGAGCGTGCCCGGAACCTTCGAGAAGTCGGACCGCCTCTATGCGACCGGTTTCGAAGGTTCCGGGCACGCTCCAGATGTATGGCGTGGGATCGGGCCGCATCAAGCCCTTGCCGGCTACCTCCTAACGACCGCCCCGTTCCGCTGGATCCTGTCCTATGACTTCCACCGGGAGCTTCTGGAAAATGTGCTGCTTTACGGGCGGCGACGCACCATTCCCACTGCCGAAGCGCGTGCGGCGGGAGCAGGTGCGTGGCGAATCCAGAACAACACGGTTGCCCTGCAGCACTCCGCATCGACGCAAACCAGTCGACGAGAGGTCAAGGAACTTATCTTGACGACGCTGTAGCAATATCCCAGTCGTGTGCTGCGAAGCCGGGCGCCTCCGCCTCGATAGGTTGGGGGCGGGATGCCTGACCGAAAGAGGAGCAATGGCGCGGATTCACGAGCTGCTGGGACAACTTCGTGCGTCAAACCCGTCACTCGCGGCGGAGATCGAACGCGAGGTCGACGCGCTGTCGGAGCGGCGCGCGTTCGGGCTCAACTTTGAGCGGCATACGCCTGAAGCCGTCGAACTACCGGGGCGGAAGGTTCGTGTCGGCGATAAGGTTCGGGTTCAGCCGCCACGCAGTGAGCTTCCTAAGGCCGCGAACCGAGCGCTCTACCGAGTTGTGTCGATCGAGCGGCGGGGTGACAGCCGAGCAGCCATGATCGCGCCGATCTCGGACGAGTCTGAAGGCGCAGCGGCTGGCAACATCTGCGCAACTGCGGATGTCGACGACCTCGTCGTCGTCGCTGAGTTCCGCGACCCGATCTACCCCGGGCTTGTGTCGACCGGCAAGGTTGAGCGCGGCGGAGACAAGCCCTTCCACACCGTCATCAACGCCGAGAACTTCCACGCGCTTCAGACGCTTCTGTTCACGCATCGCGGCAAAGTCGACGCCATCTACATCGACCCTCCATACAACACCGGCGCGCGCGACTGGAAGTACAACAATGACTACGTCGAGGGCGACGACCTCTATCGCCATTCAAAGTGGCTCGCGTTCATGGAACGGCGTCTACTCATGGCGAAGGAACTCCTGAACCCCGACAACTCTGTCCTCATCGTCACCATCGACGAGAAGGAATACCTCCGACTCGGGCTGCTACTAGAGCAGACGTTCCCGGAAGGGAAGATGCAGATGGTTAGCTCCCTGATCAACCCAACTGGTGCCATCAGAACGAATGAGTTCACGCGCACCAACGAGTTCATCTATTTCGTCTCATTCGGTGCTGCCGAACTCGCGGCGGACACGATGGACATCGGTGAGGGCGAGGAGGTTCGCTGGAACCAGCTCCGCCGCTTCGAGCTGTCGTCAGCCCGCCGCGGGCCCCAGCCCCGACCTGACCAGTTTTACCCGATCTATGTGGATGTCCAGATGGGTCGGATTGCTGAGATCGGCGACTCGATCCCCGTGCATGTCGAGCGAGACTCGGTTCCTGACAAGCCCGGCTGTGTCACGCTGTGGCCGTTGAAGCCCGACGGCACGGAGATGATCTGGGGGCTCACGCCAGCCTCTCTTCGATCGCGGCTGGCACAGGGGTTTGTACGGGTCACTCGTGGGAAGGGTGCAGACGACCAGTTCTCTGTCTCCTATCTCACTAGCGGAAAGGTTGGCTCTGTCGCCGACGGAAGCATCCGAATCGTCGGACGTCGGCCGGACGGCTCGGCGATTGTCGAACGCGTCGATGGAGTCAAGAAGGTGATGCCGACGACCCAGTGGGTTCGGGAATCCCATAGCGCCCAGGCGTACGGGACCAAGCTGCTCTCCCAAGTCATTCCGAATCGCCGGTTCCCGTTCCCAAAATCGCTGTATGCGGTTGAGGACGTACTCAGATACTTCGTTGGCAACAGACCAAGCGGGACGATTGTGGACTTCTTCTCCGGATCGGGCACTACAGCCCATGCGGTTATGCGCCTAAACAAGCAGGACGGCGGTCGACGCCGATCCATCTCGGTCACTAACAACGAGGTCAGCGCCGATGAGCAGGCGAAGCTCCGCAAGCAGAACCTCCGCCCCGGTGACCCAGACTGGGAGCAATGGGGCATCTGCGACTACATCACAAAGCCGCGCATTCGGGCCGCCATTACCGGCCGGACGCCGGACGGCAAGCCGATCAAGGGCGACTACAAATTCACCGACGTTTTCCCGATAGCCGACGGCTTCGACGAGAACGTCGAGTTTTTCACCCTCACGTACGAAGCGCCGATGCGCGTGCAGTCAAACCGAGAGTTCGCGCGGATCGCGCCATTCCTGTGGTTGCGCGCGGGCTCGCGAGGACGTCGGATCGAGTCTCTCGAAACTGGCTGGGACGTCGCCGACGCCTACGGCGTCCTCGCGGACCTCGACCAGACCGACGCTTTCCTGACTGCGCTTGCCGACACTCCCGCGGTAGCGATCGCTTACATCGTGACAGACGAGGACCGGCTGTTCGAGGCCATATCGCGCGAGCTCCCTTCCAGCGTTGAGCCGGTGCGGCTGTACCAGTCCTATCTCAGCAATTTCGAGATCGACGCGATGCGGAGCGTGCGATGAAGTTCACCCTCAAGGACTACCAGCGCGATGCCGTCATCCAGGTGCTCGACAACCTCGGCCGTGCACGCACCAAGTACCACGCGGATCATCCCAAAGAGACATCGTTCACGCTCACGGCAACGACCGGCGCCGGCAAGACTGTCATGGCGGCCGCGGCCATCGAGGCGCTGTTCTACGGGAACGACGAGTTTGAGTTCGACCCCGACCCCGGTGCCGTGGTGATCTGGTTCTCGGACGACCCCAATCTCAACGACCAGACCCGCATCCGCCTCATGCAGGCGTCGGAGAAGCTGACGCACGATCGCCTCGTCACCGTCGAGTACCCGTTCTCAGTGCAGCAGCTTGACCCCGGCAAGGTCTACTTCCTCAATACCCAGAAACTCACCGCGACGTCACGCCTTACGATGAAGGCCGCCCGCTTGCGGGCGACGGAACAGGCTGGTGCCGAGACCTTGATCTCACCCGATGGCCTTGCGTGGACGATCTGGGAAACACTCGCCAACACGATCGACGACGACGGCCTCACGGTGTACCTCGTGATCGACGAGGCGCACCGCGGCTTCAACACGAAGGCGACGAAGGATAAGCCGACGATCGTCAAGGGTCTAGTCGACGGCACGGAGACCGGCCTGCCGGTCCCCGTCGTATGGGGGATTTCCGCGACAATCAAGCACTTCGCCGACGCGATGGGAGACGCGGCGCTCAGCGCCGACCGCGATGCGCTGCCCGCGGTGACGGTCGACCCCGCTCGAGTACAGGCCTCTGGCCTCATCAAGGACAAGATTGTCCTCGATATCCCCGCCGAGTCCGGCAGCCTCGAGACGGCGCTGGCGACGCACGCTGCGCAACAGCTCAAGGACTCGGCGCGACGTTGGGGCAAGTACCTCGAGGCGCAAGCGAAGCTTCCCGGCGAAAAGCAGACTGAGACAGTCGCGCCCCTACTCGTGCTGCAGATCCCGAATGTTGAGGATGCCGACGCGGTGGGCGTGTGGCTCGACACGATCGCGAATGAAATCGGGGATCTTCGTGCCGTCCATGTGCGCCACGTGCTCGGCGATCACCGGACGCACGCGTTCGGCTCGTGGGAGGTTGATTGGATCGAGCCTCAGCGAGTCCACGAGACAACCGAAGTGCGCGTACTCGTGGCCAAGGATGCGATCTCGACCGGGTGGGACTGTCCCCGTGCCGAGGTTCTGTTGTCGTTCCGGCCCGCGAAGGATCACACGCACATCACACAGCTGCTCGGCCGCATGGTACGCACTCCGCTCGCGCGTCGCATTCCTGGCGACGAGCGGCTCAACTCTGTGAACTGCATACTGCCGCACTTCGACCGCACGACCGCGGGGAATGTCGCGCGCTTCCTCACCGGCCTGATCGAGGAGATGCCCGGCGGTCCGGCGATCGAGATTCTCCTGGACGGGCGCGAGCTAGGGAGGAACCCCAAAGTGCCTGACTCGGTGTGGCAGTGTTTCGACGACCTCCCGTCTCTCGTCGTTCCGCAACGCGGCGCCCGCCCTGTCAAGCAGCTCATGAGCCTGGCGCAGGCGTTGTCTGCCGACGGGCTGAAGCCGCGGGCGATCAAGTCGGTCGAACGCCAGATGCACTCCGCCCTTGAAGCTCTCGCTGACCGCTACGACGGGCAGCTTCGCACCGCCGAGATCGAGGTGCGAACCGTGCGCGGCATGTCGATCGCGAGCCGGTTCGGGGGCAGCAAGCTGAGCTACGCCGACTTCGCGATCAGGGCCGACGACCGCGCGATCCGCGTTGCCTTTGAGGACGCGAAGCGGGCGTTCGGGGCCGACATCGCGCAGTCATATGTTGACTACGTCGCCGGCGACGACGATCCGGATGCGGACGACGATGGCCTGCGCACGGCATACGTGAAGGCCGCAGCCCTCGCCACAGTTCCGGCCGTGCGCGAGAAGGTTGATGTCGCCGCGAAGGATCTCGTCGACGAGTGGTTCGCTGACCACCGTGTCGCGCTACTCGGGCTGTCGGACGAGCGCCGGGAAGCATACGACGAGATTCGCGCCCAGGCAGTCGAACCGCAGGCCCAGCCGCTGCACCGGCCGCGGAACCGGATGGCCGACTTTAAGGAGCTCGACGGCGAGCAGGTCAAGATTGCGCAGCTGATCGACAAGCACCTCATGTCAGACGAGATGGGGTGGTACCCACTGACAAAGCTCAACGACTGGGAGAAGATCGTGGTGCAGCGCGAGGTGGCTCGCCCGGACTGCGTTGGCTGGTATCGGAACCCGTCCGTATCTTCGGCCGACTCGCTTGGGATCACCTACCGCGACGCCGCAGGCAACTGGCGGGCAATGCATCCGGACTTCATCGTGTTCAACGAGATCGACGGCGAGGTTAGGCCGTCGATCGTTGACCCACACGGCACCCACCTTGATGACGCTCTCGTGAAACTCAGAGGGCTCGCGCTATACGCCGCCGCAAACAGGGACATTTACCACCGGATCGACTCGATCGCGACCGGATCGGGTGTGGAGCTTCGCGTGCTCGACATGAAAGACGCCGGAGTGCAGAACGCCGTGCTTCACTCCGGGCATACGCCGGCCGAGCTGTTCGCCGGCCTAGGGAAGAAGTACGCGTGACAGCCACACTGACATTCACTCCCTCGCAGCAGGATGCGATCAGCGAGCTCGACCAGCCGCTCCAGCTCATTGCGTGCGCGGGATCAGGCAAGACCGAGGTGCTCGCGCAACGGATCGCGAACATCCTCGCCCAGCCCGACGTCAGGCCGGCAAACGTCATCGCCTTCACATTCACCGAAAAGGCCGCCGCCGAGCTGAAGGAGCGCATCCACCGTACGGTGACCGCCGCGATCCCCGACATCGTCGGCCTCGCCGAAATGTACGTCGGCACGATGCACGGGTACTGCCTCGACATGCTGCAGACCTACATCCCGGAGACCTTCAAGTACTCGGTGCTCACCGACATCACACAGCAGCTGCTGATCAATCGCGAGAGCAACCGCTCTGGGTTGACGAGCTGCACAAAGACGGTCGGAGGTGCAGTTACAACCCTGCGCCGCTACATCGACACGCGCTACTACAAGGGCGCGCTTTCGGTTCTGCAGGAAGACGCTGTCAACTTCAAACTCGTGCCGGCCGCAGTCACGTCGGCACTCGGCATGTATCGAGATCTGCTCCACCAGCGAAACTACTTCGACTACACGTCGATGCTGGTCGACGCGGTCAAGTTCCTCGAACGCTCGCAGGCCGGCGGTTCCCTGGACACAGCCGAACAAGCGCTTCGCGACTACGTCTCAAACGATGTGAAGTACGTGATCGTCGATGAGTACCAGGATGTCAACCCGATTCAGGAGAGTCTCGTGCAGCGGTTGGTGCATTTCGGTGCGAATCTCTGCGTGGTTGGTGATGACGACCAGACCATCTATCAATGGCGCGGCTCCGAGGTGTCGAACATCATCACGTTCGCAGGTCGATACGCGGGCGTGCGCACCATCGAGCTTGCAGATAACTTCAGGTCATCTAAGGGCGTCGTTGAGTTGGGGCGTTCCATCGCTGAGCGACTCGACTCGATCGAGCGGTTGCCCAAAAAGATGCTCTACTCCTCCCACCAGAAGTGGGAACGCGGCGACATGCTTGCATTGCAGTTCGAAGATTCCCGTGAAGAGGCCGAGTGGATCGTCGATCGCATCGTCGACCTGCAGGGGATGCCGTTCCTCGACAAGCCCGGCGGTCAGCCCCGCGGCCTTTCGTGGTCGGACTGCGCTGTGCTGTTCCGCTCCGTGAAAGACGCCGACGACCTAGTCGCCGAGCTGAAGCGACGGGACGTCCCGTTCATCATCAAGGGACTCGCGCGCCTCTTTGACGCGCCGGAGATCATCGCGTGTGCTGCGCTCTTCAGATACATGATGGGCGAGATCTCGCGCCTCGAGCTACGCCAGCATTGGGACACGGCACAACTCGTCCCCGACGCCGGAGATTGGTTCGCGGCCGTCCGCGTCCTCGACGATGGGGCTGACTTCGCCGCGAGCGAGCGGTGGGGTGTGTACAACATCCAGCGGCTTTACCTCCGCTTCCTCGAAGCTCTGGGTCTCCGCGAGGACACAATTCCCGGTGATCCACGCCGTGGCGAGCTCGTCATGTATCAGCTCGGCAAGTTTTCTCAAGTCATTTCCGATTTTGAAGCAATCTACTTCGCCTCCAAGCCGCAGTCCAAGTACGAGGCGTTCGTTGGCTTCCTCACCTTCCAAGCACCAGGTGTGTATGAGGAGTCTGACGAGGATGCCGGGTATGTCGCGCCCGATGCAGTCGTCATCTCTACCGTCCATCGGTCGAAGGGATTGCAATGGCCAGCGGTGTTCGTGCCGTACCTGCGAGCCAACCGCTTTCCGATGAAGGCACCCGGCGGGACCCAAACGATCCCGCATATCGTGCCGCTCGAGGCTGTGCCGAATGGCGACCGTTACAAGACGAATCGGTCCGACGAAACCCGACTCTTCTACGTCGCCACCACACGCGCACAGAAGTACCTGTACGTGACCTACGCGCCGGACATGGCTAACAAGCTATACAAGAGGGCCTCCGACTTCTACTTGCACTGCACTGCGTCAGCGTGGATGTCCACGACTGACGAAGGGCTCCCCGATGTCGCCCGCCTCGAGCCGACACCCAAACACGAGACTCCGAACATTGCGATCTCCTTCTCGGAGCTGAAGTACCTAATCGAGTGTCGCTACCAGTTCAAGCTCCGTTTCATCTACGGCTTCAACCCGCCGATCCATGAAGCGCTTGGATACGGCAAGGGTCTCCACGATGTTCTCGCGGAGATGCATAAGCGAGCGCTTGCCGGCGACGTGCCGACCAAGGCAGAGATCAACTCGCTCGTCGACCGTCACCTCCACACGCCGTACGCGTACCCCGCGCTACGCGACCAGCTTCGGGCATCGGCGGTGAAGGCCATTGACCGCTACTTCGACCGTCACGGCGACGATCTCACGCGAACCATACACTCCGAGAAAGTGATTGACGTTGAGATCTCACCTGGCGTAACCGTCAACGGCCGCATAGACCTCATCAAGTCGCTAGAGACGGGCGAGACGGCAATCGTCGACTTCAAGTCGACCGAGGACTCGCAGGCGCAGGCAGTGACGAAGGATCAACTTTCGATTTACGCGCTGGGCTACCAGCAACTCACCGGAGACAACGCCGACCGCATCCAAATCCTCAACCTTGATGACCATGGTAAGAGCACCAACGACCCAGTCAATGCTGCGTTGGTGTCAGCGATCAAGGCGAAGGTGGATGCTGTCGCCGTTGACATCCGAGCGAACCAGTTCGGTTGTGGCCACGACCACTCGAGCGAGTCCGCATACAACGACCTCGTGTGGTTGACGAAGGGAGGTTCGAGCTGACCCGAGCCATCGGCCTTGACTCGAATGTCTAGCGTTACCTTGTTGACGCGGACCGCGTCGAAGACCCGTCTAGAACCAGTCGCAAGGCTGACGTAGCGAGCGGACCCAGAACAGGTAGCGTCTGAAGCACTACGGACACAAGGGGGACGCGTGGCAGCAAACTGGTGGGACGGACTCAAGGGCTTCGCGCTCGAAATGAGGGATCGTGTCGTGAGCGAACGCGACCGGGACATCTACCTTGCCGGCTATGAGACAGCGTCCAGCGTCTTCATGCCGCTCGTTGATGCTCGGATTGACGCACTGGACTCCAAGCTAGATTCCGGGACACTCGGGTCCGACGATCAGAAGGTCCTCTCTGCGCTCAGGACGCTCCGGCGGGAGGCCGACAAGGAACTTCGCGCCCGCCTGGAGTCCGAAGCGATCGAAGTAGGCCCGTGAGGCCGGCCACGTTCGTGCGTCAACGCCCCTGCACCGACTAGGTGATGGCGACCCCAACCTAGTCACACCGCCCGAGCGCTCTCGCGCGGCTTCCGCCGCCGAAGAGCCGTTTGCGCGCGCGGGAGTGTGTCGGGCCGAACCAAAGGAACCCGCCCGAGGGATCCCCGCGCTAGTCGTTAGCGGCCTCCACAGGGCAGCCGTGACAGCTCGCCGTCAAGAATAGTCGGCCCACTCGGGTCGTCCGGTTGCGAGGTCGTCAATCGACGCCATGTCGGGTTAGAAAGAGAAGCGGGCGATAGTGACCCCTGGCGAAGCCCCGCAACGGGTCCCTCGTCAGTTCAGCAGTGCGTGCGAACCGCGATTGGCGCCCTCGCGAGCGTGCGCGAGGCCCATGTCTCAGACTTGTGGAGTCGCTGCTGCACGATCGAGCCGCCGGTGCGCAGACGTGTCGACTCAGGCACTTCGAAGGTTAGATCTTGTATTTGTTTCGGCGTTTCTGGAACGCTTCCTCTCCACCGTCGAGGATCTCGCAGGCGTGCTCCCGGATGCCGAATCTTCCCAGCGCGGTGGGGCTAGTCGGGTTCAATGGTTGGGAGTGTTCGAGCGCGCCCGTGAAGTACTCGAACGTGCGAGCGTGACTGTTCTTGCGGTCGTCTCCGTGGCGGTTCGCTACGATAACGAGCTCGGAGTCCGCACCGATCACCAAGTTGGCGTTGTGGCTCACCATGATGATTTGGCGTTCCTTCTTCCGATTCATAAGATAAGGCACGATCGTGTCGTAGATTGACCGACTATCCAGGTCGTCCTCGGGCTGGTCTATTAGAAGCGGCCACGGCTCCTGTGACTCGTTGAGGATAAGCGTCAGAGCGAATAGCGCCTGTTTGCCTGGGGTCATCGACGAGCGGCGAAAGCCACCAATTCGGTCGGTGTCAAGTTCAGCTGAGAATCGCACCTCCGGGCTGACGACGAGGACATCCGATGCGACCGTGTCCGGCGTGTATCCCTTATTCAACGTCACTTGACCTCGTCGAATCGCATCAAGGAACTTCGCCGGATCGTCCTGCGCATCCTGGAATGAGACAACGTCGCCCTTACTCTTGACGTAGTCGTTGGTGCTCCGTTGGCTGAACCCGATCGAGACATGGTTCGCTACCTCTGCGGGGACCTCGATTTCGACTCCAAACTTGAGGTCGGTGAGGACCCTGGGTTCGGAATTGAAAGCCGCGACCAAAGAATGGAGAGCGGTCGACCGATCCGTAATGGCCGCGGCAACCCGCTCGGTGGCTCTTCTTCGATCCTCAAGCAGTTTGTCGCGCAGCCGTTCGAGGTGTGCAATCTCGTCGAGACTTGCCACCTGCTTCTTGTGATCGGCGATAACGCCTGCAAGTTCTAGGTTCGCTTCGTGCTTCGAGATCAGCGCAGAGTTCTCCTCCGTGACCTGCTTGATTGCGGCTTGGAGGTCCTCGCGCTCGCCGTCGAGAGCGACGGCGGCCTGGACGAGGAGTGCCTCGATTCGCACGACGACCTCGCTTGCGGACGCCTTCCTAACATCATCAACTTGGATGGAAAGCGCCTCGGGTAGTTCGACTGGCGACGGCCGCACCGTGACCGTCGCGTGAACTGCCTCGGCGCGGATCTCGTGCCCGCGAACCGCGTCTGGGGGGGCAACGTACGAGGAGAGTTGATCGACCTCGATCTCGATCTGGCGCAAGCGCGCGGCCTTGCCGTCGAGGTCGACCGCGATTGCTTGGTAGGTGGCGACTTCGTCATCCGTGAGCTTCGCGGCGACTTTGATGCGATCGACCTCAGCCTGAAGGCGGTCGCGCTCGGCGAGTATGGCGGCCTTGTCCCCGACATCCTTCAAGTCCTGATCGCGTTCGTCGATCCTGTCTCCGAGCACAAACCATTCGCTGACTGCCGCTCGAATCTCTGCGTTGGCTGCAGTGACCTTGCCCAAAGCGCCGTCGAACGCCGTCTTGACCGCGGGATAAGTGCGGAAAAGTGCGGGCGCGATCTTTTTTGTGATTTCGTCGGGCTGCTCGCTCAGGGTGTAAAGCGAGTTCTGGGGAATGTAGATGACCTTGCCCGCTGTACCCTCGCCAGACTGCCACTCCACGCTGCACCTCACGTGCGAGACGTCGTTCCAGGAGTACCCGGCAGCCGGACCAGCCTCACGAGCGTCAGCCAAGCCATGTGCTTCCATCTGAAGCCGAACAGTTTCAGCAGCGTCTACGGTGTGCGCGATGTGGGCAAGGAACGCGGACTTGCCCGAAGATCGGCTTCCGATAATCGCATTCAGGTTTCGGTTCAGCACCACCTCGGCTGGAAAGTCGTCTGAACCGGAGAAGGTGACCTTGGAGATGACCTTGTATGGCTCCTTCTGGTCAGGCTCGATGGGTTCGATGGACACCCTCTCTCCAGGCTCCACCAGAGTCTGCTGCAGCCCGGCGAAGGTCGGGTCAGCCTTAATCCAAGTGATCACCTGTCGGGTGCTTTCGGTGCTCGCAGACTTGCCTAGCCAGTTCTCCAGGTCCTGGAAGCTGTGCGCGTCGCACCCCCCAAACACCGGTTTCGGCCGCGATGCTTGGCCCGAATCTTCGAAGCGGTCGGTCCTGAGGAAGTATCTCGTGTTGGACGGATCTTTGCCGAATATCGCGTGCACGTCTTTGTCGATCTCGTCCGCGATCTGAGCCTTACGCTGCTGCCCGGATTCTGCGCGAAGTCCGTTGTTGTTTGCCGGCGCGATGTAGAGCAAGAAGTCAGTGGGCTCAGCTCTATCCCCAAATGTCTGCTTAAACGCGGCTCGAACATCAGAGCGAGTGACCGTTGCAGACTCGAAATCGTTGGCAACGAGCTCAGTGCACGCCTTCTGGCGGCCATTGGCGTCCGTGAGTTGAGTAGTCAGCCTTGAGAGGAACTCGGCAATCTTTTCCGGCGGGACCGAGTCGCGGAACACCACATGGAGGTCCACCATCTGAATGTCGCGATTCACCGTTTCATTGAGCCGGAGCTCGACATTCACTAGTAGGAGTTTTGTCGACTCCGGGTATCGGTCCTTGAAATGCTCGATGAAGGCGATGGACTGTGTCGCCGTGAAGTAGTCGGTTATGCCAAACGCCGCGACATCAGACGCCTCCAAAATATCTGCGAATCGATCGAAGTCGTCGCTACCGTCGGCCTTCTCGTAGCAATCGTTGAGTTTGGTGCCGGGAACATGGACGTGCAGGTCCCATTTGCGCCACTCCGACCCCCGCGGAAACCTATTCAATGCAAACCTTCCCCTCGTCGGAGCTATCCACCGATGCGTTCGGCGACCCTGCGGTCGGTCCGCGTACGTCCGTCTTTCAACGCCGTTTCACAGTCGAGACCCCAGGCGATTCAAATCTAGTGGCGGTGTGTCGGCGTGGTTCCGCATCCCGAGCGAGCGCCCCTGGTGGTCCCGCTATATGCATTATCGCGTGCACAGTGATGCAGCCTCAGCCAGGGCGGACGCGTTCGAGGTCACCTCGCGGAGGATGTTTCCGGGTGAAGGGACACGTCCGGCGCATGGTCACCCGGGCAATCGATCCCATGTCGCACCTGTGCGATCCCGGTCAGGTCCCGCTCAGGAGTGAAGCTGACCTCATACTCCGCACCGCACCAGCAGGCTTCGGGTCCTCCATTACCGTGAATGAACACAACGTCCTCGTCGCACTCGCACCTCAGATGCAGGGAGTGGCAATGGTCGCACGCTCCCCAGGCGATCTCATCGCGGTAGCCCTCCATCTCGACGACCCCGTAACAACCCGTTCCTGCAGCGCAGTTGTACGAGAAGTGACTTTCCAGGTCTTGCGCGAGTTTCACACCGTACTGAGTTGCAACACTGGAGATCAAGTCCTCATAGTCGATCGTCGAGCTCGATTGCCTACGCTCTTGAGCGACGCGATCCAACTCCGCCTGGGTATCCGCGAAGTCGCGAATCTCCACGGTCGGTCTGCGAGCACCTGCAGCGCGAGCGAGGGCAGGTCTGGTCACCCCGCTATATGCGTAGAGCACGCCATGATGCGCACCGACATCCTGAAGTTTCCCGATGAACTCGTCGACCTTTCCGATCCCGAGCTTGTTGGCGTAACGCTTGCATTCGATGACCACCGCAATCTTCGAACGCACTACGCGCCCTCGCGCGAACACGTCGATCTGACGCACCGTCTCGGATTCTTCGCCGATCAGCCGCTCGTCATGGACGACGTCGGCGTACTCGTCGAGTTCCTTCTCGGCCGCCGCAATAGTCTGTTCAAACAGGCGCCATTTGGCCGTGGAAGTGTCCTGGTCGACCGAGGCGTCTTCGTCTGTAGAGAGAGACACTTCCACTTTGATGCCCGGCAGGGCTTCTTCCACGTCGCGGTCTGAGGCGGTCATCGGACCACTCTGCCAGGTTCTCGCGCCAGAGCGTTGTGGCCAGGGGTAATGCACGTGCCGCCGCAGCCGGTCGACGGCGACATTGCCAGGGCCTTTCCCAGCTCATAGAGCGGGCACCGCGCTGGAGCCCGCGCTTGGCGCTTCTCCTCCAAGCGGGGATACGCCGAAAGCCTCATGCCGCGCGCCCCAGGACACCGAGTCTTGCCGGGGAGGCGTGGGGCATCGATACCCTGATCGTCGCGCGCGCGAAAAGCCCGACGAGCCAGCACTATTGACTCGCCGCACGTGTTGACGACGAGGTCGCCGCCGAAGACGGACTGGTAAAACTCGAGCGCCTGAGGGGCATCGCCGCGGAAGTTCAGGTGGGTAGCGGTCTGTACGGGCATGTCTGCTCCTCGATGAGTGGGCCGCTATCGGTTCGTGAGATCACGGTCGCACCCGAGTAGGTCGGTTTCTGTCCTAGACCGCGAGCAGCGTCGGATGCAGGGCCATGACATCGCGATCGCTCACCCTGCTGTCGCTGCTGCAGGCGCGGCGGGACTGGCCGGGGTCGGTGTTGGCCTCGCGGTTGGACGTCGGCGATCGCACGGTGCGGCGCGACATCGCCTGCGTGGGATGGGCTACCGGATCGAGACGACGATGGGCCCCCACGGGGGATACCGCCTCGACGCGGGCGCCGAGATGCCGCCGCTGCTGTTCGACGATGATCAGGCGCTCGCTTTGCGCGCCTCCCGTGTTGGGCGCGGACATCGGAGAGTCGGCGGTGCGCGCTCTCACGACCATGCGTCAGGTGCTTCCGTCGCGGTTGCGGCATCGGCTGGATGCCGTCGAGGTGACGGCGGTGGGCCGACCCGATGAAGCGCCGGTTGCGGCCGTTCCGCTCGACGTGCTGCTGACCCTGGCGCAGGTGGTACGTGACCGGGTCACGGTGCGCATCGACTAGCTGCCGCGGGGCGAGGGGGAGGCCCAGCCTCGGCGGGTCGAATCCCATCACCTCGTGACATCCCACGGCCGGTGGTACCTGCTCGGGTGGGATCTCGAGCGGGAAGACTGGCGGCTCTTCTCGGCGGAGCGCGTTCGACCCCGGGTGCCGCACGGGGCACCCTTCGTATCGCGGGTGGTGCCGGGCGGCGACGCCGACGCGTTCGTCTCGGCGCGGTTCAAGGGGTCGGACACGACTGAGTGGCCCTCCCGCGGAACGGTGCTGCTGCACGCGCCCGCCCGCCACGTGCTGCCGTTCGCGGGTGACGGCACCGTCACCGCCGTCGACGATAAGCGTTGCACTCTCGAAGTCGGGTCATGGTCGTGGGGCGCGCTCGCCGCGTCGTTCGGGCGGTTCGAGGTGGCGATGAAGGTCGTCGAGCCGCCGGAACTGGCCGAGGCGTTCGCGGTGCAGGCCGCGCGATTTGCAGCGGCGGGCCCTTCCGCGGAGGAGTTCCGGCGAGGAAGCTAGCGACATGACCCAGCCCCTCCGCTACGCCATCAACGTCACCCTCGACGGCTGCTGCTCGCATGAGGAGGGCCTCCCACCCGACGAGGAGTCGATGGCGTTCTGGACCGACGAGCTGCGCCGCTCCGACACGCTCCTCTACGGGCGCGTCACGTATGAGCTGATGGAGGGTGCGTGGCGCCGGCCGGAATCGGGGGAGTGGCCGGACTGGATGGATGCCAGTGAGGTCGCGTTCTCGGAAGTGATGGATCCGATGCGGAAGGTCGTGGCATCCGGAACCCTCGACGGAGTCGACTGGAACGCCGAACTTGCCCGGGGCGACGTCGTCGAGGCGGTTCGGCGGCTCAAGGAGCAGCCGGGAAGAGGGATCTCGCTTGGCGGCGTGAAGCTTCCGGCGACGCTCGCGGCGCACGGGGTCATCGATGAGTACGCGTTCGTCGTGCACCCCGTGGTCGCGGGGCGCGGGCCGCGATTGCTCGACGGCGTGGACCTGCGACTGGAACTCATCGAGCAGCGCGCGTTCATGTCAGGCGCGATGGTGCAGCGCTACCGACCCGTCGCATAGGAAAGGGCCCCGCGCGATCAGATCGCGCGAGGCCCTGGCATCCGGAATCTCAGCCCTGGAGGAACGGGTAGTCCGTG
>CALALQ010000005.1 GCA_937925595.1 uncultured Demequina sp. | reverse complement strand
CGGGATTCGAACCCGTGTATACGGCTTTGCAGGCCGCTGCCTCGCCTCTCGGCCAACCCACCGTAGTTCCGCTGCCGAGAAGGCTTCGGCACTCCGAGCGGACGACGGGACTCGAACCCGCGACCCTCACCTTGGCAAGGTGATGCTCTACCAACTGAGCCACGTCCGCGTGATCGGGAACGTCCCCGACCAGGGAATGACTGTAGCCGATGACGGGCGCAAAAACCAACTCGCGACACGTCCGGCGTGCCGCCCGCCGGTAGCGTTGGCGCATGCCCGCTCACGCCGCCTTCCGGACCGTCAGCGCGAGTCGCTGCGTCGAGCACATCGACGTCACTCGCGACGGTGCTCGCCTTGCCGAAGGCGGCTTCTGGGTCGTTGTTGGCAGCTTCGAAGGGCGCATCGACGCGTGGCGATTCACCGACGTCACTTGGCGTGAGGCGAAGGCAGAGCCGCGCACCGGCCGACGCTGGGAAGGGCCCGCGCACGACTCCTGGAAGACCTCGCTCACCAAGGAGCAGTACATCGCTGGCGTGGAGCGCATTCGCGCCGACATTCGCGATGGCGAGGTGTACCAGGTCAACCTCTGCCGAGTGCTCTCGGCCCCCCTCGCGCCCATCGTCGGCCTGCCCGACGCTGTGGCCCTGTCTGAGCGCCTGGCCACCGGCAATCCGGCACGGTACGCGGCGCGAGTGGTGATCCCAGCGCAGCACGGCGTGCCGAGTGCTTGGGTGGTCTCCGCGTCGCCCGAGCGCTACCTGAGCGTCGAGGGCGACGTGGTGCTGTCGAGCCCCATCAAGGGAACCGCAGCGCCAGGGGAGGCGATGCTTCCCAAGGACGGGGCGGAGAACGTCATGATCACCGACCTCATCCGCAATGACCTGTCTCACGTCGCGGTGCCCGGTTCTGTGACGGTTCCTGAGTTCCTCGCTCTCCACGAGCATCCTGGGCTCACGCACCTGCAGTCGACGGTGCGCGCGCAGCTTGCTCCCGACTACTTGTGGACGGAGCGCATGTGGCCCGCGCTGCTCGATGGCACCTTCCCGCCCGGCTCCGTATCCGGTGCGCCCAAGTCGTCGGCGCTGCGCATCATCTCTCGCGAAGAGACCGTCCCGAGAGGTCCGTACTGCGGAGCCATCGGCTGGATCGACGCCGATTCCCGCCGCGCGGAGCTCGCCGTGGGAATTCGGACATTCTGGTGGGACGACGAGTCAGGCGGCACCCTCAGATTTGGTACGGGAGCAGGGATTACATGGGGATCGGACCCTCTCCAGGAGTGGGAAGAGACCGAACTCAAGGCGCGCCGGTTGATAACCCTCGCCTCGGCCGACAGAATGAGCGCATGAGCGACGTCGTCTGGGTGAACGGCTCTCTCCGATCAGCAGACGAGAATCTCATCTCCCCCCTGGATCACGGCTTCACCGTAGGCGACGGCGTGTTCGAGACCATGGAGGTCCTGAACGGAGCAGCCTTCGCGCTCACCCGCCACCTGATGCGCCTCGAGTACTCCGCGTCGCGCATGGGCCTCACCGGTGTCGACACCGAGCATGTGCGCAACGGCGTCGAGGCGGTCCTCGCCGAAAACGCCGAGCAGCTCACGCGCGTGCGCATCACGGTGTCCTCCGGCTCCGGGCCACACAGCTCGATTCGCGGCAGCGCGGCGCCCACCGTGGTCGTGATCGCGAGTGACTCGCCGCCCATCAAGGAGTGCCGTGCCGTTCGCGCGCCCTGGAAGCGCAACGAGCGCTCGCCGCTCGCCGGAGTGAAGAGCACCTCTTACGGCGAGAACGTCGTCATGGTGCAGTACGCGAAGTCCAAGGGAGCGGACGAGGCGCTCGTGGCCAACACGCACGGCCACCTGTGTGAGGGCACCGGTTCCAACGTGTTCATCGAAAGGGCAGGGGAGATCGTCACCCCGCCGCTTGCGTCTGGTTGTCTGCCAGGCATCACTCGCGGCCTGGCACTCGAATGGGGCGCCAAGGCCGGCCTGCCGGTGCGCGTCGCCGCGCCAGGCGAACTCGAGATGACCGTGCTCGATGAGGTCGTGGCAGGCACGGCCTTCGCGGCCGTCACCTCCTCGACCAGGCACGTGCAGCCGCTCGCGGCGCTCGACGGCCTCGAGGTCGCGCCCGGACCGCTGCTCAGGCGACTTGCCGCCGAGTTCGATCGCAGGGCCGTCGCGGACCTCGATCCCGCGCCGCCCCGGAACTCTTGACGCCGCCCCAAGCCATAGCGTCGGGCAAGGTCTAAATCATCCGCTAACATGGAGCCTGCTCTTGGGCGATTGGCGCAGCGGTAGCGCGCTTCCCTGACACGGAAGAGGTCACTGGTTCGATCCCAGTATCGCCCACCAAGAAAGCGGTCCTGCGGGGCCGCTTTTCTCATGTCCAGACGAGTTTCCGGCGCGGCTTACAATCGTGCAAGACGCCAAGGATGGCGCCAGTTGAGTACAAGGAAGTGAAAGTCATGGGCATCGAAGACCTCGTTGGCAAGGCCAAGGACGCTCTCAGCAATGTCTCCGACGCGCAGATCGATGCCGTCGCGGAAAAGGTCAAGGACAAGACGCCTGACAACATCGACCCCGTCGTCGACAAGGCCGCCGACTTCCTCAAGGACCAGAACTGATCCGACTTGATGAGAGTTCTCTCATGAACTCCTCATCGAGCCTCTAGGCTGCCGCGGTCACACTTGCCGCGTGAGCGGCGAGACAGGCACCCCTGCGCGACTTCGCGCTGTGCTGACGGCTGTCCTCGCTGCCGAGGACGTCAGTCTCACCGACCTTGCGATCACCGACGTCTACTCGCGCCCCGGCGCGGAGACCTCGGTCAGGGTGGCCGCGCTCACCAGCGCGGGCGCACGCGACCTCGTCGTCACGGATGCCCCGCTGGAGGCGTCCGCCCGCGTTGTGCGGGCGGTGTCTGAAGGCTCCGCCTATGCGGTCTGGCTGCATCCGTTCGATCCCGAACTGCCGGATCTGGCACGCGCCCTCGACACCGACTGGCTGAGCAGCGTGCTCGGTCTTCGTGTTGATCACGCCGAACTGATCGTCTACCGGCCGCTGCGCCGTGCGGTGGTGCGAGTCACCGGCGAGGCCGAGTGCTATCTCAAGGTGGTGCGCCCTTCGCGCGCACAGCTGGTCACCCACGCCATGACGGCAATGGGCCCGGCCACTCCGAAGTTCGTGCAGCTGGGGCCAGGACTCATCGCGTCCCTCGTCGCGAGTGGGCTGCCGCTCATCAATCTGGTGGCCTCGCCCGCCGTCACCGCCCGTGACGTCGACGCCGTGGTCTCGGAGGCGCTGAGTTGCCTGCCCGACGCCGTGGCCGCCTTGCCCAAGAAGCCGTCCTGGGTGGAGCGTCGGGACGTCTATGCTCGCCACGCGCTCGAGCGAGGGCTTGACGCCGCGCACGTGAGTGCGGTGATGGACGCTGACTATGGCGAGACTGCGCAGGACGAGGCGACGCATGGCGACCTCCACCTGACCAATGTGCGCTTCCTGCCGGGGGAGGACGGGCCACGTTTCGCGTCGTTCATCGACGTCGACTCCGCCGGCCCCGGTGCTCAGTCCGATGATGTCGCGTGCATGGTGGCGCACATCGCCGCGCTGGAGGCCCTCGATCCCGCCGCGTACGGACACACAGCGGTACTTGCCGACGAACTCGCGGACGTGTGGGCGCCACGCGCCCCGGGGCTGCGCGCGAGGGCGGCGGCGGTGCTGCTCACGCTCGCCTCGACGCACCACAGCGACGCGATCGCTCGCCGCTGGCTCGCGACGGCCGCAGCGCTTGCCGCAGGAAACGTGGCCGCAGGAAACGTGAGAGAGCTCTCACACACCTCTCCTCGTGGTCTTCGCGAGGCACTCAAAACTCTTGGAGTAGAGCCGAACGGCTCCTCACTTTAGGGAGACAGACATGGAAATGAAGTCAGTGTGGGTTCTCGCAGGAACCCTTGGAATCGCAGCTGTTGGTGCGAGCGCGGCCGTCGCCGACGCTGGCGTGTTCCGCCCCAGCACCGCAGAGACGCCCGGCAAGGTCGCCGTGGGCACCAAGCCCAGCCCTGACCCTTCCGTCACCGCTTTCGTCGCGGGCCTCAGCACGATCAGCGCTCAGACGGCGGTCTCGCCCGTGACCCCGAACTCCACGCAGTCGCCGCTTACGCCGCAGACCACCAAGAGCCCCGTGACTCCGCAGTCGACGAAGAGCCCGGTGTCGCCCAAGTCGCCGGTGTCACCTAAGACGCCCAAGTCCCCGGTGTCGCCCAAGTCCCCGGTCTCGGCCAAGAGCGCCAAGAGCCCGGTGTCGCCTCAGAGCGCCGACTGATCGGCTCCTGACGCGCTAGCCCCGGCCCGGGGCGCCACGAGACGGTATCCCATGCCCCTTACTGTCTCCAGGCGCTCCGGGCCGATCTTGTTTCTGAGGTAGCGCACGTAGACGTCGACGACATTGGAGTTGGGGTCGAAGTCGTAGCCCCACACGCGAGACAGCAGCTGAGGGCGGCTCAGCACCACTCCGGGATTGCGCATGAACGTCGCCGCGAGTGCGAACTCCCGAGCGGTGAGTTCGCTCGTCTTGCCCGCGACCGTGATGGAGCGTGCGCGCAGATCGAGACTGACATCGCCGACAGTCAGCACAGAACTGGAGTTGTCGGCGTTGGAGGTGGAGCGCAGGCGCAGCCGGATGCGCGCCACGAGTTCCTCGAACCTGAACGGCTTGGGCATGTAATCGTCGGCTCCGCCCTCGAGGCTCGCAAGCGTCGCGGCAGGAGTGGTGCGCGCAGTGAGCACGATCACGGGAGTGAGCACGCCCTGTCCCCGCATCGCCTCGAGCGCCTCCAGGCCGTCCATGTCGGGAAGACCAAGGTCAAGGATGATGATGTCCGCATCGCCTTCCGTGGCATGGAAGATGCCCTCCTGCGCGGTCGCGGCCCAAATCGTCGAGAACCCTTCCGCCTGCAGTCCTTTCGCGACGAACGAGGCGATGCGCTCCTCGTCGTCGATGATGAGCACCGTCGTCATGACTCCTCCTGTTCGACTTCGGCAGCGGCAGGGATGGTGATGACGAATGTCGAACCCTCGCCGGGCGTGGATGTCGCGTGAGCAGAGCCTCCGTGGGCCTCAGCAATGGCCGCGACGATCGCGAGTCCGAGCCCGGCGCCCTCGCGCCTGGTCCCCATGCCTCGCTCGAAGCGGTCGAAGACGCGTTCGAGGTCGTCTGGGGCGATGCCCACGCCGCGATCCGTGACCCACAGCTCGAGAGAGCCGTCGCTCAGCCGCGAGCCCAGCGTGATGGGGGAGCCCTCATCCGAGTACTTCACCGCGTTCGCCGCGAGCTGCAGCCACGCCTGGGTGAGCCGCTGCGAGTCGGCAAGCACCTCGCCTTCAGCGCGCTCTTCCACGCGCCACTCGCGGTCCTCGAGCGCTCGCGCCTTGTCGAACACGTCATCCGTGAGGATTCCTGCCTCAACAGGTGACAGGGTCACGAAGCCCGGCTGATCGGTGACCGCCAGCGTGAGCAGGTCGTCGAGCAGCCTGCTCATGCGATCGAGCTCATCGAGAGCAATCCCGCGGGTCTCCTCGACGTCTTCGGGGCCCATCACCTCGAGGTGGCCGCGAATGACAGTGACGGGGGTGCGCAGTTCGTGGCTCACGTCATCGAGCAGCGCCCGCTGCGCTGCGGCCGAGGCGGCGAGCCGGTCGAGCATGTCATTCACCGCCGTGGTCATCACCGTCAGTTCGTCGCGTCCCTTCACTGGTAGACGTTCCCCAGTTGACTCTCCCCCGATACGGCCAGCCGTCTGCGCGAGCGTTTGCACTGGGCGCAGGATGCGACCGCCGATGAGCCACGCGGTCGCGGCCACGAGCGCCACTGCCGCAACCGCCACCCATGTGTAGGTGCGGAACACCCGCTGGAATCCGGCCAGCTCTGCCGTCTTGTCGTAACCCATCACCTGGGCCGCCGTGGACTCCTCACTGCCGGAGGCCACCTCAATGGGAATCACCAGCACGCGGTAGGTGGTCGTATCCGTTGTGATCTCGGTGAGCGTGGACTCCGACTTGATAGCGAGTGGTTCGAGCGCCGAGACCAAGGCCCGGTCCTCCTCCATGGCCACCCCGGCGTCGGACGCTCTGAAACGGAGCCTGCCGTCAACGAAGCCCAGGAGACCCTCATTGCGCTGCGGCACGACGCGCCCCATGGACACTCTCAGCAGGTCAGACGCGTTGGTGAACGCCTCGCCCGTCTCAGGATTGGTGCCGCGCTCGGCGAGATTGCGGAACTCGGCGGCGCTCGCACGCAGGTCGTCATCGATGGAGTTGGTGACCTGCACGGATTGGAGGGCCGACGCGGTGAGGCCGGCGACGAGCAGCGCACCGGCGGTGAGGAGCACGAGCGTCACGACGACGCGGACACGCACCGGCAGTCCGGGCAGATGGGTGGGCTTACCGGACATGATCCTCCCCGGATGAACGGTGCCCCACGCCTCAGGCTACCTCGCGCGAAGGAGGCGTGCGGGAGTCGGTACCATCGGTGGTGCGCGTGTCGCACGCCACTACCCAAGGAGAGAACGTGTCTGCAATTGCCCTGACGGTCGACGGAGTCGAGCGATCGGTTGAGCAGGGGACGACGGGCACCGACCTCTTTGGCGACAGGCCCGACGTCGTGGTTGCCAGGGTCAACGGCGCCCTATGGGACCTCGCCAGGGAGCTGCCGGAGGGTGCGACCGTCGAAGCGGTGACCATCAGCGAGCCCGACGGCCTCATGGTGCTGCGCCACTCGACCGCACACGTTCTTGCCCAGGCAGTCCAGCAGATCAACCCGGACGCAAAGCTTGGAGTTGGACCGCCCATCGAGAACGGGTTCTACTACGACTTCGACGTTGACACCCCCTTCACCCCGGAGGACCTCAAGCAGCTCGAGAAGGCGATGCAGCGCATCCAGCGGGAAGGCCAGGCGTTCCGACGCCGCGAGGTCACCCGCGAAGAGGCGCTCGCCGAGCTGGCCCACGAGCCGTACAAGTGCGAACTGCTCTCGCACGATGCGGAAGGTGCGGAGGGGGCGTCCGTCGAGATCGGCGACGGCGACATCACCATCTACGACAACGTGCGCCGCGACGGCACCACCGCGTGGAAGGACCTGTGCCGTGGACCCCACGTGCCGACCACCAAGGTGATCGGCATCGGCTGGTCGCTCATGCGCTCCGCCGCCGCGTACTGGAAGGGCTCCGAGAAGAACCCGCAGCTGCAGCGCGTGTATGGCACCGCGTGGCCGTCAAAGGACGAGCTCGTCGCGTACAAGGAGCGCCTGGCTGAGGCCGAGCGTCGCGACCACCGCAAGTTGGGCGCAGAGCTTGACCTGTTCTCGTTCCCCGACGCCATCGGCTCCGGCCTCGCGGTGTTCCATCCCAAGGGCGGCATCGTGCGCATGGAGATGGAGAAGTACTCGCGTGAGCGTCACGTCGACGCGGGCTACGAGTTCGTCTACACGCCGCACGCGACCAAGGGCAGGCTCTTCGAGATCTCCGGCCACCTCGACTGGTACGCGGACGGCATGTACCCGCCCATGCACCTCGATGAGGAGGTCGACTCCAAGGGCAACGTCACTCGACAGGGCCAGGACTACTACCTCAAGCCCATGAACTGCCCCATGCACAACCTGATCTTCGACGCGCGTGGGCGCTCCTACCGCGAGTTGCCGCTGCGCCTGTTCGAGTTCGGCACCGTGTATCGCTACGAGAAGTCGGGAGTGGTGCACGGACTCACTCGCGCTCGCGGCTTCACGCAGGACGACGCGCACATCTACTGCACTCGCGAGCAGATGCGCGATGAACTCACGTCGCTCCTGACATTTGTGCTCGACCTGCTCAAGGACTACGGCCTCAACGACTTCTACCTCGAGCTGTCCACCCGCAACCCAGAGAAGTCGGTGGGCACAGACGAGGTGTGGGAAGAGGCAACCGAGACGCTGCGCGAAGTCGCCGAAGCGTCGGGCCTTGAATTGGTTCCCGACCCTGGCGGCGCCGCGTTCTACGGACCCAAGATCTCCGTCCAGGCCCGCGACGCAATCGGCCGCACGTGGCAGATGTCGACCATTCAGCTCGACTTCAACCTGCCCGAGCGCTTCGAGCTCGAGTACATGGCCGCCGACGGCTCCCGTCAGCGACCCGTGATGATCCACCGCGCCCTGTTCGGCTCGATCGAGCGCTTCTTCGCCATCCTCACCGAGCACTACGCCGGTGCGTTCCCCGTGTGGCTCGCGCCCACGCAGGTCAAGTTGATCCCTGTGGCTGAGCCGTTCAACGACTACCTCGCGGACGTCGCGGCCGAGTTGCGCGCCGTGGGAGTGCGAGTGGAGCTCGACGCCTCCGACGAGCGCTTCCCCAAGAAGATCCGCAACGCCTCGAAGGAGAAGGTGCCGTTCGTGCTCATCGCCGGCGGCGAGGACGCAGAGGCAGGAGCGGTCTCGTTCCGCTTCCGCGACGGCAGCCAGGACAACGGCGTGCCCCGGGCCGACGCTGTGGCAAGGATCGTCGAGGCCATCCGCACCAAGGCGCAGGTCTAGTCGTGGCCGACGTCGTCGATTCGGAGTTCATGGGGGGCGACCCCGATGGCTTCGAGCGGCTGTGGACTCCGCACCGCATGGCGTACGTGCGCAACTCCTCGTCGCGCGCTCCCATCGAGACGGAGAACGAGTGCCCGCTGTGCAAGAAGGTCTCCGACAACGATCGTGAGCACCTCGTGGTCCACAGGGGACAGCACTGCTACGTGGTGCTCAACCTGTACCCCTACAACCCTGGTCACCTCATGGTCTGCCCGTATCGCCACATCGGCTGGTATACGGAGGCGACGGATGCAGAGCGCGACGAGATGGGCGTGCTCACCCAGCAGGCGATGCGAGTCCTGCAGCGAGTGAGCGGCACCAAAGGCTTCAACATCGGCATGAATCAAGGGGTGACCGGCGGTGCCGGCATCTCCGAGCATCTGCACCAGCACGTGGTGCCGCGCTGGGTGGGAGATTCGAACTTCCTGCCCATCATTGGGCGCACCAAGGCGCTGCCTGAGCTGCTCGACGACACATGGCTGCGCGTCAGCACGGCCTGGAACGAGGAAGCGTAGTGTTCGGCAAACTGCGGCCCCTGATGGGAGCCCTCTGGAAGGCACCGGCTCAGGGCCTGCTCAAGCTGGGTGTGCATCCCAATGTCATGACGCTCGTCGGCACCGCAGGCGTGGTGTTCGGCGCGCTGTTCTTCTTCCCCAAGGGGGGAGTGGCGCTGTTCTGGGGCGTCATGGTCATCACGTTCTTCGTGCTCACCGACATGCTTGACGGCACGATGGCTCGGCTCGGCAACAAGGCGAGCCGCCTTGGCGCCTTCCTCGACTCGACGATGGACCGCATCGCGGACGCCGCGATCTTCTTCGCCCTCGCATGGTCATTCGTCGATGAGCACCGGCTGACGGCGGTTGCCGCAGCCGTGTGCATGGCCGTGGGCTCGCTGGTGCCCTACGCGAGGGCGCGCGCAGAGTCCGTGGGAGTTCAGGCCAAGGGGGGCCTCGCAGAGCGCTCCGACCGCCTCGTCATCAGCCTCACAGCCACCGGGCTCGTCGGCCTCGGCCTGCCGCTGTGGGTGCTCACGTGGACGCTGTGGCTGCTCGTGCTGCTCGCCGCCATCACTGTGGTGCAGCGCATCCTCATCGTGGTGCGTGCCGCCCGTCGCGACCCCGAATGGAACACCGACCTCGACCTCGCCGTGGAGCGTGAGCCCCGTTCATGAACTCGCTGCTGCTGGCAATGCGGGTGGCGCGATACACGCCTCGCTCGCTTGTGCGTGGGGGCGCCCGGCTCGGCGCCACCGTTGGTTGGCTGCGCGCCGGCAAGTCCCGTCAGCGCCTCGAGGACAACCTGCACCGCGTCACTGGACTTGCGGGCAAGGAGCTGTCGCGACTGTCGCACGCCGGCATGGTGAGCGCAGCACGCTACTACGCAGAGGTGCTCGAGATGCCGCGCATCACGAGCGAGCAGGTGCGAGCGCGACTGCGGTTCGTCAACGAGAAGGACGCGCTTGCGGCCATCAAACGAGGACCGGGCGCCGTGGTGGCCCTCGGTCACTCCGGCAACTGGGATCTGGTGGGAGCGAAGACCGTGCTGGAGATCGCGCCCGTCACGTCGGTTGCCGAGGTTCTCAAGCCGCGCGAGGTGTTTGACCAGTTTGTCGAGCTGCGCGCCAAGATCGGCCTGCGCATCTACGGCCACGAGGGCTCGAGAACTTTCCGCGAGCTGCTGCGCGAGGCGAAATCGGGGGAGGAGCGCATCATCGCCCTGCTTGCCGACCGCGACATCAGCGGCACCGGCACCGAAGTGGAGATGTTCGGCCACCGCGTGAAGGTGGCGCCCGGTCCCGCGGCCCTTGCCATAGCGTCGGGCCTGCCGCTCCTGACCGTCACGTCCTACTATGAGCGTCTGCGCGGCGCCCGCCGCCGGGCGGCTCGTTCGAAGTGGGGTCTCGTCATGGAGTTCGGTCCGGTGTTCGACCCCGCCGACTTCAAGGGAGCCGACGGTGTGCAGGCGCTGTCTCAAGCGTGGGCAGAGTGGCTCGGCAGCGCGATCGAGAAGCATCCGCAGGACTGGCACATGCTCCAGCGGTTCGGGTGGGTCGAATGAGAGTCGGAATCGTCTGCCCGTATTCGCTCGACCGGCCTGGTGGAGTGCAGCTGCATGTCCTCGACCTCGCCACGGCGCTCATTGGTCGCGGTCATGACGTGTCCGTGCTCGCCCCTGCGGGTGAGGACACCGAGGTTCCGGACTACGTCTTCAGTGCGGGACGGTCGATTCCGATTCGTTACAACGGCTCCACGGCACGGCTTACCTTTGGGCCCATCGCTGCCGCACGTGTGCGCCTGTGGCTCGGTGAGGGCGACTTCGACGTGGTGCATCTGCACGAGCCCGGCGCGCCGTCGCTCAGCATCATCTCGATGTGGGCACGAGTAGGCCCCACTGTCGCGACGTTCCACACCTCGAACGACGACTCCCGGATCATGCGCTTCGCCAAGCCGTGGATCAAGCCCGGCTACGAGGAGCTTGACGCGCGCATTGCCGTGTCGCCGTCTGCGGCCGCGACGATCCGCGAGCACCTGCGGATCGAGGCGACCCACATCATCCCCAACGGCGTCGACACGTCCGCGTACGTCAACGCGGTGCCCTCAGCTCGTTGGCAAGGCACGGAAACGGCACCCACGATCGGCATCCTCGGCCGCATGGACGAGCCCCGCAAGGGACTCGATGACTTCCTCGCGGCGATCCCCATCGTGCGCTCGAAGGTCCCACATGCGAGGTTCCTTGTCGCGGGCCGCTTCAACGACCGCATCGCCGCCAAGGCGGCCCGTGCGGGCGCCGAGGTTGTGGGAGAGCTCGACGAGCCCCAGAAGGCGAGCTTCATGAGCTCCGTCGACGTGTACTGCGCTCCCAACCTGGGCGGCGAGAGCTTCGGCATCGTGCTTGTTGAAGCGATGGCAGCCGGAGCCGCCGTGGTGGCGAGCGATCTGCAGGCGTTCAAGGACGTAAGCTCCGCCGCCGGTGGGGGATACGCCGCAGCCCTGCACCGCGTCGGCGAAGCTGAGGACCTTGCCCGCGCCGTCCTCGAGCTCATCTCCGACCCCAAGGCCCGAGCGGAGCTGTCCGCCAAGGGGCGCGAATGCGCTGCCGCGTTCGACTGGACCAACGTGGCTCCGCGCGTAGAAGAGACCTACCGCGACGCTATTAGGATGGATGCGCAGTTCCATCCCCACCCACCAAAGGAAAGTTCATGACCAGCGACGTCACTCCCCAGCCCGCAACCGGCACCGATCTGGTCAAGCGCGGCATGGCCGAGATGCTGAAGGGCGGCGTCATCATGGACGTCGTCACGCCGGACCAGGCGAAG
>CALALQ010000004.1 GCA_937925595.1 uncultured Demequina sp. | reverse complement strand
GGGCCAGGTGCAGGCCGAACAGGTACAGCGCGGTGATCTGCGCCACGAACGCCTTGGTCGACGCGACGGCGACCTCGGGGCCGGCGTGCGTGTACACGACGCCGTCGGACTCGCGCGGGATCGTCGCTCCCTGCGTGTTGCAGATCGAGATCGTCGGCGAGCCCTGCTCGCTCGCGTACTTGACGGCCATCAGGGTGTCCATCGTCTCGCCGGACTGGCTGATGGAGACCACGAGCGTGTCGGCGTCGAGCACGGGCTCGCGGTACCTGAACTCGTGGCTGAGCTCGACCTCGACGGGGATGCGGGCCCACTTCTCGATCGCGTACTTGGCGACGAGGCCCGCGTAGGACGCGGTCCCGCAGGCGATGACGATGATCCGGCGGATGTCTCGGAGGCGGTCGTCGCCGAACGCCTCGAGCTCCGGGATCACGACGTGGTCGTCGGCGATGCGGCCGCGGAGCGTGTTCGCCACCGCCTCGGGCTGCTCGGACACCTCCTTGCGCATGAAGGAGGACCAGCCGCCCTTCTCGGCGGCCGACGCGTCCCAGGCGACCTCGAACGGCTCGACCTCGACCGTGGCACCCTCGAAGTCGGTCACGGTCACGCCGTCGGCCGTGATGGCCACGATCTGGTCCTGCCCGATGGCGACCGCGCGCTTGGTGAACTCGACGAAGGCGGCGACGTCCGATCCGAGGAAGTTCTCGCCCTCTCCGAGGCCGATCACGAGCGGCGAGTTGCGCCGCGCACCGACCACGAGGCCGGGCTCTGCACGGTGCACCGCGAGCAGCGTGAACGCGCCCTCGAGACGGGACACGGTCTGCCGGAACGCCTCGCGCAGGTCGCCGGTCTCGCGGTACGCGCGGCCGAGCAGCACCGCGGCGACCTCGGTGTCGGTCTCGCTCTCGAACGTGAAGCCCTCGGCGAGCAGCTCGTCCTTCAGCTCGGCGAAGTTCTCGATGATGCCGTTGTGGATGAGCGCGAGTCGGCCGTCGTCACCCAGGTGCGGGTGCGCGTTGCGATCGGTCGGGCCGCCGTGCGTCGCCCAGCGCGTGTGGCCGATACCGGTGCCACCGGGCTCAAGCGGGTTGCGCTCGAGCTCGTCGGCCAGCACCTGGAGCTTGCCCGCTCGCTTGGCGGTCTGCAGGCCGCCCTCACGGTCGATGACCGCGACGCCCGCGGAGTCGTAGCCACGGTATTCAAGGCGCCGAAGGCCACCCACGAGGACGTCGAGGCTCTCACGAGGCCCGACGTATCCGACGATTCCACACATGCGCCCGATCCTACCGGTGGCTGGATGTGCGCCCGCCGGGAGCGCACAGCCCCGAACCCTCCGCGCGAACCATCCGCGCGAGGCATTCGCGCGAGGCATCCGCGTGAGGCATCCGCCCGCCCTGCGCCGCCGCACGCCGAACCGGAGACGCCACTAGACTGTCGGGGTGCTGGATCGCCCGAGCCCGTCGTCGGCGCAGCTGACCCCGTTCATCGAGCTCGACCGCGCAGACTGGGCCGCTCTCGCCCCATCCGTGCCCGCGCCGCTCACCGAGACCGAGATCGTGCAGCTGCGCGGACTCGGCGAACCCCTCGACATGCGCGAGGTGGCCGAGGTCTATCTGCCGCTCTCCCGGCTGCTCACCCTGTACGTGGGCGGCACGCAGGCGCTCCGCGATCAGACCAGCCGGTTTCTGGGCGAGCGGAGCAGCGCCACACCGTTCGTCATCGGCGTCGCGGGTTCGGTGGCCGTCGGCAAATCGACGATCGCGCGGCTGCTCCGCGAACTCCTGACCCGCTGGGAGGGCACCCCGCGCGTCGAGCTGATCACCACCGACGGATTCCTGTTCCCGACCGCCGAACTCGAGCGGCGCGGCCTGATGGAGCGCAAAGGCTTCCCCGAGTCCTACGACCGACGGGCACTGCTCCGGTTCGTGAGCGAGGTCAAAGCCGGCGCGACCGAGGTGGTCGCACCGTTCTATTCGCACCTCATCTACGACATCGTGCCCGACGCGCAGATCACGGTACGCCGGCCCGACGTGCTGATCGTCGAGGGCTTGAACGTGCTGCAGCCGCCCGCGCCCGGGCACGGCCTCGCCGTGAGCGACCTGTTCGACTTCACCATCTACGTCGACGCCCGGACGTCGGACATCGCGCGCTGGTACGAGGAGCGCTTCCTGAAGCTGCAGCGGGGCGCGTTCGCGAACCCGAACTCGTATTTCCACCGGTTCGCGTCGCTCTCCGAGACCGAGGCCCGGGCGCGCGCGAGCGAGATCTGGCGCTCGATCAACGAGCCGAATCTGCTGCAGAACATCCGGCCGACGCGTTCGCGCGCGACGCTCGTGCTGCGCAAGAGCAGCGATCACACCGTCTCGAGCGTCCTGCTGCGCAAGCTCTGACCTGGCGCGCCGGGCCGAGCAGGTGACTGGCCCGCCCCAGGGCGTGCGCCGAGCAGCTGACTGACGCTAGAGCGCGAGGTGCGCGCGGACGGCGTCCGCGAGGACGGCGGCGTGCCGCTCGGCCTCCGGCTGGGCGGATGCCTCGACCATGACGCGGACCATCGGCTCCGTGCCGGATGGGCGCAACAGCACTCGTCCGGTGTCGCCGAGCTCGGCCTCGACCGCGGCCACCGCGGCCGCGACCTCGGCGTTCGCGTGGAGCGCATGGTGGTCGACGTCGCGGACATTGACGAGCACCTGCGGGTACACGGTCATGACCGAGGCGAGGTCGGCGAGCGTGCGCCCGGTCCTCGCCATCTCGGCCGCGAGGTGCAGGCCCGTGAGGACGCCGTCGCCGGTCGTGGCATGCTCGCTCATGATCACATGGCCCGACTGTTCGCCCCCGAGTGCGAGCCCGTGCTCACCGAGCGCCTCGAGCACGTAGCGGTCTCCGACCTTCGTCTCGAGGACGCGGATGCCGTGCTCGGCCATGGCCTTCTTGAGCCCGAGATTCGACATCACGGTCACGACGAGCGTGTCGTCGGTGAGCTTGCCGCGCTCCTTCATGGAGAGCGCGAGGATCGCCATGATCTTGTCGCCGTCGACGACGGCACCGTCGGCGTCGACCGCGAGGCAGCGGTCAGCGTCGCCGTCGTGCGCGATGCCGAGATCGGCGCCGTGCTCGAGGACGGCACGCTGGAGCCCTTCGAGGTGCGTCGACCCCACGCCGTCGTTGATGTTGATGCCGTCGGGATCCGCGCCGATGACGATGACCTCGGCCCCGGCGTCCTTGAACGTCTCGGGTGAGACGCCCGCGGCGGCGCCGTGCGCGCAGTCGAGCACGACCTTCAGGCCGTCGAGTCGGTGCGGCAGCGTGCCGAGCAGGTGCACCACGTAGCGGTCTTCCGCATCGGCGAAGCGGCGGATGCGGCCGACGCCGTCGCCGACGGGCGCGAGCTTCTGCCGACCGAGGTAGCTCTCGATGCGGTCCTCGACGACGTCGGGCAGCTTGGTGCCGCCGAACGAGAAGAACTTGATGCCGTTGTCGGGCGCGGGGTTGTGCGACGCCGACACCATCACGCCGAAGTCGGCGCGGATGCTGTCGATGAGGAACGCGGTCGCGGGCGTGGGGATGACGCCGGCATCGAGCACGTCGACACCGGACGAGGCGAGTCCCGCCGCGACGGCCGAGCTCAGGAATTCGCCGGAGACGCGCGGATCGCGCGCAAGCACGGCGACGGGACGCCGACCGGCCGCGCGAATCGCGTCGGCGTGGCGCCCTTGCGTGAGGACGGCGGCAGCCGCCTGGGCGAGGCCCAGGGCCAGGTCAGCCGTGAGTTCACGGTTGGCCAGGCCCCGGACCCCGTCGGTTCCGAAGAGCCGAGGCATGTTGAGCGAACCCGGAGGATTAACGCTTCGAGAACTGCGGCGCCTTGCGGGCCTTCTTGAGACCGGCCTTCTTGCGCTCGATGACGCGGGCGTCG
>CALALQ010000003.1 GCA_937925595.1 uncultured Demequina sp. | reverse complement strand
GGGACGAATTCCAGTACTGGCCGTCCCTCGTCGACCACGCCATCGCGGTCGCCGCCGAGACGGAGAAGCCCCTCGTCGTCTGCAACAGCGTCGCCCAGGCGCAGAACCAGAAGCTCGCCGTCCGGTTGCTCGATGCGGGGGTCCCCCTCATCAACGGCTGCGACGCCATGCTCTCGGCCGTCAGGGCGGCGCTCGCCTATCGGGACTATCGGGCGAACCCGGCGCGTCCGGCGGCGGAGCGCCCCTCCGCGGACCTGGTGCGGAGCTGGAAGGATCGCCTGTCCCGGGGCGAGGAATTCGACGAGGCGGCCAGCCTGTCCCTCATCTCCGACTTCGGCATCCCGGTCGCCCGCGGCGAGGTCGTCGAAAGCGTGGCAGCGGCTGCGGAGGCCGCCTCGCGGATCGGCTATCCCGTCGCCTTGAAGACCGCGGCGCCCGGCATCCGCCACAAGTCCGACGTCGACGGCGTCCGGCTCGATCTGAAGGACGAGGCGGCGCTGGCCGCAGCCTACGACGATATCGCCGGGCGACTCGGCCCCCGCGTCATCGTGGAGCCGATGATCGGCGCCGGCGTCGAGCTCGCCTTCGGCATGATCCAGGATCCCCAGTTCGGCCCGATCCTCATGGTGGGTGCGGGCGGCAAGTGGATCGAGCTCCTGGAAGACAGCGTGTTCGCCATCCCGGACTTCGACGAGGCGTACGCCCGGCGGCTCATCGAGCGGCTGAAGATTTCGAAGCTCCTGCACGGCAGCCGCGATCTGGCGAAGGCGGACATCACAGCGGTCGCCCGGGCGCTGTCCAGGTTCTCGGCTCTCGTGGCGGCACTGGGGGATGAGGTGAGCGAGATCGACGTCAACCCGATCATCGTCGGCCCGACCGGCGCGGTCGCCGTCGACGCGGTCGTCGTTCCCCGGCGCCCCTGAATCCACCCCGCTGATCGCCGCAGCATCTCAGGACACGGGCCTGACGCCCTTCGCCCTGTCGTGCCGCGGCGATCAATTTTTGCCGGCGCGGCAACGGCACCGCCGGGTGCGGCTGCGCGCTTCAGGAGATGGGATTCACCCCCATCGTCCTGTCCTGCCGCGGTGACAGGCCGAAGTGCTTCCTGTACGCCCGCGAGAAGTGCGCCGAGGAGACGAAGCCACACGAGACGGCCACTGACGTGACAGGCATCGTCGTCTGCTGGAGAAGATCCCGCGCTTTCCTCAGCCGAACCATCAGATAGTAAGCCGATGGCCGCATGTGCATGTGCGACCGGAATACGCGCTCCAGGTGCCGGTTGGTGACGCCGACGCGGGCAGAGACTTCGGAGATCTCCAATGGGGCCTCGATGTTCTGTTCCATGATAACGGTCGCCTTGTGCAGCACGTCGCTGCGCGCCCGGATGAAGCTCGCGGATGCAAGCTCCTGCGGATAGGACTGCAGCCGAACCCGGCCATAGACGAACTGATCGGCGACCGCTGCGGCAAGGCGCCTTCCATGCTTTCTCGCGATCATGGACAGGGTCATCTCGAATCCCGAGATTCCGCCGGCGCAGGAGAAGCGATCCCGGTCCACCTCGAACAGTTCGTTCGTGACGATGGTCTCCGGGAACTGCTCCCGGAAGCTGTCGATGACCTCCCAGTGCATCGTCACTCTGTAGCCGTCCAGGAGACCGGCGCGCGCCAGCAGGGTGCAGCCGGCATCGATCGCGCCGAGCTGTGCACCCTTCCGGGCATGTTTGCGTAGCCAGCCCAGCACGGGGCGGGTGGCATACCGCTCGGGCTGGTATCCCGAACACACGACGAGGGACGGCACGTAATCCACTTCGGCGATCGAAGCATCCGCCCTCACGCTCATTCCGTTGAAGGCGGTGATCGGTCCGCCATTTTCCGTAATGAGCTGATAGCTGAAGAGCATCCGGCCACTGAGCTGGTTCGCAACTCGAAGTGGATCATAGGCAGAAAGAAGCGAAAAAAAAGATATCTGCGGGGTGACGAAGAAGCCGATCGGCTCCGGCCCCTCGCCATCATAAGGCGCGAACACGCGGCAGCTCCCGGGTGACTCTTTTGACACGCGCCACACCCATGCGGGACGTGTCGAGGCAAGTATTGGTCGCTTATAGGCAAGAGAGGGGGTGGCGTCAATTTAGGATCGCCATCAGGCCGGAGGGGCCAGCCGACAGGGGACAGCAATACGGCGGCGTCGACAGGACGACGCGCGCGGCGCGGGCGGGGGGGCGGCGCCTTTCCCAGTACGTAGTTCCGAGTTTGGGGGAGGAATATTGATCGTCGGTCTTGCACTCAAGAGGATGGCGTTGGCGCTGCTGACGCTCCTCCTGGTGTCCCTGCTGATCTTCGGGATGCTCGAGATCCTGCCGGGCGACGTCGCCAGCCGGATCCTTGGGCGAGAGGCGACCCCGGAGAGCCTCGTCCTGCTGAGAGAGCAGCTCAACCTCAACCAGCCCGGATACGTCCGGTACCTGGAGTGGCTCGGAAACCTTCTCCACGGGGACCTCGGGGTGTCGTTGACCAGTCAGCGACCGGTCTCGGAGATCATCGCTCCCAGGATCGTGAACACGGTCATACTCTCGGTCGTCGCGTTCGCGATCAGCATTCCACTGACGGTGATCCCCGCAGTCATCCAGGCTGCACGCCGCAACCGGACGGCGGACCACGTTCTCTCGATCGTGACGCTCCTGCTGCTCTCGATCCCCGATTTCCTGCTGGCGACGCTGCTGCTCATCGCGTTCGTCATCTACATCCCGGTTCTGCCGGCCGTCTCCCTGATCGACGGGAGCGAGACGCTGTGGGGCTACGTGCGGGCGCTCATCCTGCCCGCGACGACGCTCGGCATCGTCATGGCCGTGTACGGAGTGCGCATGCTGCGCGGCAGCCTCATCGAGGTGCTCGAATCCGACTACATCACGATGGCCGAGCTGAAGGGGCTGTCGCGCCGGCGGGTGATCCTCCGTCATGCGCTCCCGAACGCGCTCATTCCGACGCTCAACATCATGGCCCTCAATCTCGGTTATCTGATCGGCGGCGTCGTGGTCGTCGAACGGATCTTCGCCTTCCCCGGATTCGGCAGCCTCCTGATCGACTCTCTCCAGATGCGGGACCTGCCGGTCATCGAGGCAACGATCCTGATCTCGGCGGCGGTCTACACGGCTGCCAACCTGCTGAGCGATCTCGCCGCAGTGTTCCTCAACCCACGGCTGCGGGCGCTGTGACATGAGCATCCAGTCTGTCACCATGCCGCGCCGCGCGCGGTGGCTGCAGAGCCTTCGAAGGGCGCCCGCCAGCTTCAAGTGGGGCGGGGCGATCCTGGCGATCCACCTGATCGTCGCCGTCGTCGGTCCGTTCGTCATTCCCTACGGCTACAGCCAGATGGGCACCGGCATCCCGCTGGCCGGAATGAGCTTGGAGCACCCGTTCGGGACGGACCAGCTCGGCCGGGACATCCTCTCGCGCGCCGTCTACGGCTCGCACATCGTGCTGACGCTCTGCGTCAGCGGCACCCTGCTCGGTCTCGCCGTCGGCGGTACCGTGGGTCTGCTGTGCGGCTACATCGGCGGGGTGATCGACGAGGTCGTCCAGCGCGTGGTCGAAGCGCTCGTCAGCATTCCCATCCTCGTTCTCGCCCTGCTCGTCATCGCGGCGGCCGGACCGCAACTGTCGGGCCAGCCGGCGATGATCGTGGGCGCCGTGGCCTTCGTCTACGCGCCACGCATGGAGCGTGTCGCCCGCGCGGCCGCGCTCGACATCGTGACGCGCGAGTACATCTCCGTGGCGAAGCTGCGGGGCGAGGGCGCCTGGTCGGTGATGTTCCGCGAGATCCTGCCCAATGCCAGCAGCGTCCTTCTCGTGGAGTTCGCGCTTCGCGCCGGCTACGCCCCGGTGCTGGTCGGCTCGCTCGGATTCCTCGGCTTCGGCATCAGGCCGCCCACCCCCGAATGGGGACTGATGATCAGCGAGAACAGGAACCTGCTCATGATGTCGCCGATCACCGTCCTCGGTCCGGGCATGATGCTCGCGACGCTCGTGATCGGGTTGAACCTCTTCACCGACGGCATAGCGCAGATCCTCGGGCGCAACGTCCAGTTCTCGACCAAGTGATGCGGATGCGCCCTGTGCAAGAGTTGCTGGTATCCGTGTCCCGTCTCAACGTCTCCTATCGGGACGGCGACGGGTGGACGCAGGTGCTGAAGGACGTCTCGTTCGATGTCCGGCGCAGCGAGATCTTTGGCCTTGTCGGTGAATCCGGGTGCGGAAAGTCCACCCTGTCCTATCACTTGCTCGGCTTTCACCGTCCCGGCACGCGTGTCGACAGCGGCGCCGTGCACTTCAAGGGGGAGAGCGTCCTGACGCTGGGCCGAGCCGAGCTCGATCAGCTGCGCGGGCGGGGTATCGGCTTTGTGCCCCAGAACCCGACGACCTCCCTCAACCCCGGCATGCGTGTCGGGGAGCAGATCGGCGAGATGCTGGCGGCGCACTGGAAAGGGGCCGACCGGAAGGCGCACACGGATCGAATCCTCGAGGTTCTCGATCTCGTCGGACTGCCGAATCCGCGCGAGATCCAGCATCGGTATCCGCACCAGCTCTCCGGCGGCCAGCAACAGCGCGTCACCATCGCGATGGCGGTTGCATGCGAACCGGAGCTTCTGGTTCTCGACGAACCGACGACCGGCCTCGACGTGACGACACAGCAGAGGATCGTCTCGCTGCTGGTCGATCTGCGGAGCCGCCTGCGCGTCGCGATGGTCTACGTGACGCACGATCTGGCTCTGCTCGCGCAGATGGCGGACCGGGTCGGCGTCATGTACGCCGGCCGGATGGTGGAGGTGGCGCCGTCCCACGTCATCTTCTCCGGGCCGCGCCACCCCTACACGCGGGCGCTCATCTCCTCTGTTCCCTGCATTGATCAGGGGGAGGAACGGCCGTCCGGAAGACTTCGCGGCGTTCTGCGGCGACGCGAGCTGCCCGCGGGCTGCCCGTTCCAGCCGCGATGCGACTTCGCCACGCCAGACTGCGCGACCGTCGCGCCCGAGCAGACGGCCGTCGGACCTGATCACGTCGTCGCCTGCTCCAGGATTCGCGAGGTTGACCTCGAGGCGCGGCGGGCGGAGCCGGTCGTCTCGGGTGGAGCTCGGCTCGTCGGCGCGGAGGACCTCCTCGCCCTCGAGGACGTGACGATCTCCTACCGGAAACCTCTCCACGCCCTGCTCGGCCGATTCCGCGCCGCGGAGGCAGTGAGGCCGACTGTGCCGCCGATCAGCTTCTCGATACGGCGTGGAGAGATCTTCGCCCTCGTCGGCGAGTCCGGAAGCGGCAAGTCCACGATCGCCCGCGCGATCAGCGGACTGATCCGGCCGGAGTCAGGGCGTATTCGCTTCGAGGGAGCGGACCTCGCCGGAGAGGTGAACCGACGCAGCGGCGATCTGCGCCGCGAGATCCAGTTCATCTTCCAGAATCCGGACGCGTCGCTCAACCCGCGCAAACACATCGGAGCGATCCTCGATCGTCAGATCCGGTTCTTCTATCCCGATGCGCCGCGGGACAACCGCGAGGTGATCGTCCGGGCGCTGAACGACGTCCGTTTGGACGCGAGCTACGCCGACCGGTATCCGAACCAGTTGTCCGGTGGCGAGCGACAGCGCGTCGCGATCGCGCGGGCTCTTGCGGTCAATCCGAAGCTCGTTCTCTGCGACGAGGTCCTGTCGGCGCTCGATGTGTCCGTCCAGGCGAGCATCATCGATCTTCTGGTCCGCTTGCGGGAAGAACACAACGTCGCGATGCTGTTCATCTCGCACGACCTCGCCGTCGTGAGAAACATCGCCGACCGCGTGGGCGTCCTTTATCATGGTCAACTGATGCAGATCGCAAGCACGCGCGATCTCTTTTCGCCGCCTTATCACCCTTACACGCGAGTACTGCTTTCGGCGGTGCCGTACATTACACGACGCTACACGAGTGATCGAAGGGGCGGGCAGGTAAAGGAGACGAGTATGGGTCCCTCTGCCAGCCGGGGATGCACGTTCGCGGGCCGGTGCCCGTGGCAGCTCGGCAAGGTGTGCGAATCGAGCGTTCCTCCCGCCCGCCCGACGGAGGGGGGCGGACACATCAAGTGCCATATCCCGGTGGAGCGACTGCGAGATCTCGTCTGACCGCCGGGTCCACTCGGGCGAAATCCCAGGTAAGGAGGGAAGGTGGCGGGAGTTCCGTTACCTTCTTTGGTGCAAGATCAACGATGAATGGGGATGGAAATCGATGCGAAATTCATTCAAGCGCGGACTGATCTACGGTCTGGCGACGGTAATACTCGGCCTTCTCTCGGGTCATCAGGCGGCGTTCGCGGACGACGAGTGTGTGAAGGTCGGCCTCTTCGAAAGCCGCGGTGAAAAGGAATCGGCAGATCCGGCGTACATGACCGACACGGGCGATTCCGTAATCGCCCGCAACATCTACGAGCCACTGATCGCTCTCGACAACCAGTTCACCCCGATCCCGGTTCTAGCGGCCTCCTGGGAGCCGAGCGAAGACGCGAGGTCGTGGACCTTCCATCTCCGCGAAGGCGTCAAGTTCCACGACGGGCGTGAGTTCACCAGCGCCGACGTGGTCTACACGTACAAGCGGCTTCTCGACGAGAAGACGAACTCACCCGCCCGGCCTGAGCTGAGCGTCATCGACCCGGAGGGGATCGAGGCGGTCGACAAGTACACCGTACGGTTTACAGGCAAGGAGCCCATCGCGGAGCTGCCGATCATCCTCTCCACCAGGGCGGCCGTGATCGTTCCCGACGGCTCCACCACCGAGGAGCTCAACACCCGTCCGGTCGGAACGGGTCCCTTCAAGGTGAAGGAGTTCAAACCGAACCAGCCTCGCCGCGTCTATGAGCGGAACGAGACCTACTGGCAGGAAGGACTGCCGAAGGCCAGGTGCATCGAGACCACGCTTATCGTCGAGCCGATGACCCGCATGGCCGCGTTGATGTCGGGCCAGATCGATGTCGATCTGGTCGTCGATCCGACCGCCGTCGCACCGCTGAAGTCGAATCCCGACGTCGAACTCCTGATGTCCGAGGGCGGCGGATTTGCCCTGTACCTCGCCATGGAGACCGACGCGAAGCCGTTCGACGACCCGCGCGTTCGGGAAGCGATGAAGATCGTCGTCGACCGGAACGCGATGGTGCAGACGGCCGTGTTCGGCTTCGGCGAGCCAGGCAACGACAACCCGATCCCGCCGAGCAGCCCCGACGCCTACCGCCACGACATCATTCCGCAGGACATCGCCCGGGCCAAGCAGTTGCTCGCCGAGGCCGGCTATCCTGACGGCATCGAGGTCGACCTCTACACGGCGAAGCACTTCCCGGGGATCGATCTCCTCGGGCAGGCTTATGCTCAGATGGCGGCCGAGGCCGGGATCAAGGTCAACATCATCAACACGCCGACCGAGAGCTTCTGGGACGACGTGTGGATGAAGAAGCCCTTCTTCTCGTCCTATCTCGGTCCGCGGCCCCCGTCCTCGGCACTCGCGCTGACCTTCGAGAGCTCTTCGGCCTGGAACGAGACGCACTGGAAGCGGCCCGACTACGACGATCTCCTGAAGAGGGCCGCAGCCACCGTCGATCCCGAACAGCGGCGCTACCTCTATCAGGAAGCCCAGCGCATGCTGACCGAGCAGGGGGGCGCGATCACCCCGGTCTTCGCCGGCGTGATCGCCGGTATGCGAAAGAACTGCACTGGATACAAGCCCCACATCGACACGAACCGCGTCGACCTGAGAAACGTCGAGTGCAAGTAAGAGTGCTGAGGTAACTGTTGCCGGATCGGCCGTCTTCCGGCCCGGTCCGGCCATCTTCCCGCACAAATCGAAATTCGTCTCTGGGCGCACCCTGAGTGCGCCCGGCGGTGGACGTTCGCGCGCAAGAGAACGCAATGAATCAGGAAGTCATCGTGACGTGTGCCGTCACGGGCGCCGGCAATACGGTCGGAAAGCACCCCGCCATCCCCGTCACGCCGAAAGAAATCGCCGAAGCGGCGATCGAGGCTGCGAAGGCGGGTGCGGCGATCGCGCATTGCCATGTCCGCGATCCCGAAACGGGCAAGGGCAGTCGCGATGTGCGCCTCTATCGCGAGGTCGTCGATCGTATCCGGTCGTCCGACACCGACGTCATCATCAACCTGACCACCGGTATGGGCGGCGATCTCGCGCTCGGGCCGGATGAGGACCCGATCCGCTTCGATCCGTCGTCGGATCTGGTGGGACCGCTCGCGCGACTGCCTCACATCGAGGAGCTGCTCCCGGAGATCTGCAGCCTCGATTGCGGGACACTCAACTTCGGCGACGGGAACTTCGTCTTCGTCAACACGCCGGCGCATGTGCGTGCACTGGCGAAGCGCATCAGACAGCTCGGCGTCAAGCCGGAGCTGGAGGTCTTCGATACCGGCCACCTCTGGTTCGTGAAGCAGCTGATGAACGAAGGCCTGCTCGATTCGAAACCCCTCATCCAGGTCTGTCTCGGAATTCCGTGGGGCGCGCCGGCCGACACGGCGACCATGAAGCTGATGGCCGAGAACATCCCGAAGGAGGCGATCTGGTCCGGCTTCGGCATCGGGCGCATGCAGATGCCGATGGTCGCCCAGGCCGTGCTTCTCGGGGGTAACGTGCGTGTCGGCCTCGAGGACAATCTCTGGCTTGAGAAAGGCGTCTACGCCACCAACGCGTCCCTCACGGAGCGGGCGACGGAGATCATCGTGCGGATGGGCGCCCGGCCGCTCACGCCGGCAGAGGCGCGCGTAAAGCTCGGCCTGAAGGAGAGAAGCTGATGGCGAAGTCGGTCATCATCACCTGCGCCCCCACCGGCGGCATCCATACGCCGACGATGTCGGACGCGCTACCGATCACGCCGAGCGAGATCGCGCAGGCGTCGATCGAGGCGGCGGAAGCGGGCGCGTCGATCATCCATCTGCATGCGAGGAATCCGGAGAACGGCAAGCCCGACCCGCGGGCCGAAGTGTTCATGGAATTCCTGCCGGTCATCAAGCAGTCGACCGACGCGGTCATCAACATCTCCACGGGCGGCGGCCTCGGGATGTCCCGCGAAGAGCGGCTGCGAGCCGCCGTCAGGGCGAGCCCCGAGATGGCGTCCCTGAACGTCGGATCGATGAACTTCGGCATCTTCCCCATGGCGGCCAAGTACACGAGTTGGAAGCACGCCTGGGAGCCGGCGTTTCTCGAAATGACGAGGGACTTCGTCTTCAAGAACACGTTCAGCGACATCGAATATGTCGTGAAGGAGCTTGGGCAAGGGCACGGGACAAAGTTCGAGTTCGAGTGCTACGACCTCGGTCACCTGTATAATCTCGCCTGGGTTCTGGATCAGGGATGGATCAAGCCGCCGTTCTTCATCCAGATGGTGTTCGGGATCCTGGGCGGGGTCGGTGCCGATCTCGACAACCTCATGCACATGCACACCGTCGCGCAGAAGCTGTTCGGCTCGGACTACGAGTGGTCGGTCCTGGCGGCCGGGAGGCACCAGATTCCCTTCACGACACAGGCCGTGCTGCTCGGCGGGAATGTCCGCGTCGGCCTGGAGGACAGCCTCTACATCGGCCCCGGCCGGAAGGCGCGGTCCAACGCAGAGCAGGTCACCAAGATCCGCGCGATCATCGAGAACCTCGGGCTGACGGTCGCTACCCCCAGCGAAGCGCGGGAACGGCTCGGGCTGAAGGGTGGAGACCGTGTCGCTTTCTGAGCGGGGGGGGGGACTTGGTCAGGGAGAAGGATTCTTCGATGACAGACTTCAGCAACACCGCCGTTCTGGGGGCCGGCGTGATCGGGATGAGCTGGACGGCGCTGTTCCTCGCGTCCGGGCGGAACGTCGCGGTGTACGATCCGCTTGAGACGGCGGAGGCCGCGACGCGGGACTACGTGAAGGTCGCCTGGCCGGCGCTCGAGGCGCTCGGCCTCGTGAAGGATGGTGCGCCGGGCACTCTCACCTTTCACGCATCGGCGGCGGACGCCGTGAAGGACGCGGATTTCGTTCAAGAAAACGCGCCCGAGCGGATCGAGATCAAGAAGGCGCTCTACGAGGCGATCGAGCCGGCTCTCAAGCCGACCGCCGTCGTCGCGTCATCGGCCTCGGGATTGACACTCACCGAGATGCAGGATGGCTGGCAGAATCCTGCACGCTTCGTCCTCGGCCATCCGTTCAACCCGCCCCACCTCATTCCGCTCGTCGAGGTCCTCGCGAACGCGGCGACTGCTGAGGGTGTCGCCGAGGAGGCCGAGCGGTTCTACCAGGCCGTCGGCAAGGTGACGATACGCGTGCAGAAGGAAGTGCCCGGGCACGTCGCGAACCGCCTGCAGGCGGCGCTGTGGCGGGAAGCGCTGCATCTCGTCAAATCGGGCGTAGCCAGCGTCGAGGACGTGGACAAGGCCGTCTGGGCTGGCCCGGGGCTTCGCTGGGCGGCGATGGGGCCCACGATGCTGTTCCACCTCGGGGCCGGCGCCGGCGGGATCGCCGCCTTCTGTGAGCGGTACACGCCGAGCTTCAACCGCTGGTGGGACGACCTTGGTGTCCTGCATCTCGACGAGAGCCTGGCACAGCAACTCGCCGAGGGCGTCCGCACGCATGTGGGAGAGCGGACCACGGCGGACCTCGCGGCCAGGAGAGACGCCCTGATCGTCGCTCTCCAGCGGGCGACGACCGACCTGCAGCGCGCCTGAAGCGGGGCTCGGGCCGTCCTCCGGGTGGCGCGGAAGCTCCACCTCCGCGCCCGCCCCGATGGCGGCGCGCGAGGCGGGTGTCGGGTACGAGCAACTGCATCACTTCGTGGCGGCGGCGACGCGGGACGAAGCTCCCGTGCAGGCGGCCCTGCTCGAGGTCGCCG
>CALALQ010000002.1 GCA_937925595.1 uncultured Demequina sp. | reverse complement strand
GCCTTATCACGCCTTGGAACTTTCCGCTCGCGATCCCGATGTGGAAGGCTGCGCCCGCGCTCGCAACGGGCAATACAGTCCTTGTCAAGGTCGCCCCGGAGGCGTCCGCGTGCGGACTGCGTCTCGGTGAACTCGCGGCCCAGTGCCTCCCTGAGGACGTGTTCAGGGTCATCGTGGGTGGCCCTGCTGCCGGGGCGGCGCTGCTAAATCACGCCGACGCGATCTCCTTCACCGGCTCCACAGCGGTCGGCCGGTCGGTGACCGTGCGAGCGGCGCAGCGCGGCGTGCCGGTCCAGGCCGAGCTCGGGGGGTCCAACGCGTCGATCATCCTCCCCAGCGCCGACCTCGCACACGCTGCGACCAGCATCGCTGCGGCCGCCACGGGCTATGCGGGCCAGAAGTGTACGGCAACCAGCCGGATCATCGTCGTGCAGGATCGCGGGCGGCGCGCCGCAGACGCGCTCGCCGAGGCGTGGGCTGCTCTGGCCGTCGGAGATCCGGCCTCCGAGGACACGACGGTCGGTCCCGTCATCAGCGCGCGGTCGCTCGACCGCGTCGCCGAAGCCGCGGCATCATCGGGCGGCGCGGTCCTTCGGCCGGCACCCATCCAGGGCGAGGGGTGGATGGCGCCGCCCACCCTGGTGATCGAACCCGCGCACGACGCGCAATTGGTCCGCGAAGAGGTGTTCGGCCCGATCGCGTCGGTGACGGTCGTTCCCGATGCCGCGACCGCCGTGGGTCTCGTGAATCGGCACCCGCTCCGCCTGGTCACCGCGATCTACGGCGACGCGCTCAGCGACGCCATGACCGTCGCCGACGAGGTGGCAAGCGGGGTGGTGAAGGTGAATCGGCCGACGACCGGCGTCGACTACTGGCTCCCTTTCGGCGGTGCCGGCGGATCGTCCTACGGCGAGCGCGAGCAGGGTTTGGCCGCCCTCGACTTCTATACGACGACCAGGACGGTGAGCATCAGTGTCCGACCTTGAGAACGGCGCGACCGGGCAGCGGCATGCGGGGGATGCCATCGTGCGGATCCTCGCCGCGGCCGGAGTCCGCCGCGTCTACACCGTGCCCGGCGAAAGTTTCCTGCAGGTGCTCGATGCGGTGGAGCAGAGCAGCGAGGTGACGCTGATCTCGACCCGCCATGAATCAGGTGCCGCCTTCATGGCCGAAGCGGATGCCAAACTCACCGGGGTCCCTGCAGTTGCCACTGCCACACGGGCAGTCGGTGGGAGCAATCTCGCCATCGGCGTGCACACGGCGTATCAGGATTCCACGCCGATGCTGATCTTGCTGGGACAGGTCGAAGAGACGCGTGCGGAGAAGGAAGCGTTCCAGGAGGTCGATCTGGCGGCCTTCTTCCGCCCCATCGCCAAATGGGCGACCACCGCGCACACGACCGAGCGCATCCCCGACCTCATCGCCACCGCGCTGATCCGTTCGGTGTCGGGCCGCCCCGGGCCAGTCGTCGTCGCGCTTCCGGCCGACATCCTCGACGCCAGCCCGAGCGAGCAGGCGGTCGAGCTCGCGGTCCGACGCGTGCAGGCGGCGGTATCGCCGCCTGTCGTGACGGATGCCACGGTCCACGCGCTCGCCGCGGCGATCGACGGCGCCAAGTCGCCGGTGGCGATCGTCGGCCCGGGCGCGCAGGGGCTCCGCGCCGAGTTGGTACGCTTCGCCGCGAGCTACGGCGTCGGCGTGTACTGCGCGTTCCGGCGGCAGGACGTGTTCCCCCGTGAGGACCCGCATTACCTGGGACACCTGACGCTCGGGACGCCCGCCCCCGTCCTGGCGGCACTCCGCCAGGCCGACCTCGTGCTCGTGCTGGGGTCGCGTTTGGACGAGGTGACGACCCAGTCGTTCACCCTGCCCCCCACCAGCGCCCGCGTCATCCACGTGGGCACCGACGACTCGGTCATGGGCGCGCCCCTCCACAGCGACTGGTCAGTCGTCGGAGAAGTCGGCGACCTGCTCGATCGTCTCGAGCGGGCGCCCGGAGAGCGCATCGGAAGGGATTTCGGCGACGCTCACGCGGAGGCGGTCACGGCATCGACACCACGGCGGCGTGCCGCGGTCCGCGGCCTCGATCCCGCCGTCGTCCTCGAGGTGATGCGCGACCGGCTTCCCGCCGACACGATCGTCGCCAGCGACGCGGGCAACTTCTCCGCCTTCCTGCACGCGTACTGGCCGTACGACGCCGCACACACCCAGCTCGCCCCGATCAGCGGAGCCATGGGCTACGGAGTTCCTGCAGGCATTGCCGCGGCACTCGCCGACACCGAGCGACGCGTCGTCGCGGTGGCCGGCGACGGCGGCTTTCTCATGTCCGGTGTGGAGATCGAGACCGCGGTGCGATACGGGGTGACGCTCACGGTGCTCGTCTTCCGCAACGGTCTGTATGGCACGATCGCGATGCACCAGCAGCGGGAGATGGGACGGGTCGCAGGTGTCGCCATCGGAGCGGTCGACATCGCCAAGCTCGCGGAGTCGCTCGGCGCGACAGGGATCTCGGTCGACAGCGCCGCGGCGCTGCGGAAGGCCCTCGATGCGTCGGCGGCCACCGCTGGCGTGACCGTCATCGACATCCTCACCGATCCGGATCTCATCTCGCCTGCCGCGCGACTCTCAGACCTCGCACGCACACGACTCGAATCACAGGAGAAGGCATGACAGGACCGCTGCGGATCGCCGTGATGGAAGGCGACGCCATCGGACCCGAGATCGTTCCGGCGGCGCTGCGCGTTGCTGAGGCGGCCGCCGAGCGCGCAGGCGCCGAGGCGATCGAATGGGTGCCGCTCCCCATGGGGGCGGCCAGCGTGGCCGCGGTCGGCCGCTGCATCCCACCGGAGAACTTCCCCGTTCTCGACTCGTGCGCGGGGTGGATCGTCGGCCCGCACGACAGTCAGTCTTACGGCGAAGAGTGGCAGCGAGGACCGGACAGGGTTCCGAGCGCACAGCTTCGCGTGAGATACGACCTCTTTGCGAACATCCGTCCGGCTCGCAGCCGCCCCGGCGTCAAGAGCCTTCGTGAGGGGGTCGACCTGGTGACCGTGCGCGAGAACACGGAAGGGCTCTACTCGGATCGCAACATGTTCGCGGGAGACGGCGAGGTGATGCCCGACCCCGACTCGGTGATCACGATGGGCCTGTTCACCCGTGCCCGCATCCGTCGCATCGCGATAGCGGCGTTCGAACTGGCACGCGCGCGCCAGGGCCGCCTGACGATCGTCCACAAGTCGAACGTCATGCCCCGGTCGTTCGGACTGTGGCTCAGCGAGTGCCGCGACGTTGCGCGGTCGTATCCCGATGTGCCGACCGACGACTCCCTCTTCGACTCGATGGCAGCTCTGCTCGTGCGCCGCCCCGCGACCTTCGACGTGATCCTCACGGAGAACCTGACCGGGGATGTGCTCTCCGACCTCGTCGGCGAGGTCGTGGGCGGTCTGGGATGCTCCGCCTCGCTCAACGCCGGGGCGGAGCATGCGATGGCCCAGGCCGCGCACGGGTCAGCGCCCGACATCGCAGGACGGAACCTCGCGAACCCCGTCGGGATGATCGAGTCGGCGGCGATGCTCCTGCGGTGGCTCGGGCAGCAACGCTTCTCTACCGCTCTGGTCGAGGCTGCCGACATCGCCGAGCGTGCCGTGAGCCGCGTGCTGGCAGAGGGCGTCCGCACGGCGGATCTCGGCGGGAGCTCGACGACGACGGAAGTCAGGGACGCGATCGTCCGTGCGGTGGCGGCGGGCTGACCCGGAAACGCAGTACGAACCTCACGCCCTCGACGGGAGCGGCACCTCCTCGGTGCCGTCGATGACATAGCGCTCGTACGCGGCCCACTCGTCGTTGGACATCAGATTCCACAGCTGCGTGTGCGAGTACATCTCCGGCAACAGCGACGTCGTGCCCCCGGTCTCCTTAAGGATGCCGAAGACCCGCTCCGCGGTCTTGCAGACCGCACGCAGCAGGGAGTTCGGGAAGATCGCCAGCGAATACCCGACGTCCTCGAGCTCTGTCTTCGACAGCAGCGGGCTGCGTCCGCCCTCGACCATGTTCGCCATCATCGGCGCGTCGATCTCCGCGCACGCCCTGCGCATCTCGTCCGCAGACTCCAGCGACTCGAGGAAGATGACGTCGGCGCCGGCCTCCCGGTAGGCGATGCCGCGAGCGATCGCCTCCTCGATTCCGTGCTCGGTCCGCGCATCGGTCCGGGCGATGATGAGAAAGTCCTCGCTTCGCCTGGTGTCGCATGCGGCCTTCACCTTGTCGCACATGTCTTTCGTCGGTACGACCTTGCGACCTGCCTCGTGTCCGCAGCGCTTGGGGAAGATCTGATCCTCCATCTGGATCGCCGCCGCGCCGAAGCGCTCGAACTCTCGGATCGTGCGCACCGTGTTGAGCACACCCCCGTAGCCGGTGTCGCCGTCGGCGATGAGAGGAATCGAGATGCTTCCGGCGATCGCATCGATTCGCCCGAGCACCTCGTCGAACGAGACCAGGCCGATGTCGGGGTACCCGAACGCCGACATCGAGATGCCCGCCCCCGACATGTATGCCAGGTCGAAGCCCGCGCGTTCGACCATCCGTGCCGAAACCGCGTCGTACGCGCCCGGCGCGATCGACGTTCCCGGGGCGTTGATGATGTCCAGCAGCGTCATGGTGATCTCTCCTAGTCAGGGGGCAAGGCTCGAGGGGAGGTCGCTGACATCGGCATCGTCGCGCAGCTGCAGCACCCTCGCCTCGAGCAGGGCGGTGGCGGCGTCACCTATGGCAGGGCCCGCCAGACGTCGGTACTTCTCGGCGAGTTCCGCCTCGGACATCGGAACGGCCAGCGAACCCTTTCCGCCCCGCACGGTCCGGGAGAGCACCCGATCGCCGATGTGGATGTCGACGGATGCGGGCTCGTCCTCAGGGTCGTCCGACACAATCGACTCGTCGACTTCGACGACGATCTTCGCCGCGAGCGCCAGGATCTCACCCCGCGTGACGGCCTCGTCCGTGAACTGCTCGAGCAGGGCGACCCCGTCGATCATCAGCGCTGCCACCGCGAACGGCAGAGAGTGCTGGCCGTGCGAACCGGAGACGGGTGCGACCTTCGCCTCCCAGGGGGTGCAGAAGTAGTCGACGACGTGCTTGCTCGAGTGCACGACGATCCGTGTCACATCCTGCGGCGCGATCGCGTGCTCCGTCCTGAGCTGATCGACGGCGGTCAGCACAGGGTGGATGCCGCCGCCGCACGCGTAGGGCTTGAACATCGTCAGGGCGATGTCGAACTCGTCACCGAACTTCGCGTCGATGACACTGAGGTCGTAATGCCCGTCGCCGCAGAAGGCGCGGTAGAAGCCCTTGCTCCCCTCGAAGATCGAGCGCGGGCCGGTGAATCCTCGAGCTGCGAGGCGCGCGGCGATGATGCCGTTCTGCGCCGCCCACCCCGCGTGGAAGGGCTTCACCATTGCTCCGGCTCGTACTGTCTCCTGAAGTCCCGAGCAGAGAGAACCGGCGATCCCGAATGCATTGGCGAGCTGCTCCGCCGACAGGCCCATCAGCTTCCCTGCCGTCGCGGCGGCCGCGAAGGGACCGAACAGGGGCGTGGTGTGGAATCCTTTCACGCGGCCCAGGTAGTCGGGGTAGTCGGTTGCACCGGATAGTCGCCCGAAGGCGTCGTAGCCGGCCACTACGGCGGTGAGGAACTCGACCCCGGTCGTCGGCCGTGTCTCCGCCACCGCCCACGCCGCGGAGAAGACGACGGCGCCTCCGTGGATCTTGGAGCGCATGTGCGCCTCGTGGTCGTCGAGTTCGATGGAGTGACAGGTCGTGCCGTTGACGAGGGCCGCGGCCGGGGCCGGCAGCCGGCTCGCTTTCCCGAAGAGGGTTGACTCGGCACGGCCTCCGTCGCCGAGGGCGATATCGGTCACCATCCGCGACGCGGGCGTGATCTGGCCGGCCAGCACGACCCCGAGGTAGTCCATGCTGCAGATTTCGGCTACGCGCACGACCGGATCAGGAAGCATCTCGACCGTGAGGTCGGTCAGATACCCAGCCAGCCGATCCGCGTAGGTGGTCTCGCTCATGCGGGCACCGGCTGGGCCGCGCGGCGGCCCGCTGTCGCACCGGCGATGCGTCCGAAAACCGTACCGGACACCAGCCCGCTCCCGCCGGGGTAGTTGTGGTAGTAGATACCCCCGACCATTTCGCCGGCTGCGTACAGCCCCCTGATGGCCTTGTCCCCTTCATCCAGGACCGTCGCGCTCGTGTCCACCTTCAAGCCCCCGAACGTGAACGTGATCGCCGGCGCGACCGGGAAGGCCGTGTACGGCGGCGTGTCGAGCGGGGTCGCCCAGTTCGACTTCGGCGGCGTGATCCCGTGAGTGGAGACACCATCGCGCACGGTGTAGTCGACCGTCCCCGGCTGGATGGACCGGTTGTACTCCTCGACCGTCGCCACGAGATTTTCCGCGTTGACGTTCAGTTCCTCCGCGATCTCGCGCAGGTCGTCGCTCACGCACTTCACCGCCTTGAAGAAGCGGTAGGTGTCACGCAGGAGATCGACCGTCTTGGCGTCGAAGATCTGCACGGAGTAGGAGTCCGGCGTTCCCTCGACGATGGTACGGCCGCTGCGAGCGTACGTATACGCGCGCATGTCGGCGCCTTCGTCGAAGTACCGCTTGCCGTCCGAGCCCACCGTAATGCCGTAGTGATACGAGACCCTCTCCGGAACATCGCCGTATTGACGGTCGCCGAAGTCGTCGGCGAAGAAGTCGGCGGCCACCGAGTGGCATCCGCCGAAGTGGCCGTAGCCGCGCGCCCCGATCGCGAACGCCATGTCCAGTCCGTCGCCCGTGTTGAATTCGGTTCCCCGCACCTTCGCGAGGTCCCACCCGGCGCCGAGGTAGGCGTTGCGCTTGGACGGGCTCGCCTCATACCCGCCACAGGCCAGGACGACAGCGCGGGCGCGCATCTCGACGGGTCCTTCCGGCGTGTGAACGACGATGCCCTCGATGCCGTCCGGGCCGCGCAGCAGTTCCCTGCCGGCGCTCTCGTATCGCACGGCGATCCCGCGGTCCTGACAGGCCTTCAGCAGCACCGCCACAAGGCCTGGACCGCCCTCGTAGTGCTGGAGGTCGTCTCCGCCGACGAGCTTCAGGCGCCCGCTCCGGTTGACATCATCGAAGCCGAGCGGCAGCTCGAATCTGGAACCTAGCGACCGGAGGAACCGGATGCCGTCACGAGCGCCGCTGACGACGAGCCGCGCCAGCGTCTCATCGGTGCGGTAGTGGGTCTGGCGCTGCATGTCGGCATAGAAGTCCTGCTCGGTGTACGGATCGAGGTCGATGTTCGACAGCTCGCCGAGATCCATCCCCGACAGTTCAGCAAGATCTTCCAGGCCTCGGTGAGGGATACGCATCCGTCCGCCGGTGAAGAAGGAGTTGCCGCCGCGCTTCGGCTCGGGGGCCTTCTCGACGACGACGACGTCATCGACATACTCCCGAGCGGTGATTGCCGCCGTCAGACCGGCGTTGCCTCCCCCGACGACGATGACGTCATGAAATTCCTGCTTCATTCGTGCCTCGATCCCTTCTTGGTGCCGGCCGATGGCTTCTGTTCCGACCGTACTTGTGTCGATTGCCTTTCGTCAACTGTTTACATTCTACGTAAGACAGAATGTCGTGGACCGCTCACAAGCGTGATCGCGTGACTACAATCGGTCTGATCCGGTACGGAAGACCCTGTCTTCTAGGGGTTCGTCGGGCCACACAGTTCGTTCACAGGAGGCGCATCAGATGGCAGCCAGCACACATGGTGACGCGCTCGTCGCGCCACTCGAGAAGCCGCTGCCGATGCACCAGATCGTCGTGGAGCGCCTCAGCAACCTCATCATCGACGGCTCGCTCGCTCCCGGCACACGCATCGTCGAGACCGACCTCGCGCTTCAGTTGGGGGTCAGTCGTGGACCGGTGCGAGAGGCTCTCCAAGCGTTGGCCCGCGACGGGTTCATCGACCTGCGTCCCCATCAGGGCACGTTTGTGCATCAACCGACCGAGAAGGAGGTGCGGGACTTCTTCGGGGTGCGCACCGCCCTCGAAGTGCAATCGGTCGAGAGTGCCGCTGCCCGGATCGAAGAGAGCCAGGTGCGCCAGCTCACCACCATCCTCGACGAGGCCAGCGCGGCACTCGACCACGGGGACGATCCCAGCTCGAACCGCCGCCAGGACCTTCATCTCGAGATCGCCGTGATCTCGGGGAACGACCTCCTCCTGGATCTTCTGCGAACGATGAAGCGTCGATCCGACTGGTACTCGCCTCCCTTCGAGTCGCGCAGTCGCGCCCAGGCCTGGCAAGAGCACCAGGATCTCGTCGACGCCATCGTCCGGCACGATGGGGCCCGGGCTCGCGAGATCGCCATCGCCCACATCGCGTCTGCGCGCGACCACTACCTCAGCGCGTTCACCAGGGACGCGTCCGCGGCCGGCTGACCGGTGACCTCGCGCGCAGCGTCCCCGTTGGCTTCCCCCTGATCCATTCCGTGACATCGCCAGCGAACCGGCTGTAAACGGGCGAGCTCGTGTCGCCCGCGCTGTTCACGTAGGAGCCGCCGCCGTCGACCGCGCAGGATTATCCGATCTCCGTGTGCCACCTTGAGGGAGAGCCGACAACCGTCATCGAGTACCGGACCAGCGGATGGCGGTCGCTCCCGCCCAGCTGCCGCCCGTGACGGCACGGTCATACATGCGGGGGCTATGCAGTTCGGGTTCCGCGCACGTCGGCACCGCCGGCGCTAGGCCCCGACGCCATCCCCACTTCGAGGTTTACCAGGTCGGGGTCGGCATCGACCCGGTGCCAGTACTGCGCTTGCGCGGCGTCTATGCCTGATGTCGGCGCGCACCGCGCAGATCAGGCCTGGCGCCCGGTTCCGCCGATAGTCTCAGCGGCAACCCGAAACAGCTCGTCACGCACGTCTAGGCGCCAACCGCGCATGAACGTGCTCAACACCCACCCTGGGCGCGTTCGGCGACCCCGGACACGCCCGACCACCACAACCTTCGGCCTGACGGCCGAGAATCTTGGAGGCTCCAGGAGCAACCCGACCATCAACATCCGCCCCGCCCGAGTCCTGCCCGCGAACCAGCAGCTGAAGTTCGGCTTCGACGGCGGCGCCGCTACATGGCTCGGCGTCGGCATCGGCGGATTCCTGATCACCGTCCTCACCCTCGGCATCTGCTACCCGTGGGCGGTCGTGATGACCTACCGCTGGAAGACGAAGCACACCTACATCAACGGCCGCCGCCTCCGTTTCACCGGCTCCGCGATCGGCCTGTTCGGCATGTGGATCAAGTGGTTCCTGCTCACACTCATCACGTTCGGCATCTACTCGTTCTGGGTGTACCCGCGCCTGCAGAAGTGGATCACCGAGCACCAGGAGCTCGACCCCGCTTGCGCCGGCTGACCCAAGCAGAAGCCCCCACGTCGACGTGGGGGCTTCTCTGATTCCCTCAGCAACGGCGGATTGCGAGGGCGGCGGGACTCGAGTGATCGTCGTACCGTCTGGGCATGGTCGCTCCTGGGACTGCGCCGCACGATCGCCGCACGGCGGTGCTCTATCTCCGACTGAGCACTGCGCGGGATGAGGCGAGCACGTCGATCACTCGTCAGCGCGCTGACTTGACCGCCGAGGCCCACCGGCGCGGACTGGCCGTCGTAGGAAAGAGGTCGACAACGGCATCAGCGGCGGAAAGGAACGCGCCCGAGCCGGCAACGCCTTGCGGATGCTCCGCGACGGTGACGCGGATGGGCTGATGGTGTGGAAGTTCGACCGTTGGAGTCGTCAAGGCATCGCGTCCCCGGAAACTCAAGGGATTCCGGGGAGTCGTGGAAAACGAAGCGGCCTGACGTGGAAAACGTCTGGAACGCCTCTCCGCGACCCCTTGTCCCGTATGGGATCGGGGAAAAGCTGAACCACCCTCGCCGCGAGAGCCGGCATCCCCCACCCGGCGGGCAGTGAACAAGGCGACCTGGTCACCCGGCTGCATCGTGTGGCACAGGTTGCACATGGCGGGCCGCCCGCGCGACGAGCCGTCGGTCGCGCGCAGGACGACACCGGTCGGGGTGCCGCTGAGCTCAGCGATCACGTAGCCGCGGCCCTTC
>CALALQ010000001.1 GCA_937925595.1 uncultured Demequina sp. | reverse complement strand
CTCTCGCGCAACACGGTCCGGCGGGCGCTGCGGGCGGAGCGCCCGCCGAGCTACGAGCGGGCGCCCCGGCAGAGCGTGCTCGAGCCGTTCAAAGACGAGATTCACCGGCTGTTGCGCGAGGACCCCAAGTTGCCTGGGGTCCGGGTCCGCGAGCTTTTGGAGCCGCTCGGGTGCCGGGTGGGCAAGACGGTCGTCGATGACTATCTGCGGGAGGTTCGGCCGTTGTTCGCGGCGCCGCGCAGGACGTTTCAGCGCACGGTCTACCGGCCGGGCGAGCTCTGTCAGTTCGACCTCTGGCGCCCGCGCGCAGAGATCCCGGTCGGACACGGCCAGACCCGCCGCGGCTGGGTCGTGTTCGCGTGTCTGGGCTTCTCGCGCGCCGGCGCCGGAGTGCTGGTGTTCTCAACCCAGACCGAGGACCTGCTGGCCGGGATCGGCGGCTGTCTGCAGCGGCTGGGAGCGCTGCCGCAGACGTTGGTCTGGGACCGCCAGGCCGGCATCCACGGCCACGGCGGCCGCCCGACGGACGCGTTCGCCGCCTTCTGCGGGCAACTGAAGGTCGGCTGGGAGTTCTGCGAGCCGGCCGATCCGCAGGCCAAGGGCGGCGTCGAGCGCTTGCAGGGCTACGCCGAGACCAACTTCGAACCGGGCCGCGTGTTCGCCAACGAGCTCGACTATCAGGACCAGCTGGACGGCTGGTTCATCAAGGTCAACGCGCGCACGCACAAGACGCTCCGCGAGCGCCCGATCGACCGGCTCGGCGTCGAGCACGAGCACATGACGGCGCTGCCGGCAGAGCTGCCCGACACCGCGCGGCGCTGGGTCACCAGGGTCGCGCCCGATCCCTATCTGCGCGTTGACAGCAACGACTACAGCCTGGACCCGCGGTTGGTCGGCCGACGCGTCGAGGTCCGCGTCGATCAGCGCCAGATCACCGCGACCGCGCTCGACACCGGCGAGATCGCGTGCCGGCACACCCGGGTCTTCGCGCGCCACCGCACGATCACCGCGCTCGAGCACGCCCGAGCTCACTACCACGGCCGCCGCACACCCGCAGAGACGGCGGTCGAGATCCGCCCGTTGGCCCGCTACGACGCGTTGATCGCATGAGCGCCAGCAGCGAGCTCGCGCATCTGTTCCGCGCGCTCAAAGCACTCGCCGCGGCACGCGCGTTGCCCAAGCTGGCCGAGCGGGCCCGCAACGAAGACTGGAGCTACGAGCAGTTCGCCGCCGCGCTGCTCAAGACCGAGACCGACAGCCGCGACGCTCACGGCGGACAAGGCCGCATCAAGACCGCGCGATTCCCCGCCCGCAAGACGCTCGAGGAGTTCGACTTCAGCTTCCAGCGCTCGATCAAGAAGACCGCCGTCCTGCACCTCGGCCAACTCGACTTTCTCGCCGGCAAAGAGAACGTCGTCTTGCTCGGCCCGCCCGGCACCGGCAAGACCCATTTGTCGATCGCGCTCGGCATCCGCGCCTGCCTGGCCGGCCACCGCGTCGCCTTCAAAACCGCGACCGAATGGGTCGCACTGCTCGCCGACGCCCAACGAGCAGGCCGCCTCGACTCCGAGCTGGACAAGCTCCAACGGATCCCGCTGCTGATCGTCGACGAAGTCGGCTACATCCCGTTCGACCCCCAAGCCGCGAACCTGATGTTCATGCTCGTCTCCCGGCGCTACGAACGCGCCTCGATGATCGTCACCAGCAACAAGCCGTTCTCCGCTTGGGGCGAGATCTTCGGCGACGACGTCACCGCCGCCGCCATGATCGACCGCCTCGTTCACCACGCCGAAATCCTCGCCCTCAAAGGCGACTCCTACCGCCTCAAAGACCGCGACCTCGCCCGCCCTGCCGCCGACTGACCGCGGCACGCACCAAGCTTCCTCAGCCGATCACGATCACCAGAGAGGGGTCAATTTTCAACCGGCGCCACGGGGTCCATTTTCGAGCGGCCTTGACAGCGGGCCCGCACGTAGGGCACGAAGCTGACCGCGGCCAAGATGAGCGCCGAGAACAACGAAGGCGATCGGATGGTCGTCGAGGGGGGGGCGAGCGAACGCGAAGAACGGAAAGGCGACACCGCCAACGATCAGCGCCTTGTCTCGCGCCCGGCGAGCGGCGACTTGGGGCGTCTGTGCGCTCACCTTCCCGCACGGACCCCAAGCCAGTCGACCGCTCCCGCTCAGCGAGCTTGGAGGGGACGGCGCGGACGAATGCGACGGACCGGATGCGCGCACGCGTGCCCGGTTCAGTCGATCAGCAAATAGACCACGCCGGCGACCGCCACGGCCACAAGCGGGATCAGGGCACCGAGCGCGATCTTCGGCCCGTCACCCGGCTTGTAGTGATACGCCGGCTCAGGACCAAGCCGCCGGTGCTCGATCCACAACAGCACGATGCCCGCGGCCGTCAACACGATCCCGACGACCAAAGCGACGGTACGGAGCGACCCGTCAAGAAGCCGCCCGACAATCAAGATCAGCAGTCCCACCGCCGCGACGACGCGGCTCGGACGCGGTCGAGTCACGTCGGGCTGATACCCGCCGTGCCCCAGAGAAAATCAGCCATGCACTCCCACGCTCGGGCGGCCGCGGAAGCACCCCTTCGTCGAAGAGCATCGCCGCGGCGACGGGCTCTCCGAGGGGTGAGGCACAAACGAGTCCCGTCAGGACCTGATCGTTCATCACCCCGCAGCAATAACGGCGCCGGCGACTCGCGCAGCGAACCGGCGAGAGGGTGATGCACAAACGTCACCTGGGCGGGGACGTGTGTACATCACCCCTGCCCTCGGTGGGCTTCAAGCGGGCTGATTCGACACGGCTCGAAGTTGCCGAGTTTGTGGACAAGCGCCACTTTCGTCGATCATCGTCGCGGGGACTGAGATCGCGCCGCGTCTGGCTGCGGCGTCCATGGCGGGGCCCACGATCGCAGAGCCCGACTGCGCGACCACGGTCACGGCACCGGCCGTTTCGCTCATCGAGCTTCGCGTCGAACTTCGCCTTGTTCGTGGCCGTCTCGGCCCGCTGCCGCGGCTTGCGTCGCGCTGCGGGCGAACGCTGGGATCGTCGAGAACGAAAGCCGCCTTGGTCCGCCTGCGGTTCACCAACACCGGGACCGTCGAAGCAACCTTCAGGTGAATCGAGGAACGAGGCGGATCGCGGGTCACCCGGTTTCTGCGCGACGAACTTCGCCTGCGCCTTCGTCCACCCGATCCGCAACATGCGTACACACGGCAATTCGCACGCCGGCCCGCTCAAGTGCGCGACGGAGGCTTCGACCGTTTGACCGGCCCTGAGCCCTCAGGTATACCGGCGGCATGGTGACGCCCCGAGCAGGGACCCTCGCGGGTCTGACCGTCGCAACGGTGTTGCTCGCGGGGCCCTCCGGCGCGTCGGCGCTGCCGCCCTTCACGACCGCCGCGAAGACGTCGCCGGCCGGCGGCGGGCAGGCCGAGGTGTACGGGATCACCGCCGCATGCCATTCCGGCTTCGACCGCTTCGTCATCCGGGCGCGGTCCGCGAAGCCGGGCTACGCCGTCAAGTATGTGAGTCGCATCTTCGAGGACGGCTCCGGGCACCCGGTGTCGCTCCTGGGTACGAAGCGAATCCGCGTGTACGTCCGCGACGCGCGCGCCCACACCCAGCGCGGCAGGAACCTCGTGCCTGCTGCGCTCACCCCGCGGTGCCGGAATCTGCGCCAGATCAAGAAGGCCGGCGACTTCGAAGGACTCGTCACCTTCGGCCTCGGCCTGAACCGCAGGACCGGCTTCCGGGTCTTCCGGCTCACGTCGCCGACCCGGATCGTGGTCGACGTCGCGCACTGACCCGGTCTAGGCGACCGAGAGGATCTCCATGTGCCGGTCGCCGCGGGGAACGTGCACGGTGACGCACTCGCCGACGTGATGGCCGAGCACGGCCAGCGCCACGGGGCTCTGGGCGCTGAACCGGCCAAGGGCGGGCTCGGCGTCGCGGTCGACGAACACGTATTGGCGTGCCGAGCCGGTGTCGGTGTCGCGCAGGGTCACGGTGTGGCCGGTACGGACGGGCGAGCTGTCGATCATGGCGATGCCTCCTGCGCGGGTGAGAAAGTGGTGCACGACTGCTATCGGCGCCCCGGGGCCGCGAACTTGAGGGACCCATTCCCTGTCCGGGGGAGCCGGGTTCGGTCAGGCTGCGGGTGGGCGCGCCGCGGGCCCGGTGGATCGGCGCCGCCGGTCATCGATGCCGTCAGCGCCAACGTGCGGCCGGGGCTAGGCCTGAGGGGCGGGCTCCGGCCAGGTCTCCTTCACGAGCAGCATCCCGCGCTGGCGAAACGCCGCCGTGGCCCGCGGACTCTTGAGGTAGCTCACGAACGCGTCCGCGATGGGAGTCACGTCGCGCAGACGGCGCAGCGTGACGAACGAGACCGGGTAGGCGTCACGGTGCGACAGGGCGCGCACGGACGCGTCGGTGGGGGCGCTGCCGTCGATCGGCACGGCGCACGTGGTCTGCTGAAACGCACGGGCGCGCGACCAGCTCGTGACGGCAGCGATCGCGTGGTTCCCCGGCGCGGCCTCGGACAGCCCGCCGTCGAACGCCGCTTTCGCGCCGGCGGGCAAGCGCCAGCCGGCCGCCAGGCGCGGCTCCACCGACCGCTCGACCCCGTCGCCGGCGCGGCGCAACGCGATTGCGTCCCCGCTGGCCGGGATCGGGACGCCGGCCGCAGACCAGGTCCGGATCTTCCCCGCGGCGATCTGACGCGCGACCGCACGCGACACCCCCGAAACGCAAGCCGGGTGGTCACGGTGCACCGCCAGCACGTCGGCATCGCGGCCGAGGTCGACGCGGACCCGGACGTGACGGCGCTCGGCGGCCGTGAGCCGCCGGTCGAGGAAGATGCCCTGTGGGCTCGGGTAGCGGCGCCCACGGATCATGTTCCTCATGTAGATGTCGGCTGACGGACCGACCGCCGCGGCGGCGTTGCCGAAGACGTAGCGGTGCGTTCGCCCCTTGAAGCGCACCTTGATCGGCACGATCTTCTGCCCCTGTGGGTGGATGGCGAACGTGGTGGGCGTGAAGCCGATCAGGTGGTCGACCCGGCTCGGGATCACCGAGTTGAAGAACACGTCCTCGACGCGCTGCGCGGAGGCCGATGCAGGCACGAACAGCAGGGCGGCCGCAACCACGACGATCAGCTTCATCAGCGAAGTAGACCGGTGCAGGACATGCGTGTCAACCCGGAGACGGGCGTCGGGGAAGCGCGCGAGGGGCCGCGCCCCGCGCAGGGGGCGCGGCGACCTCAGCCGAGGTTCCAGATGCCGCCGGCGTCGGTGGGCACGGCTTCGAGCGCGAGCTGCAGACGCTCGGGCTCGTCGGCCCCCTCGAACAGCAGGCACACGGTGCGCTCGTCGTCGACGTCCATCCGCAGGTAGGAGGTGTCGAAGTCGCGCGAGCAGGTCTCGTCGGTGAGGGCGGGCTGGGTGTCGCCGCCGGCGAACGTCAGCTCGGCGTTCTGCAGCGGGCCCTCGTAGACGGCGATGCCGTTGTTGCGCAGGTGCAGGCGCACCTGGGTGCGGTCGCCGTCGCGCTTGACGCTCTTGAGCGTCACCTCCAGCCGCACGCCGATGTTGGTCCCGGTCAGCGTGATCATCTCGCCGACCGCGGCCTCCGCGGGCTTGGGCGGCTGGTGGTACTCGGCCTCGACGTTGCCGCCCTCGACATGGTCGTGCGGATCGCCGTAGTACTTGAGCACGCCCTCGGAATAGCCCTCGAGGTCGTGCGGGCCGGCTTCGGTCTCGGTCGGCGCCGGCGTGGCGGCCTGCGGCTCGGGATCGTCGCCGTTGCCGCCGCACGCGGCGAGCAGGGAAGACAGGGCGAGGATTGCGAACAGCTTGCGCATCGTGAGAACAGGGTCGTGAGATAGCAGGAGCGCCGGCCTTCCGACCGGCGCTCCTGGCCCGACAAGGTGTTGCTTAGGGGGCTACGGCGTGGTCGTGGACAGCGTGAACGTGAGCGTCTTGCTGTACGTGCCGGTGCGCAGCGCCTCGTTGGCGCCGATCTCCTGCGTGAACGGGATCGTCACGGAGTCGTTGGAGGCCGGGGCGTCGTACGTCTTGACCGTGGCCGGGAGGACCGAGCCGGCGGCCTTCAGCGGCTGCGCGAGCGAGAACTCGCCGTTGACCAGGTGGCCCGGAGCCGTCGTGGACGAGTCGCTCACCGTGAGCGTCGCGTCGCCGGCGGTCGAGACGACGTTGGCGGTCGTGCTGGCCTCGTAGGTGCGGGCCAGGCCCGGGACGAACGCGCCGAACGACGGGGCGGCGCCCAGCGTCAGCGACAGCGTGGCCGGGACGGAACCGCCGACGGTGCCGTCGGTCTGGTACGCGTTCGTGGTCGTGCCCGTGAGCAGGACCTTCTCCGTCGCGTCGTCGGCGTTGGAGGTGAACTGCAGGTAGGCGACCGACGTCTTGCCCGTGGTCTGGGACTTGAAGTTGACCGTGACCTCGCAGGTGTTGCGCGGCCAGCCGGGGGCCACCGGGGTGCCGACACAGCCGTTGTCGGCGATCGAGAAGTCGCCGGCGTCATCGCCGGTGATCGACGCGCCCGTGACGTTGAGCGGCAGGTCGCCGGTGTTCTCGACCTTGACCGTGAACGAGTTGGTGCTGCCGGCCGGGACCGCCTCGGCGGGGCCGGACGGGTAGGCCATGACGGCCGAGGTGACGGCCGAGTTGATGCCCTTCAGGTTGGTCAGCGAGACGTCGGCGTCCGTGATCGTGCCGCCGTCGTGCTCCTGGTGGTAGTACTGCACGCGGTTGCGCGCCGCCGTCAGGATCGGGCGGAAGTCGACGACGCCGGTGCCGGCCGTGCGCGGCTGGCCGGCGCGGCTGTTGGTCTCCGAGGCGCGGGCCGTCGTGTTGATGCCGTCCTTGATGTGCAGCATCCGGATCCGCGACGGGTACTTGTTGATCAGGTTCGCGGTCGGCACGCCGGTCTCGTCGTCGAAGGCGTCCGAGGACCAGAACACGTCGATCTCGAGGAAGACGTAACGCGGGTCGGTCTCCTCCGCGATGATCTCCACCGCGGTCTTGAGCTCGCCGTTGTGCATGTACTTGGCGTCGAACTCGGCCGTGTGGTTGTGCACGTAGACGGGGCCCACACCCTGCTCGACCGAGTACTTGCCGATCGTGTTCAGGTTGCGCGCGGTCTGCAGCGTGTTGGCGTAGGAGCCGATGCCGGGGCTGCCGTAGCCGCCCGAGCCGATCGAGTCCATGCCGAAGATCTTGGCCGCGGCGACGCGGTTGCGCCAGTTGGTGTTGACCGACGCCTCGAGGTTGCCGTGCTGGCCGGCGGCGTGCAGGCCGTACTTGTCCATCAGCTCCCGGTAGGCGCGGGTGCCCGCGAGGTCGGTCGCGGCCGGGAAGCCGGCGTGGCCGAACAGCTCGATGCTGGTGACGCCCTTGCTCTGCAGGAACGCGAACAGGGCTTCGACCCGGTTCATGCGGCACTCCTGCGAGGTGGCCGTGGCGCAGCTGGAACCGTCAGCGGCGGGCTTGACGTTCGTGATCGGGTTGGCGGCACCGGTCGAGCCGCCGTTGCTGATGTAGCTGCCGTAGTTGTACATCTGGACGCCCATCTGACCGGTCGGAATACCGTCGCCGGTCTTCTCCGGGCGCGTCTGGGCCTGAGCGGTTGCAGCGCTCGCGAGGATCGCGAAACCGGCGACGGCCGCGCACGTGCGTGCGCGCCGTGAGATTCCCTTCATATAGCTCCTCCTCTTCTGGGCTCAGACATCTGGACGCCGAGCCCGATGACAACCCGGAGATGAACGCTAACCGAAGTTCAGGTCGGAAGTCAATTGACTTTTGTCGCCCCGACCGGCGAAAGCTACTCGTGTAGCCGAACGGGCCATCACTTGAGCGTCGCCACGGTCTCCCACGACTTCCCGCCGTCGGCGGACTTGCGGATCTTGCCGCCCACAACGGCCGCGTAGAGCGTCCCGTCCGGGCCCGTCGTGAGCTCGCTCGGCAGGCCGCCGACGTCGCCGGCGTCCTCGAAACGCTCGCCGCCGTTGCGGCTGACGCGCAGCTTGCCGTTGCGGTCGAGCGAGTACAGCGCGTCGGCCTTCGGCCACGCCAGCCGCGCGCCCATCCCCGGGTCGCGCGGGCGCCAGGTCGCGCCGTCGTCGTTGGAGACGAACGTGCCCTGCTCGGTGGAGACGGCCCAGCGCTGCGGGTCCGACGGGTCGACCACGACGTCGATCGGCGCGCTTGGCGGCGTGCGCTTGTCCCAATTGACGCCGCCGTCGGAGCTGACCAGGATGTCCGGCGAGTCGACGCTGACGGCCAGGATCCGGTCGCCGGCGATCTCGAGCTCGTGGTAGTCGGCCTCGACCGTGTCCGGCACGGCCTCCCACGTCTTGCCGTGGTCGGTCGAGCGCACGAGCGGCAGGTTCTCGGGCAGGTTGCCCTCCTGCGGGTGGCCGCTGGCGAGCAGCTCGTTCGGGCCCGAGAAGCGCATGACCAGGTTCCCGGACACGGTGCCCTTGCCGTTGGGCGTCGTGAGGGTGCCGAGCGCGCGCTCGCCCTCCTTCGCGCCGGGCGGGACGATGAACATCGCGGGGCCCGTGCCGACCATGATCGTGCCGTCGCCGGGGTCCACCGCGATCGAGTTCACCGCGGGGCTGGAGCCGTCGTCGGGGGCCGGCGGGGGCGTGGTCGAGAACTCGACGTCGCCGGAGGGGGTCTCTTCGGTCACCCGCGGCGCAGGCGTCGGCTCCGCGGCGTCGTTGCCGCCGCACGCGGCGATCACCAGGGCGAGAAGGAAGGGGATTGATCTAAGGCGCACAGTTGAACCTCGCGCGGCCGGCGGCCATCTCGATTGCGCCCAGCAGGTGGGCGAGGTAACGGCGCTCGGAGAAGGATTCCCGCGTGTGCCCCATCGCGGTGTACACCGAGCGGCCGCCATCGTAGCGGTGGCACCAGGCGATCGGGTGGTCGGCGCCCATCGTCCCGCCCTCGTAGCTCGACTCGTCGACCGTCGCGAGCACGTGCACCGTCCCGCGCGGATTGCGGTCGAACTCATACCATTCGTCGGTGCGTTGCCACACTGTGGGGAGGTGCTTCGTCGCTGCCGACTTCCCGTCTTCTACACGCACGCCCGCGCGAGGCGTCCCGGGTGCGTGACGCGTGAAGCGCGCACCCACGAGCCGCTCGTACCACGGCCACTTCCCGCGTGTATCGGACGCCGCGTGCACGCCGAGGTAGCCGCCGCCGCGCTGGATGTAGCGCTCGAAGGCGCGCTGCTCGGAACGCCGGTCCACCGGCGTGCCCGTCGCCGACAGGAAGATGACCGCGTCGTAACGCGCCAGGAACCGCGGGGTGAACCGGCGTGAGGAACCGGTGGTGTGCACGGTCATGCGGTGCCGGCCGCCGAGGCGCTCGATCGCGCGCACGCCCGCGGGTATCGACTCGTGCCGGAACCCCGTCGTCTCCGTATAGACAAGGACCTTCAACTGCTCGGACGATCGGCCAGTGCGGGCCTCGCTGCCGCAAGCGGACGCTAGCGTCAAGGCCACGACGATCAGCGGTATCCGCAGCACACGGCCCCACCTCACCGCATTATTTGTTTTGCCCGGCAACGAACAGACTTGGTCTTGACATGCAGCATAAAGTGAACCCGATGGAGCGAGGAGAAGCACGGCGCTATGGTCGTCGTGCAGTGAAGGGTCCAGGGTCATGAGCGCTGATCGCCGGGTGGGCGTGTGGCTCGTCGGCGGCCGGGGGTCGGTCGCCACCACCGCGCTCACGGGCGCGGCGGCTGTCGGCGCGGGTCTGGCCGAGGCTACGGGCATGGTCTCGATGCGGCCCGATTTCGCCGAAGCGGGCATGCCGGAACTCGGCGACCTCGTCTTCGGGGGTCACGACGTCGTGGAGACGCCGCTGGCCCTGCGCGCCGCCCGTCTGGTCGACGACGGCGTGCTCCCGGTCGGGCTCCCGAACGCGCTCGGCGCCGCCATCGAGGCGGCCGAGTCCGAGCAGCGGCCCGGCATCACCGGCCACGACGCCCGCACGGAGCCCAAGGCCGCGCTCGCGCGCATCGTGTCCGACCTGAGCTCGTTCAAGAGCCGGCACGACCTCCAGCGCCTGGTGGTCGTGAACGTATCCTCCACGGAGGCGCCGGTCGAGGATCATCCTGCCCATCAGGATCCCACGCTGCTGATGGACGCGCTGGAGCGCGGGCTGGGCATCCTTCCGCCGAGCGCGCTGTACGCGCTGGCGGCGATCGAGGTCGGCGCGGCGTTCGTGGACTTCACCCCGTCCGTCGGTGCTCGGCTGCCCGCCATCGAGGCCCTGGCCGAGGCGCACGAGGTGCCCGTGGCGGGCTCGGACGGCAAGACGGGGGAGACGTTCATGAAGTCCGTGCTTGCCCCGGCGCTGGGCGCGCGGAACCTGAAGGTGCGCTCGTGGGCCGGGTACAACATCCTCGGCGGCGGTGACGGCGCGGCCCTGGCCGATCCCGAGCGCGTGCAGTCCAAGCTCGAGTCCAAGGGCAAGCTGCTCGAGGACATCCTCGGCTACCCGGTCGAGGCGCCGATCCGGATCGACGACGTCCGCGACATGGGCGAGTGGAAGACCGCCTGGGACCACATCGTCTTCGAGGGCTTCCTCGGCGTGCGGATGAAGCTGCAGTTCACGTGGGAGGGCTGCGACTCGGCGCTCGCCGCGCCGCTGCTGCTGGACCTCATCCGCCTGATGGCGCTGGCGCTGGAGCGCGAGGAGCGCGGTGTGCTGGCCGAGCTGGCGTTCTTCTTCAAGGATCCCGCCGGGACGACCGAGCACGCGCTGCACCGCCAGTACGAGATGCTCGAGCGCTGGGTCCTCCAGCGGGTCACCGCCTGAGGATGCCGACCGCGGCGGATCTCGCCGAGCTCGTCCGCCTGCCGGCCGTGCTGTCGGTCCCGGGAGACGTGCTCGTCGGCGCCGCTGCCTCGGGCCAGGCGGGCGACGTGCGCCGCACGGTGGGGCTCGTCGGCTCCTCCTCGCTGCTGTACCTGGCGGGGATGGCGCTCAACGACTACGCCGACCGCGAGGTGGACGCCGTCGAGCGCCCGTCGCGGCCGATTCCGTCCGGGCGGGTCTCGCCCGGCTTCGCGCTCGGCTTCGCGACCGCGCTGACGGCCGGCTCGCTCGGCCTCGCCGTGGTCGCGGACGGCCGCCGCGCGCTGACGGTGGCGCTGCCGCTGACGGCCGCCGTCTGGGGCTACGACTTCGTCGGCAAGTCGACGCCGGTCGCGTCGCTGTCGATGGCCGCCTGCCGCGGGCTGGACGTGCTGATGGGCTCGGGCGCGCGTGACGCTGCGGCCGCCCTGCCCGCCGCCGCCGTCGTCACGGCGCACATCACCGCGGTGACCGAGGTCTCGCGCCGCGAGGTCGAGGGCGCCGACAAGGCCGTGCCGCTCAACGCGCTGCTGGCCA